>CAZECJ010000361.1:0-1501 GCA_964510645.1 uncultured Verrucomicrobiota bacterium | reverse complement strand
GAGGGTCAAGGCGCGCGTGTCGATGCCCGCCAGCGCGGGCACGTTCCAGCGGTTCAGCGCCGCTTCGAGGGTTTCTTCCGAGCGCCAGTTGGAGGGCGGATTCCATTCGCGCACGATCAGGCCAGACGCGTGGATGGCCGCGGATTCGTGATCTTCGCGGTTGAAGCCGGTGTTGCCGATTTCCGGCATGGTCAGCGTGACGAGCTGCCCGGCGTAGGACGGATCGGTCAGGATTTCCTCGTAGCCGGTCATGCCGGTGTTGAACACGACTTCGCCGAGGCGGTCGGCGGCCGCCCCGCACGACCAGCCCCGGATCACGGTGCCGTCCGCCAGCGCCAGGAACGCTTTCTTTTCCCTCCGCGCGGCCCAGTTTTCCGAAAAACCGATCATGACTTCCGCCCCCCTTTCCGAACCGTGGCCCGGTTGTACTCCTGCAGGGAAAGCACTTCGAATTCCGCGTGGCGGCGCAAGGTCTTGAGGCCGTCGAGCGCGGCGCGCAGGCCGCGGATGGTCGTCGTCATCGGAATGCCGCGGCGCACGGCTTCGGTGCGCATCTTGACTTCGTCGAGCTGCGGCTGGCAGCCGGAGGGCACGTTGACGATCCAGCCGACCGCGTCGTCGAGCACCAGATCCAGCACGTGCGGCCGACCTTCGGAGATCGCGAACGCGGCGCGCGCCGCCACGCCCGACTCGCGCAGCAAGGTGGCGGTGCCGCAGGTGGCCCAGATGCCGTAGCCCATTTCGACCAGTTCCTTGGCGCATTTCACCATTTCCACGCGGTCGGAAGGGCGTTCGCCGGAGACGCTGATGAACACGCCGCCGCCGCCGGGCAGCGGATTGCCGGCGGCCTGCTGGCTCTTCACAAACGCCATGCCTGGATCGGGGTCCATGCCCATGACTTCGCCGGTGGACTTCATTTCCGGCGTGAGGCGCACGTCGCAGCCGGGAAAGCGCGCGAACGGCAGGACGGCTTCCTTGACCGCCACGTGGCGCAGGACGACTTCCTGCATGAAGCCGATCTGCTTCAGGCTTTCCCCGGCCATGACGCGCGCGGCGTAGCCCGCCAGCGGGATACCCGTCGCCTTGCTGACGAACGGGACCGTCCGCGATGCGCGCGGATTGACTTCGAGGACGTAGATCTCGCCGTCCTGCACGGCGTACTGCACATTCATCAGGCCGCGCACGTTCAAGCCGCGCGCCAAGGCCCGCGTATGCGCGCGGATGCGCTCGACGATAGCCGGGGCGAGGCCCTGCGGCGGAATCACGCAGGCGCTGTCGCCGCTATGGATGCCGGCCTTCTCGATATGCTCCATCACGGCGCCGATGACTTCGATCTCGCCGTCGGCGATGCAATCCACGTCGACTTCGACGGCGTCCTCGAGGAACTTGTCGATCAGCACGGGGCGGCCTTCCGACGCCGCGAAGGCCTCGGCGCAGAATTTAGCAAAGAACGGCTCCGTATAGACGATGGCCATGGCCCGGCCGCCCAGCACGAACGACG
>CAZECJ010000360.1:0-1507 GCA_964510645.1 uncultured Verrucomicrobiota bacterium | reverse complement strand
ACTGCACTTCAAGGTAAAGTATCAGGTGTTGAAGTTAAAGCTTCTTCTGGTATGCCCGGTGCATCTTCACAAATTGTTATTCGTGGAGCTCGTTCATTTACAGGTGATAATACTCCGTTGTATGTAGTTGATGGGATGCCTATTAACTCAACTTCTGATGTTAGTACAGAAAATTCAGTAACTGGTTCTGACTATGCAACTCGTTCGATGGATATTGACCCTAATGATATCGAAAGTATTAATATTCTAAAAGGGCAAGCGGCATCGGCTTTGTATGGTATGCGTGCTTCAAACGGTGTTGTTATTATTACGACTAAAAGCGGTAAAGGTCAAGTTAAAGGAAAACCTCTTGTAACATTAAATACAAGTGTTTCATTCGATGACTTGTCGGTTACACCAAATTTACAGACCAAGTATGCTCAAGGAGCAAAAGGTAAATTCAACCCTACAGCTTCTACTTCATGGGGACCGGTAATTGCTGAATTAGCAAACGACGCTACTTATGGTGGAAATACTGACAACAAGTATACTCAGAAATTTGGATTACATTCTGGCCAGTATTATGTTCCTCAACGTGCTGCTGCTGGTCTCGATCCTTGGGCTACACCTCAAGCATATAATAATGTAGCCGATTTTTTCCAATTAGGATATACAAATAGTAATTCTGTTAATGTTTCTCAAAATTTGGGTGGTGCAAGCTATTCGTTTTCTCTTGGTAATTCTAACTCTGAAGGTATTGTTCCTTCAACAGGCTTAGATAGATATAACGTAAAACTTACTACAGAAATTAAACTAAGCGATCATTTTACAACTGGCGGAACAGGAAATTTTGTTACAACAAAAATCTCGAAACAAACAGGAGCCAATAATGGTCTTATGGCTGTTGTTTTTCCAGCTCCTCCAAGTTACGATTTAGCAGGCATCCCTTCTCACGTTGATGGCGATCCTTATACTCAAAACAATTATCGTGGAACAGCGGGTTTCGATGCAGCTTATTGGGCTATTGAAAACAACAAGTTTTTAGAAAATACTCAACGATTCTTTGGTAGTACTTTCTTAAAATATTCTACAAAACTTGCCGAAGGGCAAAATCTTGACGTTAAGTACCAGATTGGTACCGACTCTTATGCAACCGATTATAGCGATATTTGGGGTTACGGACACTCAAATGGCCTTGGTCAAGCCGAAGAATATGCTTATATCGTAAGAGAAATAAACTCTTTGTTAACAGCATCTTATAATTGGACTATAAGTAGCGATTTGGTTTTTGATGCAATGGTTGGTAACGAAATTGTTGATAAAAATAAAAAGTATAATTATGCTTCTGGTCTAAATTATAACTTCTCGGGATGGAACAGTATCAATAATGCAACAGTTTACTCTGCTTATACTTCCGAAGAGAAATCACGTACAGTTGGTACGTTTGGAAACTTATCGCTTGCATATAAAAACATGTTGTTCTTAAATGCAACTGGACGTTATGATATCGTTTCTTCAATGCCAAGAA
>CAZECJ010000359.1:0-1508 GCA_964510645.1 uncultured Verrucomicrobiota bacterium | reverse complement strand
AATAACGACGGCACTCTGACGGACGTCCCTGCCGTGTGGGAAAACGCGGATCTTGCGGCAATCGCCGCATCCGAGGTCGGCACATACGCCGTGAACGGCACGGCAGGCGGATATCCCGTAACCTGCTACATCAACCTCGTGGATGAAAACTATATCGAAAACAGCAGCTTTGAGGATGCCGACACCTCCATGTGGGCGGTGACCCCCATCGCAGCCGGCGCGCAGACGGACTTCCAGAACAAAAAGATGGACGCGCACTACGGTAACTTCTCCCTGCATTTCTGGAACGCGGACGCGGTGGAGTGGAAAGCCGAGCAGGTCGTGGAAACCCTCAAGCCCGGCAACTACCGCTTCACCATCAGCGCGCAGGGCGGCGATATTGGCGAAGGCGCGGAGCTGTACATCTACGCCATTTCGGACGGCGTGACTTACACAACGCCCTTCGTGCTCAACGGTTGGGTGAGCTGGCAGCAGCCGGTTATCGAATCCATTCCCTGCCAGAGCGGGAGCATGGCCGTCGGCGTTTACGTCAAGTGCGCGGGCGGCGGCTGGGGTACGGTGGACGACTTTTTGCTCAACCCCGTAACGCCGTAAGCGCAGGGTAACCGCATTCGCGCGCCGTCCTATCCAAAACGACCGGACAGGTGTAAAATCAGATTATGAAACATCATTTGCCAAAACGACTGCTGACGGCGTTCCTGGTTCTCTGCCTGCTCGTTTCGCTGGCGGCGTGTTCCGGCGCGAAGAAAATCAACAATCATGCGCTCAACGTTCCGGACGACAACTTCCGCACCTATTACGAAATCTTCGTCCGCTCGTTTTACGACAGCGACGGCGACGGCATTGGCGATCTCAACGGAATTACACAAAAACTCGACTATATCAACGACGGCGACGACAAAACCGATACCGATCTGGGCTTCAACGGCATCTGGCTCATGCCGATTATGCCCTCGCCCACCTACCATAAATACGACATAACGGACTACACCGCCATCGACCCGGCCTACTGCACGCTGGAGGATTTTCAGGCACTGCTGGACGCCTGCCACGCGCGCGGCATCCGGCTCATCATCGACTTCGTCTTTAACCATACGTCGGCCAAGCACCCCTGGTTCCTGCAGGCGGTGGACTACTACAAAACCCTCGCGCCGGGCGCAAAGCCGGACTACGGCGTCTGCGCCTATGCGGGCTATTACCATTTCTCCACCGATAAAAAAGGCGCTTCCGGCTGGTATCGCATCGGCAATACCGAATGGTATTACGAAGGCAAATTCTGGGATCAAATGCCCGACCTCGCGCTGGAAAACGAGCAGGTTCGCCGGGAACTGGAAAGCGCCGCTTCCTTCTGGCTCAACATGGGCGTGGACGGGTTCCGTTTGGACGCGGTCAAGGAATACGTCTCCGGCAGTCCCGAAAGCAACATCGAAATCCTATCCTGGTTCAGCGATTACGTAACAAGCGTCAACCCGAACGCGTATCTCGTTGGCGAAGCCTGGGAAACCAAC
>CAZECJ010000358.1:0-1512 GCA_964510645.1 uncultured Verrucomicrobiota bacterium | reverse complement strand
CATTAGACCCTAACGATATTGAATCTACATCAGTACTTAAGGGTGCTGCTGCTGCTGCATTATATGGATCAAGGGCTAAGAACGGTGTAATACTTATTACAACCAAATCAGGAAGTGCAAGGGCAAAGAAATTTTCAATAACAGTTAACAGCTCTGTTAACTTTGAAACAATTTCTAGTTTGCCTGATTATCAGAACACATATGGTCCAGGTTCATCCTTTGCATATTCAAATGCCAATGGTTCATGGGGACCAAGTTTTGAATCTTTGGATTCAATTCCAACATGGGGAGGATATTCTGATGCGTTTGGATGGGGCAATAAAATTGCTTATGAGGCACAACCTAATAATGTTGCTGACTTATTTGAAACAGGAGTATCATTCGATAATTCTGTAAACGTAGCTGGTAGTAATGAACAATCATCATATAATCTTACAATTTCTGATTCAAGAAATGACGGTTATATTCCTTATTCAAAATTCAACAGAACAAGTATAAGCGTTGGTGGTAATATTAAGTTATGGAAGAAACTTACAGCAGGTGCATCTCTTTCCTATTCAGCTACTGATCAGGTAGGAGGTATCTTTGGAAATAATCAATCATCTGATGGTTATGGGGCTTCTTCTTTTGCCCGTGCATTATATTTAGGTCGTACATGGATTATGGATCCATATGAAAATCCGTTAACAGGTGCTCCAATGCAGCCAAACGGACCACAGTTCGACAATCCATTATGGTCATGGAAACATAATCAGGTTATTACAGGAATGGATCGTATATCAGGAAATGTAAACCTCAAGTTAGATATTACAAGTTGGTTGAATCTTACATATAAGTATGGTTTCAATTCATTTATTCAAGATCGTTCAGAAATCATTGACATAGGTTCAAGAGCTCCAATGTTTGGTGGTATAGGAGGTATTACTGAAGACATGTTCCAGTCGACAGAACTTGAATCACAGTTATTTCTGAATTTCGATAAGGAAATAGTTTCAGGTTTAAGCATCGATGGTTTGATTGGTTTGAACCACAACCAGAGAGAAACAAATCGTCAGGCATATCGTGGTTTTGGTTTCATTGTTGAAGGAATCTATGATATAGACAATACTGAAGATGTTGTGGCAATAGGCGGAAATTTTACAAGAAGACGTTTGGCAGGTTTGCTTGGTGAGTTAACCGTTAACTATAAAGATTATGCATTCTTGACATTAAGAGGTAGAAATGACTGGTCTTCAACACTGCCTAAAGCAAATAATTCATATTTCTATCCTGCAGTAGATGCATCATTTATTTTCACCGATGCATTTGGAATTGACAGTGATATTTTAAGCTTTGGTAAGGTAAGAGCAAGCTGGGGTAAAGTAGGTATGGATGCTGATCCTTATATGGTTTACGATGTATATGAATTGGGAGGACCATTTATGGGACAATCATATATGTATACACCTGACGTATCTTATGACCCGAATTTAACTCCTGAATATAAGGAAGATTTTGAAGTTGGAGCAGAAA
>CAZECJ010000357.1:0-1512 GCA_964510645.1 uncultured Verrucomicrobiota bacterium | reverse complement strand
AGGCCTGGTGCTAATTATTGTGGCTGTTTTTTGTCTTGTCCCCCCAAACAAGGTTGACACTTTTGCAGCGGGATAATGTCCCGTATGGAGGAGTATGATGGCGAGGGCAAGAGCAGGACGTAGGGCTATGGGAAAGAGGATGGACGAAGAAGCCCCCGTGTCCGGAGCGGAGCGTAGTGAAGCGGAGGAGCCGGGGGTTGTGACCTGGCGCGGCCGGCCCGGACGCAGGTCAGCGGAGGACCGTACGGCGGCGGTGATGGACTTGCTGTCGGGCAAGGCGACGGTTGACCAGTTGGCAGCGCGTTTTGGGGTGCGACCCGAGGTAATCGAGAAGTGGCGGGCGCTGGCGATGGAAGCGGTCGCTGCAGCGATGCTTCAAGGAGCGGGGCGGTCGTCACGCGAGTCCGACCTGGAGAAGAAGCTTAAGAGCCTTGAGCGGGCCTTCGCGGACCTGGCGATCCGGCACGAGCTTGTGCAACGGGCGTTGGACGACCGCCCTATACGGCCCGGGAAGTCGCACAGATAAGCCGCGAGACTTCCCGGGGCAAGGCGACGGTGCGGCAGATGTGCACGGCCTTCGGGCTGTCCAGGCAGGCTTACTACGAGGCGCTCAATCCGCGCGTGGTGCAGTTGCGCCCGCGCAAGGAAAGGCAGGGACCATGGGCCTCGGCAACCGAGCTTGAGGCCGGCATCCGCGCCGTCATCGCGGACAATCCTGGCTGGGGAGTCCTGAAGGTTTGGGCCGCCTTGAGAAGGCCCGACCGAAACATCCTTGCGTCCAGGAAACGCGTCTGGGCGATGATGAAACGACTCGGGCTGGTCTTCGCCGCACCATGGGAGCGTCAGGAAGGACCCGAACGTCGCGGCCACGTCACAGTCCCGGACTCGAACCGCCGCTGGGCGTCCGACCTTACGACGGTCTGGACCGACCAGGAAGGCATCGTCGGCGTTACCGTGGTCATCGACTGCGGTGACCGCACCATGCTGGACATAGAAGTCGCCAGGAGCCAGGAGTCGTCTGCGGTCCTCCGCCCCATCGTCCGTGCCCTGCGGACTGAATTTGGCAGTCCCGGACGCGTGCCGGATGCCATGGAACTACGCACCGACCACGGCTCCGTGTATACCGGCGGCGATTGTTTTGCTCTGACGCAGACCTGGGGCTTGAAGCACACCTTTGCGCCTGTCGGCAGACCGACCGGTAACGCAGTCGCCGAGCGGGTCATCAGGACCATGAAGGAAGAGCTGATCTGGACCCGCGACTGGAAGTCCATCGATGAACTGCGTAAGGCTGTGGACGCCTGGCGGCTTGTATACAACCACAAGCGGCCGCATCAGGCACTGAACTGGCAAACTCCCGAAGAGCGACGATGCGCCAACCTGGGCATCCCGCTCACAGAGGTAGCATGAGACTATACCATGTCGTTGACTACGGACCTTTTCAGGGACAGACTTGTGTCAACACGGATGGGGGACAGTACAATTTGCAAGAAAATTGGGGATGTTCGGGACTTC
>CAZECJ010000356.1:0-1514 GCA_964510645.1 uncultured Verrucomicrobiota bacterium | reverse complement strand
GAACCCAGGGTCAGGCGACGCGTACCCAAGGTCAACGTCTTGAGGGACGTTGTCCCTTTGAAGGCCGTGTCGCCGATTGAGGTGAGCGAAAGGCCGTTCGTGCCCAACACAAGGCCCGTCACCTTTGTGAGTCGGTTAAATGCATTCGTGCCAACCGTCGCCACGTTCGGCAGGCAGAGCGTACCGGGGATCAAATAATCGTTCGCCCCGTTGAACGCATTGTCTGACACGTTCGTGACCCCGCTGAGATCCCACTCGTCGAAATTGGAACTACTCATCCCGGAGCCTGTCCAGGCGAACCCCCATTTGCTGCCGCTGCCAAATCCCGCGACCTTGGGGGCACGGATGACGAGGCGTTTCAGATAGCAGCAACCGCCGATCGTGAACTGGCTGATCATTCCCGTGGCCTCGGGGCAGATGGCGATGACTTCCTCGATCGGCCAAGGCGGATAGCCGGCGATGTTGTCCCAAGAATCGTAGTTCTGGATCTCGCCGGGCCACCACTTCAGGGTCTCCGGCAGGGTCAGACGAGTCGGCAACAGATTGAGATCTCCGCTCGCCTGCAGCTCCGGTGTCGTCGGGACGGTTGTACCATCCGCATTCAGCCAGACGGCCATGCCGGCGGCCGACACCAGCGTCCACTTGTTCCCCAACGAGTCCCAGATGTCACCGTTCAGATTGAGGTCGCCTCCACCCATGCGCCGTTCCGGTGCAGGCCACATAGAACCTTTGCCGATCAGATTATCGGCCTTCCCCAGCCCGACCCAGCGGTCAACATCCGAACGCTTCCAGCAGCTGAGACGCCAGAAGCCGTTTTCTATCACGCGGTTGGGCTCTGCGTCGTCGCTCATCAGCCAGTCGTGCGCGAAAACCGCCCGCACGGTGCCGTTCTTGACGGGCGTGTACGTGAGCGGATTGACGCGTTCGAGTTCGACGGGGACGCCATCCCACCGCAGGAACTTCGCGCGACGCGGATCCGTGGCGGCGTCATCCGGCTCCGAACATGTTGCCGTCAACGTTATTTCACCGTAATGGTAGTCGCCTTCGCGGCCATCCGAGGCCGTCATCGTCACCGTTTCGTGGTACCGTGCGGCGAAACGCGGATCCTGAAGTTCTACGGCGACCTTGTGGAACCCTGAGTAACGCGCCACCTTCTGGCGGTTCGCCGTACGGAATGCCGTGCCGGACACGAAACCGCCGTTCGCATCGGCCTCGGCGAGAATGGCCGCCCACGACGGCGTATCCCTCACGAAGAACGTGATCTGGCCTTCAGGCGTTGAGCCCGTACCGAAAGCGACGTCCGATTCCGCGCCGGCGAAGGTCGGTTTTTCGCCGTCGAAATAGACCGTCTTGATCGCCGAGCAGCGAAAGGCGTTCGTGCAGATGGTCAGCGTCTGCCCCGCAGGCGAGGCACCGATCACGATGTTAGTCAGCTTTCCGCAGTCCTTGAACGAATACATGGCGAGCCGCGTGAGGTTACCCTTGAGACCGAGTTCCACCTCGCCGATGTTGCA
>CAZECJ010000355.1:1221-1523 GCA_964510645.1 uncultured Verrucomicrobiota bacterium | reverse complement strand
AGGATGTCCGGAACAAATCCGTGTGCGCGGGCCAGCTCGCCGGTGATGGATGGCCAGAGCGAAGGGATATGGACGGGCGGGGTATTGGCGAAGCGGCGGCTTTTCATTTTGCGCCGGGGCATTTCGGTTTCCCAGCGCGTGTGAATGCCGTCGTTTCCGCTTTCCAAACCGTCGTAATTGGAGGTGGTATGCAGGGGCATGCAGAGGTCGCCGGCATAATGGGCCAGGGCGCCCGCCACCTGAGCGGCTTCTGTCCAGTTGTTGGTTCGCATGGCATTCGAAAGGCGGTCGACCAGGCCGGT
>CAZECJ010000355.1:0-1211 GCA_964510645.1 uncultured Verrucomicrobiota bacterium | reverse complement strand
GATGGCGCCGAGGTCCAGCTTGCCGAGGCTGAGGCTGAAATTCATCCAGGCGGTCATAAGTCTCCAAATCGATGAAATGCCGCGGGGCTTCGGCCGGGTCATCGTTCTTCCAGATATCCGGGCCGATGGAGAGGCGGGAAAGTACCCCGGCATACGGTTCCCAGCCGGGCATGAGCAGGGCAGCCTGGGCGGTGGCGGATCGGCTGATCCACATGTGGGTGCGTCCGCCCCAGGCCGGGGCGTTTTGGAACATCAGCATGAAGAAGAGCAGGGCCGTAAAGGAATGACGGAGTAATCTGTTCATGCCGGGCCAACATACCCAACGCGGAGGGAATAATCAAAAAACAATTCAGCGCGATCAGACGTTGTCCCATTGCATGAGGGAGTAGTTGAAGGAATTCGCCGGCGAGAGCTCACCGGTCCAGCGCCCGTTGAAGAACACCTTGGGTCCATCCTGGAAATCGCGCAGCGGATCAATGAAGGCATTGAAAGCGAAGGGTTCGCCGGTGATCCAGCGGTGGCCTCCCTTTTCGGTGACCAGGCCGATCCACATCCAGCATCCGAGCGGGAAGAGGGAGTTGATGAACTCATTTTCCTCGTGAGAGGTAATGGTGGCGAGGTGGGCGCCGAACTGTTCAGAGAGGCGTTTGGCTTCCTCCCAGCGCATAAAGCGGGGATTGAGCAGATAGGCGCGTCCGCGGTAGTGCCGGGCCAGCGCCAGAAGCCGGTTGCGGTCGCCGCTGCGGATGGCGAGGATGATTTCAGCCTGTTCGGCATGACGTTCGGTACGGGTTTGGTTTTTCCAGCGTGCCTGGGCCCACTCGAGGTAGCTGTCGGTCAGAGTATCGCAGTCAAAGTAAAAACTGTCGGGTGGGTTATCCACAAAGGGGTCCAGCGAGGTGAGCGGGTTGTGTCCGCAGAGCAGGGCGCTGAGTTTCTTGTTGGCGAGGGGATCAAGGGACCGGATGAAATTGGCGTGGCAGCTGAGCAATTTAAGCGGAGAGTCGCTGAGGGCGGCGATGGAGGTGAGGAGATTTCCGGAGCAATGCAGCGTGGTAATCGGCATGCCGCGCAGGGGTTCAAAATCCTCAATTTGATTCAGGCTGCAATTGAAGGTATTGAGGGCCATTCCTTCGAGGGGTTTTAGGTCGGATATGGCGTTGAAATCGCAGTAGAGGGCGGTGATTGGGAGGTTTTTCAGCGGAGAGAGA
>CAZECJ010000354.1:0-1524 GCA_964510645.1 uncultured Verrucomicrobiota bacterium | reverse complement strand
AGATGGAGCCGCCCCAGGCGATGACCTGCGCGGCCCAGCGGGCGTAGAGGGCGCGCCCGGCGTCGTAGTCGGCGGGATGGCGGGGCAGGATGTTCACGTGGAGATGGTTGGCGCCGATGTGGCCGAAGATGAGGTGTTCGAGGTCGGTGGCGGCGAGATCGCCTTCGTAGAGGGCGAGGACGTCGGCGAGCCGGGCGTCGGGCACGGACATGTCGGTGCCGAGCTTGACGAGGCCGGGGTGGATCTTGCGGCGCTGGTCGATGGCGGAATTGACCATCTCGGGGACGGCGTGGCGGAAGAGCTTGAGCTTTTCGATGTCGTGGGGATGGTCGGCGAGGATGGAGGAATCGAGATCGCCGCCGAATTCGGGCAGGCGTTCGGCGGCGGCCATGAGGGCGGCCTCCGCGGAAGCGGCGTCGGGGGCGTGCCATTCGGCATAGACGCAGGCGGAGCCGTCGGGGAGGGCGGGGACGGCGATGCCCTTGGAAGCGAGTTCGTCGGCGTGCTCGCGCAGGAAGGCCAGGCAGCGGGAATCGAAGTATTCCAGCGCGGCGAGACGCGGCGCGGTTGATGGTTGGTGGCTGGTGGTTTGTGGTGTTCCGACCTCCGGCCTCTGACCTCCGACCTCCGACCTCTGTCCCTCCCGCAGGGCGTTCACGTAGCCGACGACGGCGGCGGTGGAGGGCAGGAAGGCCATGAGGCCCCAGACGGCGCCGGGGGCGGGCAGGAGGCGCAGCGTGGCTTCGGTCACGACGCCGAGCGTGCCTTCGGCGCCGACGAAGAGATCGACGAGATCCATGTCGGGATCGACGAAGTAGCCGGCGGCATTCTTGACGGTGGGCCGGCGCAGGGGCGGGAGTTCGCCGGCAACGGAACCGAGCTGGAAGCGCAGGCCGGCGGCCTGTTCGCGTCCGCGGCGCAAGTCGAGGACGTCGCCGTTGAGGAGCGCGACGCGCAGGCCGAGGATATGGTTGCGGGTGGGCCCGTGGAGGAACGAGAGGGCGCCGGAGGAATTGCAGGAAATCATGCCGCCGATGGAGGCGGAGGTTTCGGTGGGATCGGGCGCGAAATAGAAATGCGGCGGGATGGCGGCGCGGATGGCGGCGAGGGTGGCGCCGGGCTGGACGCGGAGGGTGTCGCCTTCGACTTGGATTTTGTCCATGTGCGCCAGATTGAGGACGAGGCCGCCTTCGGGGACGGCCCCGCCGGTGACGCCGGTGCGCGCGCCTTGGGTGGTGACGGGCATCTTGTCTTTGCGAGCCTCGGCGAGGGCGGAAAGGACCTCCGTTTCGGTGCGCGGGAAGGCGATGCGCTCGGCGCGTCCGACGCGGCGGGACTCGTCGCGCAGGTAGTCGGCGAAGGCAGGCTGGAACGGTTCACTCATGGGGGGCAATATAGCTTGCCTCGCGTCTGGCCGCACGGCTAAAGTGCACGATTCAAATAATAGGAGAAAAGCATGACCAATCGGTTGGTTAAGGTGAAGTTCGAGCATGGGCCCGAACAGGAAGTGGAAGCCGGGATCAC
>CAZECJ010000353.1:0-1530 GCA_964510645.1 uncultured Verrucomicrobiota bacterium | reverse complement strand
GGGCGTCCCAGTTCGTCAGGCGGAAGCAGCCGTGCGATTCGGTCTTGCTGATGTCTTCGGGGGCGGGGCTGCCGTGGATGCCGTAGCCGGGGCGGTCGAGGCCGATCCAGGCGAGGCCGACGGGATTGTTGGGGCCGGGGGGGATGCGCAGTTTTTTGCCGATGGCGACGGCTTCGGGATCCTCGGCGAAGAGTTCCGGATCGAACGTATATTCCGGACTTTCCGCCCAGACGACGACGCGCAGGGTTTCGCCGGCGGGCCGCTTGGTCTTGTCGGCCGCGATCGAGCATGGAAAGTGGGCGACCAGCCCCCCGTTGGCGTCGTAGGCGCGCAGCGTGCGCTGTTCGAGGCGGATCTCGACCTTGGAAAGAGGGGGCAGGGGCTTGGATTTGACGAGCGGCACGACGACGACGGTGCCGGCGGGAGGATTGGGCCAGGCCGCGTCGGGATTCAGGCGGCGCAGGGCGGCGCGGTAGACGTGGAATTTTTCGGCGAGCATTTCCTCGATGGAGGCGTAGCCCATGCGCTCCTGCCGGGAGCGCTCGAGCCAGGAGGAGGGATAGGGCGTGAGCGCGGCGTGGTCGGCGGCCGCGACGACGCAGGTGGTCATCACGCCGTTGGTGTCGCCGAGAGCGGCGACGACGGCATCGTCGACTTGGCCCGTGTCGGGCTTTCCGTTTTTCTTTTGCCAGGCGGCGAGGGCTTTCTCGCTCTTGGAGCCCCAGCGGCCATCGATGCCGCCGGTGGAGAAATGCTCGCGGTCGAGGCGGACCTGGATGGCGAACGCGACGTCGACGGGCACGGAAGGCTCGGCGGGGGGCGGCGGGATCGGCTGGACGACGGGCGGAAGGGGGCGGGGAACTGGACTCGGCTGCGGGGCCGGCGGAGGAACGGGCGGCGGAACCGGCACGTGGACGCAGCCCGTCACCCACAGGCAGGCCGCTCCCAAGACGATGGAACCGAGGCGGAAATGGCGAAGGCCGTTCATGCGGGGAATATGCCGAAGCCAACGTTCGAACACAATGGCAAAGCCGGTTCCGCCGTCCGTTTCGAGCTCGCCCGCCGGGGCGGCGACTCTCGGTTATTATAATAACCGAGAGTCGTGGATCAGGCGGGGAGCGGGCGCCGGGCGATGAGATACTCGGCGACCGGAATGCCGCCGATCAGATGTTCCTGGATGATGCGCTCGAGAACCTCGGGCGTGCAGCCGCGATACCAGGTGCCCTCCGGATAGATTACGCAGATGGGGCCGCCTTGGCAGATGCGGAAGCAATTGGCCTTGGTGCGGTAGATGCCGCCCGCGCCGGTCAGCTTCAGTTCGTCGAGGCGCTTTTTCAGATAGTCCCACGAGGCGAGCCCCTGCTCCTTCGTGCAGCAGTTGGGCTTCGTCTGGTCGCAGCACAAAAAAACGTGGCGGCGAATGGCGGGGACGCCGCGTTTTCCGGCGATGGCGCACAAATCCTCGCTCATGGCTGGCCTCCGGTCAGCGAACCGCCGCCAGCGCGGCCTCGTAGTTCGGTTCCTGCGCGA
>CAZECJ010000352.1:0-1533 GCA_964510645.1 uncultured Verrucomicrobiota bacterium | reverse complement strand
GCGCCTATTACGTGAAGCACATCAAGGGCAAGTACAAGACCGAACGGAAGTAGACGTCTTTCGGCCCATTTCCGGCGCCGCCCCCCGCGGCGCCCTTGTTTGGAAACAACTCAAGCCGCGCCGCCGGCGCGCCCCTCAAAACGCGTAGCTCGCCGTCAGGCTGCCCACCACCGCGTCGTCCTCGCCGTAGACTTCCTCCGCCGCATCGCGGACATCGGCGTCCGGCAAATAGACGTAGCTGAGCGCCGGCTTCACGGTCAGGTTTTCCAGCACCGCGATCGGCAGCGCCGCGCCGACCGTCAGGTCGTTCAGCGCCGCGTCGTCCACCCCGAAATAACCCGCGTTGTAGTCCGCGTCGGCTGCACCGAGCGAAGCCGACAGCGACAGCGAAACCTTCTCGGCGAGTTCGAAGGCGTGCCCCACGGCCAGCATCCCGTAGGTGCCGTCGATTTCATCCACGTCGCGGTACACCGTCAGCGTCGGTGCCAGCGGCACGTCTGGCAACCCGGCGGACGCATAGACCTCGACCGTTCCCGGATACGCCACGTCTTCGCCGTCCTCCACCGCCAGCGTCTGGTTCGGAAACGTGTACTGCACGAGGCCCGCGCCCAGCGCCACCGGCCCCAGCGTCTTTGAATAGGACGCCGTCAAATCCACTTCGCTGAACTCGCCCTCGTACGCGCCATCGACGTTGACGTTGGCCCACGCGTTGAGCGCGAACCCGGCCTTGGACGCCGTCAGGCTCGGCTGCGCCGCCATTTTGTCGTTCAGCGTCTGTCCGCGCCACACGTACGACGACAGCGCCGCCACGTCCAGTCCCACGCCGACGTCGCTCTCGGCCGCGGCCGTCCCGGCCCACGTCAACAACCCTGCCAACCCAAGCCCCAGAATCTTCTTCATCGCTCTGCTCCTTTTTTGGTTTCCCGTTCTGCACCTCCGCAAAACGGTTCGTTCGATTTGAGGAAGACAGCAGCAATGTCCATGCCAAGATCTGGGACAAATCGCCACCCGACACCGCTTCTTCCTGCGCCAGAGGAAATTGAAAAGATTCAGTCTCTGCGACGTTTCCGGACATGGCTTCCGGAGTCGCGACGTTATTGAAGGATACGACGATTATCGATTCGAAAATGAAGCGCGCCAAAACCGGTTTACGTTCTATGGAAAATGGAAATCAATGTTTGCAAACATTGATCATCCAAACCGGGCCGCGCCGCCGGATCCATTCGTGCCATTCGTTCAATTCGCAGTTGGCTCGGGGCTCTCAGGCTTTGACCGGCGCGCGCAAGGCGGCCGCGATCTGGCGAGCGGCCTCGTGCCCGCGCGCCGCGGCCCACACCACCAGCGTCGGCCCCGTCGCCATGTCGCCCGCGGTCCAGACGTTCGGCAGGCCCACGCCCGAGGGCGCGTCTTTTCCCGGCCCCGTGAAGCCCATCGCCAGCAGCACGAGATCCGCTTTTTGGAAAAACTCCGTGCCCGGCTTGGCCACCGGTTGGCGGCCTTTCCATTCGACCTGCACGCAGCGGATGCCGTAGA
>CAZECJ010000351.1:0-1547 GCA_964510645.1 uncultured Verrucomicrobiota bacterium | reverse complement strand
AGGAGATGCGGATGGGATACTCTTCATCGCGGATGGTGGGATTCTTGACGCTGCCTTCGGGAGGCAGAGAGTTGGCATCCGGCCGGGCCCGGAGCCATTCTTCGCTGACAATGTAATCTTGTTTAGCAGGAGTACCGTCTGGTTGAATTAGCGTACATGGTGAAGAAATAGGTAATTTTACAAATGGATCTAAATATGCCTTAATTAACGAGCCGTCTAAACCATGGCGGATATCCCAACGCCCGACAATTAGCCCGGAGGAATACGAAAAAAAGGAATGAATAAAATTCATATACTCTTTGTGTGAAAAAACACTAATAAAATCGTACTTCTCTGGCCATTTTTCGATTGCACGTCTAATCTCGTCTATAGCGTTTACATCATTCAATTTTTCAAGTGAACGTCCTGATAATAAATATAAATTATTGATTTCATTGATTTCATCATTAGTAATACCTAATAGTTCATATACTCTATTATTTATGGAAGTTAATTGCTTTTGATAATCAGAAAGCAAAGTCCTGATTTGAATTTCAAAACTTTTCCATGCATTTTGGATAGTAATTTCTTTTGTTCTCATTAATTGAGGTAACTTATATATTGGACTTAATTCATCCCATGTATCCATTTCTCTGGCTAAAGCAATACTACGGGCACCATATTCAGATAATAAATCATCCTTCACAATGGTTTCATTAATAGGTATCGAAGAGATGTGTGAAATTTCGAATGTTCTTCCTGGATGAAGGCTATTTGCAAAATAATCACTCAATCTGGAATTTAAGTAGGCTATCAAACTAGTACGGATTACATGTTGATTAGGTAAAATTGCATACCCAACATCTGAAAACGCATAGCCGGCAGGCATTACTCTGACATTGAATCCAACACTACTTATTCTTGGATAGGTGAATCCGGGTTTACGAAAGTGGTGCGTATTTTTAATAGTTCTGGATTCACTTCCGTAATTTTGTTTGGCATATGCTTTAGCAACACGACCTTCATTTGCCCACGCAAATACAGAATTTTCGCTGTAATAATATTTATGATAATCACCGCCGCGACAAATAGGAATCCAATTTCCATGTAAAATTTGTATTACTGGAACCTCAGTGCGTAATCTGCCAAATCGGAAGAGGTCGCCAGAAATCATTCCTTGCTTGAGTTCAGCAAAAACAAGTTTATTTTCACATATTGATGGTAATGAAGTAGACGAATCAAGGACTGGTAAATTTAAAAAAGTTGTATAAACCTTTTTATGTAATGAATATGATAAAATATTACCTGGCATTCTGGAGAACCAGTGTAAAAATCTTAAAAAGAATTGCTGATTTACTTTATTCTGAGCAATTAATGCAACAGATTCTTGAAGGGCTTTTTCCTTAAATTGATCTTCTGAGACATTTATAAAAATTGCTGATTGGATAGAATTAATGATCCTGCTTTTTTGTGCGACAAACGCACATGTTTCAACCGTTGCACCATCAAGCACGTGTCTTGGTTCAGCGTGAAATGGAATTTTGAGGTGTAAGAATAAGGTGGATGAT
>CAZECJ010000350.1:0-1553 GCA_964510645.1 uncultured Verrucomicrobiota bacterium | reverse complement strand
GTTGGAAACAAAAGAAATGAAGCCGTAATTATGGCATCTCTAATTGAACGAGAAGCCCGCACCCTCGAATCCAAACAAATGATCGCTGGTATTTTTTACAATCGTTTAAAAATAAATATGGCTTTGGAATTATGCTCTACAGCTCAATATGGTCGGGATTCCAAATTACCTCACCCTCAAACTTATTGGTTACCACTTGATGCTTCAGACACTCATTTACAATCAGAATACAACACTTACAATATTGTGAGTCTTCCTCCGGCTCCAATCTGTAACCCTGGATTTGATTCGCTGTATGCTGTCTTTCATCCAATTGAATCGGATTATCTCTTTTTTATTACCGGCAACGACAATAAGATGCACTACGCAAAAACTCTTGAAGAACACAATGCCAATATTGCTAAATACTTAAAATAATTATTTATTTTTTATTTACTAAATCATTCAGAATCTGCCATCGTCTTTTCTTTTCTTTTTGAGATATATCATTAGAATACAATTTTGCTGACATGGTCCCTTTTCTTGGACTGTATTTATTCACATAAGCAATATCAAAATTTACTATTTTACAAACATCAACAGTATTCTGAAAAGCTTTTTCGTCTTCACCAGGAAATCCAACAATAATATCAGTTGAAAATTTTACTCCTTCAACTTTTGATTTAATTTTTTTAACCAATTCCAAATACATTTTCTGAGTATAGTTTCTGTTCATTTTTTTGAGTATTTCATCATCACCAGACTGAAAGGGGAGATGTAATAATCTATCGATATTGGGATACTTGGCAATTGTTTCGATTAATTCATCGGTAAAATCCCAAGGATTGCTACTGACAAAAGAAATTTTTTTAAAATTTTTTAAAGCCACGGCGGATAACAATTTAGGAAAACTTGGTTTATAAGAATTTACATTTTGACCGATCAGTACCACTTCTCCAAATCCGGCTTCAATTGCTCTATCTGCTTCGTTTAATATTTCTTCCATACTTCTCGATATTTCTCTTCCTCTAGCAAAAGGAACAATACAGTACGAACAAAAATTATTACATCCAGAACTAATTGGAATCATTGCCGCTTTATTTTTATCCCTTAATGGATTAATTTTAAAATCAACTTTACCAATCGGTAACATTTCATCAATATCTCTTATTTTTTTTCCTCTAGAAATTGGTACCAAACAGCCGGCTAAAATAATTTTTATATTTTTATTAAATTTTTTTATATTATTTGCCAAGCCATAGACTCTGTTCTCTGCAGATTCCCGGACAACACAACTATTAATTATCACTATGTCAGCAGTTTTCCAGTCAATTGTTTCTTCGTAACCTTTTTCCCAAAAATAGGCTTTAATTCTTTCTGAGTCAGCCGTGTTCTGAACACAACCAAAAGTTTTAATATAAAATTTCATCCCCAATTCTACCAAGTTAATTTTATTTCGCCAGTCTTTTAGCCGTTAAAAACAAAAACCCGCCCATTCCGGATAAGATTAATGTTGGAAAAACAATTCCCACAGTAGGTAAAGTTTCCACATTTCCCTTGCCAACAGCATTCCA
>CAZECJ010000349.1:0-1579 GCA_964510645.1 uncultured Verrucomicrobiota bacterium | reverse complement strand
ATGTTGTCGCCCAGCACCAGCGCCACCGGCGAGCCCGCCACGAAATCGCGCCCGATGATGAACGCCTGCGCCAAGCCCTCCGGACGGGGCTGCTCGGCGTACTCCAGTTTCAGCCCCAGCGATGAACCGTCGCCCAGCAACGCGCGGAACCGCGGCAGGTCTTCGGGGGTGCTGATGATCAGGATTTCGCGGATGCCGGCCAGCATCAGGACGGAGAGCGGATAATAGACCATCGGCTTGTCGTACACCGGCAACAGCTGCTTGCTCACCACCCGCGTGATGGGATAGAGCCGCGTCCCCGAACCGCCCGCCAACACGATGCCTTTCATCCGCCGATTCCTTTCCGTTCCAAACCAGTCGCTAGAATCGCCGAACCCCGCCCGTTCTTCAAGCCGTTTCGGCTTGCGCCCTGAAACGCGGACCTGATTCACCCACGCCACAAGGGCGCGGGGGTCTACGATCAGCCGCGGCGGGCTTCGAGCTGCGCCAGGACTTCGTCGGGCACGCACAGTCCGCCGAAGCCGACGCCGAGATGGATGCCCGGCGAAACCTCGCCGTGAAAATCGGATCCGCCCGTCGGCACCAGATTCGCCTGGCGCGCCATGGCCAGGTATTCCTTCGTCAAATCGGCCGAATGCTCCGAATAATAGCACTCCACCCCCGCCAGGCCGGCCGCCGCCAGCTCGATGAGCAGCGAGGCCATGGCATCCTTCCCGACGTGCAGCGAGTACGGGTGCGCCAGCACGGCCACGCCGCCCGCCTGCCGGATCAGATCCACCGCCACTTCGGCCGTCAGGCGCGGACGATCCGCATAGCCCGGCTTGCCGTCGCCCAGCCACTTGTCGAACGCCTCGTTCTTGTCCTTGGCGTAGCCTTTCTGGAGCATCACCTGCGCGAAGTGCGGCCGGCCCACCACGTCTTCGCCCGCGAAGGCCTGCACCTCGGCCCACGTCATCGCGAATCCCAGCGCATTGAGCTTTTCCAGGATGGTCCGGTTGCGCATCGCGCGGCCGTCGCGGATCCATTCCATCTGCCGCACCAGCTCGGGATTCGCCAGATCCATCCAATAGCCCAGCATGTGCATTACGCCCGACGAGCAATCCACGCTCAGCTCCACTCCCGGCACCGCGCGCACCGCCGTGTCCGCCGCCGCCGCCAGGAAGCGCGGCAGGCCCGCCGTCGTGTCGTGGTCCGTCAGCGCCAGCGCGGCGAGGCCGATCTTCGCGGCCTCCGCGATCAGCTGTTCGGGCGTCAGCGACCCGTCGGAAAACGTCGAATGGCAATGCAGGTCGATCATGGGAGGGGCCAGGGGTTCAGGGTTCAGGGGTTCAGAATACAGCCGGCGGAAACCGGAATCCAGCGGCCGCCGGAAAAGATTCAGGGTCCAGGGGGTCGGCATTCGCCTGAACCCTGAACCCTGAGTCCTCATTTCCGGCATCCGTGCGCCGGAAACCTTATTCCTTCTTGCCGGAACCGGGCGACCACTCCTCGGACTTGTCGGACGAGCCGAGCGCGGCATCGAACGCGCCGGCCAGATCCACGAGGTCTTCGCCGGGGCGGAGGCCTTCGAGCATGCTGT
>CAZECJ010000348.1:0-1601 GCA_964510645.1 uncultured Verrucomicrobiota bacterium | reverse complement strand
ATAATTTCAACAGAATCTTTTGATTTAATATAGGATATGAATTCTGAGTCCTTAAAATAAACATTATTATGATGGATCACCAGATTTCGGACTTTCTTAAAATTCATTATTTCTATCCATAATGGCTCAATACTGCTAAAATCTATCTTGTAGGTATCTGTCAAGTAGAATTTTGATTTTATCAGATCATTATTGTTCTTTTTAGCTTTGTTATGATATTCTTTTAATCCAATTTTTGAATTAAAAAGGGATTTGGTGAGTTCTGAGATTTCTTTCAAAAATAAATCCAGTTGTGAGTATAAATACCCTATATTGGCAATAATGAATGCATTTTCAAGGATAAAATATTGAAGTTTTTCTCTTACATAATCATGCTGATAAAATATTTCTGCTTGTTCCTTTCCTTCTTTGTAGGACTCCTGTAGTTTATAATCTAATAAGGATATCTTTTCGTTGGCAAAACCAGCGCCATTACGCACGTAATCCTTAAATACAATTTCAAAATCAATTAGGTAGGAATGTAAAAAAGAAAAGGCTTCTGATGTTTCATAACTATTAGAAACAGAGTATATGTGAGGTTTCAAAGGATATTACTTTAACGGTTTATAGGGATGATCTTTCATTTCAGAATTAATAGCAATAGATTTTGCACGAAATTCGGTTGCTAATTCAGTGTTACCTAAAAGGTAATAGCAATAACCAATGCTAAAATAATAGGAGTCAAGATCCTTCCCGGTCTGTATAAGTATCTCTAATTCATTTATTGTGCTTTTATAATCTTTCCTAGAAAAGTAGACATTCATCAAAACAATCCTAGGCGAGGAGTCGTTTGGATTGATTTCAAGTAATTTTTTTGAGTAAAACTCAGCTTTGCTAAAATCCTTTTTATTTAAAAAATAATTTGCCAACCAATCAACATCTTCTGCGTTGATAACGCCAGAATTGAATTTTTCCTCAAGCTTTCTTTTTTTTGAGTTAGCCAAAAGAGAGCCAAAACCTCTTGCTGTCAGATTTGCTACAAGACTACCTAGTGCCATAATTCCTATTTTTTAAGTTTGTGAAATCACTTTGGTTTAGAACATAAAGACAAATATCATATTTAGGGCATAATTTAGTATATTCTGCCTTTATTTTACCAGAATGTTTAAAATTTAATTTTTGTACGAACCTTTCAGAAGCGATATTATGCGATTCAATTAGTGTTTTTATTGATTTTAAGTTATACTTTTCAAAGTACTCATTAATAAGCGAATAACACACAGAATGCATGAGTCCATGGCCTCGATACTGTTTTGCTAGAACATAGCCAAGAAAAATGGATATTTCTTTTCTATTATAAGCGTAGAAGTTAACGAATCCGATGACCTCCGAATTAATCTCAATAGTGTATAACTGATTGAATTCTTGCTTTGAAAGAGTTTGCGATGCTATAAAATGAATGCTGTTTGAATCATAATCTGATAAGAGTAGATTATTTATTTCATCACCTGAAGAAAGTACAATTCTTTCCAAATCGCTTAAATCACTTATGAGGGCGTATCTTATCTTTGGTTCCATTTTATTGCAGCTAACGTTCGGCGGTATGGGTCTGTTGCCTTGTG
>CAZECJ010000347.1:0-1617 GCA_964510645.1 uncultured Verrucomicrobiota bacterium | reverse complement strand
TTCAGCAATCAGCAATCAGCGGTCAGCAATCAGCAATCAGCAATCAGCAGTCAGCGGTCAGCATTCAGCACTCAGCACTCAGCGGTCAGCAGTCAGCATGAGCATGCCTGAAATTAGTTGACTTTTTTTAGGTTAATTGATGATGATGTTGACTTTTTCTTTTTTGCTTACTTTTTTCTTTTTGTTAATAACCCAAATCTTTGTTAATAACCCATCTTTAACCATTTTTGAGAACTCTTTTGGGCTTACGCCACCAAGGGAATTATGAGGTCTTTCCTGATTATACAAATTAACAGATTCTATTAACAACCTCTGCAGGTCTTTAAAACTTTTTGGATTGTTTGGATACAAATATTCGTTCTTCAGGATGCCATTTAAACGCTCTGCATGAGGATTTTCATAGGGTGTATAGCACATGCTACTTCTAATGCCATAGTCTGCTATGTACTTTGTAAATTTACTTGAATAGTACTGGCCACCCCCATCAGTATGAAAGATCAGTGAAGAACTGACCTTGGGTAATTTCCTATATCCCACTGCGATTTTTATAGCTTTCAGAGAGGTACTTTCTGTTGATAGACTATCAGACAGGGCATACCCAACAATTTCCCGGTTGTAAACATCCAGAATAAGCGTGATATAGTATGACTTACTTCCTAAATGATAGTAAGTTATATCACTGACCCATAACTGGTTTACACCTGTTAACCGCTCTAGCATTAGAATTAAGTTATCAAAACGGATGACCCCTTTACTATCAGTGGTTTTAACATACCAGGTTCGTCGATGAACTACCCGAAAGCCTTGAGAGAAGCAGTATTGCTCAAACTTGTCCCTACCCATAGTACTCGGCTTGATCATATTATATATCTTCCTGCTTGCCAATGCTTTATGTTTATTCCTGATCTTTTGAATCATAGGCAATAGATCTTCCTGCTCCTGGATTATCCGGATCTCACGATTAACCGACTGGTGAAAGCCTTGCTTGGTTATCCCGGCTAAAGGATATATATCCTTCATTTTCACTTTTTTACCTTTAAGTTCCCGAGTTCTCCAAATGGTCCTGAGGACTTTGGGTAGAATTTTTTTTTAATATCTATTTTGTAGTCACGCTCAATCTGCTCTAAAACAGCAGTTAAGAAGTCAATCTCCAGTTGCTTCTTACCTAAAGCTCTCTCTAGGTTTGCGAGTTCCTCTTGCAGAAGAATTGCTTTGCGGGTATCGCTCGCAGTTTCAATGACTTGCTTAACCTCTTTTTTGCGCATTTTTGAATACTTATAGATCCACTTGTATATGCAATGTCGGGTTACTTCATACTCCCTGCTCAGCTGGGAAACAGTGACAAGGTTCTTCTCTATCTCTTCAACTTTACGACGTTTAAACTCATCACTAAAGATACGCAATTGTCGCTCTTTTCTTTTTGCCTGATCTAATTGATTAATTCTTGCCATTTTTAAGGGTGTTTTTTACCCTAAAAAAGGTCAACTATTTTAGTCACGGACAGTCTGACTGCTGACTGCTGAATGCTGAATGCTAAATGCTGAATGCTAAATGCTGAATGCTGACTGCTGAAGGCTGAATGCTGACTGCTGATTGCTGACTACGATCTCGAATACG
>CAZECJ010000346.1:0-1620 GCA_964510645.1 uncultured Verrucomicrobiota bacterium | reverse complement strand
TGGTTAAGGTGAAGTTCGAGCATGGGCCCGAACAGGAAGTGGAAGCCGGGATCACGTTGAGCCAGATCCTGGCGAAATATCCGGCGACGAAGGCGGGGGTCGATTTTCCCGCCCTGGGCGCGCTAGTGAACAACGAATTCGTTTCGGTGGAATACCGGATCGAAACGGACAGCGCGGTGAAGATCCTGGGCTACCGGGATTCGTACGGGCAGCGGGTGTATCGGCACACGATCGCCTTCCTGCTGGCGAAGACGGCGCACGAGCTGTTCCCTGGCTGCGATTTCGCGGTGGAGCACTCGCTGTCGAAGGGGCTGTATTGCAGCTTCCGCCTGGGCGACGTCCAGGGCGTGACGAAGGACCAGCTCGCGAAGCTGGACGCGGCGCTGCGCAAGCTGTTCGACCAAAAGGCGGCGATTGACCGCATCAAGATCACGTACGACGAGGCCATCGCGCACTTCGAGAAGGCGGGCGCGACGGACAAGCTGAACCTGCTGCGCTACAAGAACGCCTCGAAGGTCAGCGTGTACCAGTGCGGCGACTACATGGACCTGGCGAACCAGCCGCTGGCCAACAACGCGGCCGCGCTGGGCAACTACCAGCTGATCGCGTACCAGCAGGGCTTCGTCGTCATGGGGCCGGACCGCATGGACGCGAACGTCTTTCCGCCGTTCGATCCCGCGCACTACATCTACGACGTCTTCAAGGGCCACAAGGACTGGGGCCGGATCGTGCGCGTGCGCACGGTGGGCGACCTCAACGAGCGCATCGCCAAGAAGAAGATCGACGACTTCATCGACGTCAACGAGGCCTACCAGGAGAAGCGCATCGCCTTGCTGGCCGAGCAGATCGCCCAGCGCAAGGGACAGCTGAAGTGGATCCTGATCGCCGGGCCGTCGTCGTCGGGCAAGACGACGTTCTCCAAGCGCCTGTCGCTCCAGCTCAAGGCCAGCGGCATGAACGCGAAGCCGATCTCGCTGGACAACTACTTCGTCGAGCGCGGCAAAACCCCGCTGGACGAGAAGGGCGAAGTGGACTACGAGCACCTCGAGGCCTTGAACCTGGCGCTGATCGACGAGCAGTTGACCGCGCTGGACGAAGGCAAGAAGGTGGAACTGCCGTACTACAACTTCCACACCGGCAAGCGGGAGTTCCGCGGCGATTTCATGCACATCGGTCCCGACGACGTGATCGTGCTGGAAGGCATCCACGGGCTGAACCCGCGCCTGACGGCCAGCGTGCCGGCGGAGCACAAGTTCAAGATCTACATCAGCGCGCTGACGCAGCTGAACATCGACAGCAACAACCGGATCTCGACGACGGACAACCGCCTGATCCGGCGCATGGTGCGGGACAACAACTTCCGCAGCCACAGCGCGCTCAAGACGCTGCAGATGTGGCCCAAGGTGCGCCGCGGCGAGAAGACCTGGATCTTCCCGTTCCAGAAGGAAGCCGACGTGGCCTTCAACTCGGCGCTGGACTACGAGCTGGCCGTGCTGCGGCCGTACGCGGAACCCCTGCTGGCGGAAATCAAGCCGTCCATGCCGGAGTATGCCGAAGCCGTGCGTATCCAGCAGTTCCTGTCGAACTTCCTGGTGATCCCGACGGACCGCGTGCCGCCGA
>CAZECJ010000345.1:0-1635 GCA_964510645.1 uncultured Verrucomicrobiota bacterium | reverse complement strand
TTGCGCAGGAGGGCGCGGGCGATGGCGAGGCGCTGGCGCTGGCCGCCGGAGAGCAGCAGGCCGCGCTCGGCGATGACGGTGTCGTAGCCGTTGGGCATGGCGAGGATGAATTCGTGGGCGTGGGCTTTTTTCGCGGCGGCTTCGACCTGGTCGCGGGTGGCGCCGGGCTCGCCGTAGGCGACGTTGTTGAACACGGTGTCGTTGAAAAGGATGGTTTCCTGCGTGACGAGGCCGATGCGGCGGCGGAGGCTGGTCAGGGTGAATTCGCGCAGGTCGCGGCCATCGATGAAGACGTGGCCCGCAACGGGATCGAAGAAGCGCGGCAGGAGATTGACGAGGGTGGTCTTGCCGGAACCGGAGCCGCCGACGAGGGCAATCAGTTCGCCGGAACGGGCGGTCAGCCGGATGCCGTCGAGCACGCGGGGTTTGCCGGGGGCGTAGCTGAACGAGACGTCCTCGTAGCGGATTTCGCGGATGGAGCCTTCGAGGGGTTGGGCGCCGGGATGGTCGGCGACGTTGTCGACCACGTCGAGGATGGCGAAAATGCGCTCGGCGGCGGCGCTGCTTTGCTGGATGACGAGGTGGACGCGGGAGAGCTTCTTGACGGGGTCGTACATGAGCACCATCGAGCCGAGGAAGAGGATGATGTCGGAAAGTTCAAGCCCGGCCTGGCGGGAATAGAGCAAGATGGCGCAGGCGGCGACGACGGAGAAGAATTCCATGAGGGGATTGACCGCGGCCTTGGAGGCCGTGATCTTGATCTGGCGGCGGAAGAAATCGAAGCTGTGTTTTTCGAAGCGGGCCTGTTCGCGGTCTTCGGTGCCGAACGCCTTCACGATGGCGGCGCCGCCGATGGCTTCCTGCTGGATGCTGGAGAGGTCGGCGATGCGTTCCTGCCCGGCCTTGGAATGGCGGCGGACGCGCTTGCCGAAGATGGCGATGGGCAGGATGCAGACGGGAAACACGGCGAGGCTGATGGCGGCGAGGCGCAGATCGATGAAAAAGAGATAGGCGGCGGCGCCGAGCAGGACGAAGGGCTGCTGGACGAGGTCGCAGATGACTTCGGTGATGCCGCGCTCGATGAGCTGGGTGTCGTTGAGGGTGCGGGACATGAGCTCGCCGGTGCGCGAGCCCGTGAAGTACAGCATGGGCAGATGGAGGATCTTTGCGAACAGGTCGTTGCGCAGCACCATCACGACGCGCTGGGCGACCCATTCGATGAGATACTTGCTGAAGAAGAAGGTGATGCCGCGCAGCGCGATGAAGAGCAAAAGCACGGCGAGGATGGCGACGGTCAGCAGGATGTCGTGGTTCATGCCGCCGGCGTACCACTGGTTGATCCAGGCGTCGGCCGACGCCTGGAGGCGCGTGGCGGAGCCGCCGAAGACCTGCGACATGCCGCCCTTGGCGGAGAACAGCAGGCCGAAGACGGACCCGCCGAAGAGGACGCCGAAGACGACGGCCAGCGCCAGGCGCCCGGCGTAGGGCTTGGTGCGGGCGAGCAGGCGCAGGTAGATCTGCTTTTCCCGGTCGGTCAGCTTGCGCGATTCCGAACTCATGCGCCGAGGGATTCCAGGTAGTGCATGGCTTCGATGGCGGCCCGGCAGCCCGCGCCGGCCGCGGTCACGGCCTGGC
>CAZECJ010000344.1:0-1647 GCA_964510645.1 uncultured Verrucomicrobiota bacterium | reverse complement strand
TCCATTCGATCGCCGGGATGGATGGTCGGATTTCGGGTTCCACGGTGGGCATGCTGTTCAAGGTCTTGCCCGAGTTGTTCTATACGCAGATGCCTGGGGGGGTGCTGATGGGCCCCCTGTTCTTCCTGTTGCTCACGTTCGCGGCCCTGACCTCCACGATCTCGCTGGGCGAGGTGGTGGCATCACTGCTGATCGACCGGATGGGGTGGTCACGCAGCAAGGCCACCTGGGTGAGCGCCGGCATGGTGTTTGCCATCTCGGTCCCTTGCGCGCTCTCGCTTGGGGCCGTGGAGGGGTTGTCGTCGCTCGAGGTGTTCGCGGGCAAGGCGGGCGTCTTGTCGACCCTGGACCATCTGGCGGCCAACTGGATGCTGCCGCTGGGCGGGCTTGGGACCACGATCTTCGCGGGGTGGTTCCTGGGGCGCCGGGCGTTGTTGGACGAACTGGGGGTCGAACGTCCCACGGTGTTGTTTCGGATCTGGTTGTGGCTTTTGCGGGTAGTGGTTCCACTGCTGGTGATCGGTCTGCTGTTTCTGGTGGTGTCCGGGCGGGATCTGTCGTAGCAACGAGGTGCGGTGAGGTCTGGCAACGTGCCCTACAGGGGGCACCGCACCGCGACTCCCCTTGCGAATCCGGCTTCGTTTTGATAGTCTGCCGCCGCCTCTCGACCGGGGTGTCGGATGACCTTCCAGGATGTGATCCTCAAGCTTCAGGACTTCTGGGCGAAGAAGGGATGCCTGATCGTCCAGCCCTATGATCTCGAAAAAGGCGCTGGCACGTTCAATCCCTCGACGTTCCTGATGTGCCTGGGCCCGAATCCCTGGAATGCGGCCTACGTGGAGCCCTCGCGGCGCCCGACCGATGGCCGCTACGGAGACAATCCGTTCCGCCTTCAGCATTACTACCAGTTCCAGGTGGTGATGAAGCCTGCCCCGGAAAACATCCAGGACCTCTACCTCGAAAGCCTGGTGGCCCTGGGTATCGACCCTCGCCAGCACGACATTCGTTTCGTGGAAGATGACTGGGAGTCCCCGACGCTGGGCGCGTGGGGCTTGGGCTGGGAGGTGTGGGTCGATGGGATGGAAGTGACCCAGTTCACGTACTTCCAGCAGTGCGGGGGGATCGACCTCAACCCCATCACGGCCGAGATCACCTACGGTCTCGAACGCATCACCATGTACCTGTCGGGCATCGACAACGTGTTCGACCTGGAATGGGCCCACGGGGTCAAGTACCGCGACGTGGCCCACCGCACCGAGGTCGAGTTCTCGAAATACAACTTCGAACTCGCGGACGTTCCCCTGCACTTCGATTTGTTCGACCGTTTCGAAGGCGAGGCGCGGCGCATGCTCGATGCGGGTCTGGCACTGCCTGCCTACGACTGCTGTATGAAGTGCAGCCACGTGTTCAACATCCTGGATGCCCGTGGCGCCATCTCGGTGTCCGAGCGACAGGCCTATATCGGTCGCGTGCGGGGCCTGGCTCGGGGATGCGCCAAGGCCTTCCTGGAACAGGGGAATGCGGGAGGGCAGACGGCATGAGTCAGACACGGGACTTCCTGCTCGAGGTCGGGACCGAAGAGATCCCGGCCCGGATGATCGAAAACGGCTCGCGCGACCTGCTCGGTCTGGTGTGCGAAGCACTGCA
>CAZECJ010000343.1:0-1656 GCA_964510645.1 uncultured Verrucomicrobiota bacterium | reverse complement strand
CGGCGTCGATGATGTTGCCGTCGTTGGGCATGTCCTTGATGTATTGGACGTAGTCCTGCGACATCTGGAGGAAATCGTTGGTTTCGCCGAGGGCCTTGTAGATGCGGGAGATCTGCGTGAGGGCCATGTAGTAGAACGGCCCGGTGGCGGGGTTCATGGAGAGATGGTAGGCCTCTTTGGCGGCGTCGAATTCGCCGAGGACGGCGAGGGAATCGCCGCGCATGATGGCGGCTTCGCGGCGGAAATAGTGGTCGGGATTCTGCTCGAGCCAGGTCAGGGTGTCGGCGGCGCAGCGCGCGTAGTCTTCCATGGCATAGCGGCAGCAGGCGGCGCGATAGGTCGCCTCGGGCGCGTAGATGCTCATGGGGTTCTTCTCGGCGTAGGCGTCGAAGTAGGGCAGGGCCTCCTCGTACTTGCCGTCGTAGTAGAGCGAAATGGGCATCCAGTACTGGACGTCGGGGGCGAGGACGTGGCTGGGATAGGTCTGCAGCCAGGTCTTGAAGAGCGCGACCGCCTCTTCGAAGCGCTCCTGCATGGCGGTGGACAGGGCCAGGTAGAACTCGATGCGGGCCTTCTGCGTGTGCTCGGGGAATCGCCGCACGAGCTTGCGCATTTCGATCTCGGCGTCTTCGAACTGCTCGGTGTTGACGAAGGACTCCGCGCGCAGGAAGGCGACGGTCGGCACGTTGGGCCACTTGTCCTCGTAGACGCCGATTTCTTCTTCGTCGAGCACCCACGCCGGCTTCGCGCCGGGCTCGGCGGCGGCCTCGTCTTCGCCGAGGTCGAACATGCCCTCGGCGTCATCGGCCTTGATCATGTCGCCGTCCTTGGCCAGCGATTTCTTCTTGGCCCAGCCGCCGAGGCGCTTGGCCTTGGCGCGGCGTTCCAGCTGGCGGAGCTGTTCGAAGCGCGAATCGATGGAGTTGCCGTTGGGCATGACGGTGGAGCCGCCGTAGACGCGGGCGAGGCCGTTGGCGACGAGCAGATCGGCGAGATCGTCCTTGCCGACCTGGACGATGCCGTAGAAGCGCTGCTGCTGGCTGCTGCCCTGGGCGTCTTCCCAGCGCGTCCAGACGGTGAATTTCTGGCCGGAGAGGGTCTTTTGCGTGAACTTCTTGCCCTTTTGGCCGAGCGGGACGACCTGGGAATCGTTGATGCCGAAGTAGCTCGCCTGGTCCTCGTTGCGCTCCGCGTGCGTCTTGTCGCTTTCCGGCGTGTCCACGAAATAGAGGCGGATGATGACGTCCTTGTTGTTGGCGCGGACGTGGAAGCTGTCGCCGTCCATGTAGCCGTCGGAGAGGACGGCGTTTTCCAGCTTTTCCCACTTGCCGGCGGCTTGGGCTTGCCAAGGGGCGGCGCACAACAGAACGGCGAGGCACGAAAAACTCAATATCCAATGTCCAATGTCCAATGTCCAATGTCCAAATGAACAGCCGGGAGCTTTCCGGATCGAACTTGTCCGGTTGGATATTGGATGTTGGACATTGGATATCGAAGATTTCAACACCCGACCGTCCGGACGTTCAGCTGACCACCGCCGGCTCATTCCCATTTCCCCGCGGGATCGTAGGTGGACAGATAGTGGTCGGCCTCGATGACGAGGTCGTCGAAGCGGCGCAGGCGGGAGATGGCGAGGATCAGGTCGAAGTGGCCGGC
>CAZECJ010000342.1:0-1656 GCA_964510645.1 uncultured Verrucomicrobiota bacterium | reverse complement strand
AGCCCGGCCGCTTCCTCGGCCACCTGCTCTACGGCCTCAACTACGCCCGCGTCCATACCACCATCGCCCGCGGCCGGATCCTCATGCGCGACTCCAAGATCCTGACCCTCGACGAACCGGCCATCTGCGCCAAAGCCCGCGAGTCCGCCCGCGGGGTCTGGAAGAGGTTCTAGAAGAGAGTATTCAGGAGTCAGAATTCAGGATTCAGAATTGGATCCGAAGGAATCCTCTATTTGGAAATTGGATATTGAATATTGGACATTGGAAATTGATTCCCCACTCCTCGAACACCCATGAAAATCGGCATTGATCTAATCTCCTTCCACACCCCCTCCTACGTCATGGATCTGCGCGTCCTCGCCGAAAAGCGCGGCGCCGATCCCGACAAGTTCATCGTCGGCATCGGCCAGGAACGCATGGCCGTCGTCCCCCCCGACCAGGACATCGTGACCCTCGCGGCCAACGCCGCGCTCCCCGTCGTCGAGAAGGCCGGACGCGAGAACATCGAGCTGCTGATTTTCGCCACCGAATCCGGCATCGACCAATCCAAGGCCGCCGCCTGCTTCTGCCACAAGCTGCTCGGCCTGCCGTCCAATTGCCGCTGCATCGAGGTCAAGGAAGCCTGCTACGGCGCCACCGCGTCCCTGCGCATGGCCGTCGCCATGGTCGCCGCGCGCCCCCACACCAAGGCCCTCATCCTCGCCGCCGACATCGCCCGCTACGACCTCGCCAGCCCCGGCGAGCCCACGCAAGGCGCCGGCGCCGTCGCCATGCTCATTTCCGCGCATCCGCGCGTCCTCGCGCTCGATCCCGAATCCGGCTTCTACACCGAAGACATCATGGACTTCTGGCGCCCCAACTACCGCGAGGAAGCCCTCGTCGACGGCAAGTATTCCACCCGCATGTATCTCACCACCCTCATCGACGCGTGGAACAACTACAAGGCGGCTTCCAAGCGCGGGCTCGCCGACCACGCCCACTACTGCTTCCATCTGCCCTTCACCAAGATCGCCTACAAATCCTTCGAGCGCCTCTGCAAGGCCGATGCCGCCCCGGTGCCGCCGCAGACCGAGCTCGACCGCCTGCTCGAACCCGCCCTCCGCTACAACCGCCAGACCGGCAACACCTACGCCGCCTGCGTCTACGAGGCGTTCACCTCCCTCCTCGACAACGCGCCCGCCGCCCTCGACGACCAGCGCATCGGCCTCTTCTCCTATGGCTCCGGCTGCATGGCCGAATTCTTCTCGGGGATCGTCCAGCGCGGCTACCGCGAACATCTCTTCACCGACCAGCATCGCGCCATGCTCGATACCCGCGTCCCCGTCACCTATCGCCAGTACGAAGACATCTTCAACTACGGCGTTCCCAAAGACGGCGCCGACCACGTCTTCGCCCCCTACCGCTCCGGCCCCTTCCGCCTCGCCGGCATCAAAGACCACAAACGCCGCTACGAAGCGAAGTAGGCTCGGGCGCCTATACCTTTTCAGACTCCGCCTGGTCCTGTTGTAGGCCGGGGCGTTGACCCGGCCGGCTGTCCACTCCTGGCTGCGCCCCCTCGTCCGCGCGTTGAACTCTTATCCTTCTTGGCGGCAGCCTCGTGGCCTAGAGCGTATTAAATAATCTCATAGCCGCATGAAGCAAACCAACCGGCGGCAT
>CAZECJ010000341.1:0-1661 GCA_964510645.1 uncultured Verrucomicrobiota bacterium | reverse complement strand
GATAGACATTATCGGGTTGGAGCAATGTTGTTGGATTTAAATGATCCGATTAAAATATTGGCCAGAACTAAATATCCAATATTGGAACCAACCGAAGAATTTGAAAGAATTGGTTTGGTAAATAATGTTGTTTTTCCTTGTGGCGCGACAGTAGTTAATGACACTTTATATGTTTATTATGGTGGTGCTGATCAGGCAATTGGAGTGGCGACGATTAGTTTAAATGAGCTGCTAAACTATTTAGACGAAAACAAACTTTAAAAATATTTAACCAGTTAAATAAGAAATTTTAGGAATTTTGTAGCAAATAAAAGCGATTAAAAAAGAAGTTACGGCAACAACAATAAAAAATATTTGGTCAAACCAAATCAGATTAAACAAGGAGGTAGGAAATAGGTGAATAAAAATATTATTCCAGAGAACTTCCATGACGGCCAAGTGAATAAAAAAAACAAAAAATGATAAACGTGACAATAATTTTATTGGTTTTTCTGGAATAGTGACACGATTAAATAAATAATAGAAAAGACTGGCAAAACAAAGAGTAAACAGAAGAACACTGGGTCGCCACTGGGAATAAAAAGATAAATAGTTCTCAGTTCGAAGATAGCGACTACCACCTTCCCAAAAGACAAATATACCCAATAAACAAGTAGTAATAGTAATTATGTATTTATAACGATTAACAAATGTATAAAGCGATTGTTGATGGTGAGAAGTAACTATTCCTAACATAAAGGGAAAGAAGTTAAATAAGGCAATAGCCAGTGGATAAAAAATGTGAATTGAATGAAAATAATAATCAGCTGACAGAAGAGATATTTGAATAACTGCTAGAATAATAATTATTTTTTTTTGTGACCAGAAACTATAAAAACGATTTATTAATGGAAATAACAGATAAAAAACCATTAAGGTGGGTAAAAAATAAAGTTGATGGGAAGCACCACCATTGGGTAAAATGGAAAAATAATTTACTAAAGGCTGGGGATAAATAAAAATAATATAAAAAGCGCTCCAAAATAAATAAGGTATAAAAATACGAGAAATTCTCCGACGAAGAAAAGCAATAGAATTTGAGTGAAATGGATAGTTTAACTCTAAAACAAAACCGGAAATCATAAAAAATAATGGGACTGCAAAACGAGAGATTTGATTTAAGAAAAGAGTTGTTTGAGTGGTGAGTAAATTAAAATGAGTTATTTCCAAAGTACGAGTAGTAGTATGAATTAAAACGACAGCCAGAATTGAAACAATTCTTAAAATATCGATTGATAAATTATGGGTTTTTTCGACTAGTGCCATGAATCCATTTTACCTCTTCAGAAGGTAGCGGTGGCAGTATAAACTAGTTTGTTTTCATAACTACCAGCTTCTTGAACAGGTGACGCAGATAGTCGATAACAAATATAAGCTTGTTCATTGGTAATTGGAGTAGCGTGATTACTCATAATCTGTTGAGCTCCGCTCGGACCAACACCAAAAGGACGATAACCTTGTTGAAAATTAAATATAGAATCACCAACATTGATGTTTTGGAGAGTATAACCCCAACCTGATTTAGTAAAACTGTTCCAAACAGCCGGCAAAGCGGTGGTACAGCCAAAACCATCACAATCTGTGTCGGGAATAGTTGAACCGGTAGCAATATTAACCATAGG
>CAZECJ010000340.1:0-1662 GCA_964510645.1 uncultured Verrucomicrobiota bacterium | reverse complement strand
GGTCGATGGCGTAGGCGAGGGAGCCGCCGGTGGCGAGCATGGGGTCGAGCAGGAATACCCGCATGGTCTCGGCGCCGGGCGGGAGCTTGCAGTAGTACTCGACGGGCCGGAGCGTCTTCTCGTCGCGGTAGACGCCGACGTGGCCGACCTTGGCGGACGGGATCAAGTCGAGGATGCCGTCGACCATGCCGAGACCGGCGCGGAGGATGGGGACGAGGAGCACCTGCTCGGCGAGCTGCTGGGCGACGCACGGGGCCAGCGGGGTCTGGATGCGGACAGGCTGGAGGGCTAGGTCGCGGGTGATTTCGTAGACGAGGAGGTAGGACAGTTCGTTGAGCGTCTTGCGGAAGTGCTGGTTGTCGGTGTCGCGGTTGCGGAGGATGGCGAGCTTGTGCTCGATGAGGGGGTGGCGCAGGATGGTGGCGTTGGGGTTCATTTACGGGAAATCCTAGCGGAAAAAGAGTGCCGGCCGAAGGCTAAAAAGAGGTGGGAGCCCGGTTTTGTTGTTTGCTTGGGGGCGGAAATGGGGTACATAGAGAAACCTCTTGCCAGAAGAACAGGTAAAATGTTTTACTTGGCGGGATAACGGTCCGGAATTGGACCCCGAAGGAGCCCGAATATGGACATAGATCGAATCAAAACCGTGATCGACCTGATGCGCGAGCACGAGCTGAACGAATTTGCCATCGAAGAACCGGATTTCAAGCTGACGCTGAAGCGCGGCGGCGCGGCCATGATGATGGCCCCGCAAATGATGGCCCCCGCCATGGCCCCGGCGGCGGCTCCGGCCGCCGCCCCGGCTCCGGCCGCCCCGGCGGCTTCGGCGGACGACGGCCTGACGCCGATTCCGTCGCCGCTGGTGGGGACGTTCTATCGCGCCGGCTCGCCGGACGCGGATCCGTTCGTGGCGGTGGGCAGCCGGGTGAACAAAGACACCGTGGTGTGCATCATCGAAGCCATGAAGGTGATGAACGAAATCAAGGCCGAGACGAGCGGCGTCATCAAGAAGATCCTGGTCGAGAACGCGACGGCGGTCCAGTTCGGGCAGCCGATGTTCTTGATCGAAAAAGGCTGAGGCCGGCATGTTCAAGCGAATCCTGATCGCGAACCGGGGCGAAATCGCCGTCCGCGTGATCCGGGCATGCCGGGAAATGGGCATCCGGACGGTGGCGGTCTATTCGCAGCCGGACGAGTCGTGCCTGCACGTGCAGCTGGCGGACGAAGCGGTCTGCATCGGCAAGGCGCCGTCGTCGGAAAGCTACCTGAAGATCTCCAACATCATCAGCGCCGCCGAAGTGACGGACGTGGACGCGATCCACCCGGGCTTCGGCTTTTTGTCGGAAAACGCGCACTTCGCGGACATCTGCGAGGAATGCGGCATCACGTTCATCGGCCCGTCGCAGGACAACATCCGGAACATGGGCGACAAGAACAAGGCGCGCGAGATGATGCGCCGGGCCGGCGTGCCGGTGACGCCGGGCAGCGACGGCGTGGTCAAGACGCAGGAAGACGCGCTGGCGATCGCGAAGAAGCTGGGCTATCCGGTTCTGATCAAGGCGGTGGCCGGCGGCGGCGGCAAGGGCATGCGCATCGCGCGCAACGACGTCAGCCTGGCGCAGGGATTCATGACGGCGAGCTCCGAGGCGGAGCGGGCGTTCGGCA
>CAZECJ010000339.1:0-1679 GCA_964510645.1 uncultured Verrucomicrobiota bacterium | reverse complement strand
TTTGAGACCAATCGCATACATTGTAAACTGAACGAGATTAAAACTGAATTGGATTCAATCTTTAAAAATTATGTGACTGATGCTTCAATTTCAATAAGGTTAGTCAATAATTATGTAAGCATACTAGGTGAGGTTAACGCCCCCGGACGATATAATTTAACCAAGGATCGGTTGAACATTTTCGAGGCTATCTCTTTGGCAGGTGACTTAAGTGTTTACAGCAATCGTCAAAAATTGTTGCTTATTCGGCCTTCACCATATGGGCCCACAATAAAAGAATTATCTCTTGCTGACAGAAGCATCCTGTCATCAGACCTTTACTATGTAATGCCAAATGACATCATTTATGCTCAGCCAATAAAAGGGCGACCTTTCCAGGTCAACTCATCAATTTATTCATTATTCCTTAGCACTGTTACCACCGCGCTTGTTGTCATTGGATTCTTCAGATAATTAATTTCATAATTAAAGTATTAGAAAGTTTATCTCTAAATCAGATTAATTATTTACCACTTAAATGGGCTATTTGCTACTTTTCTGCCAGAATATTTTCAATACAGACCAACTATGAATAATCCGAGCCTTTTACAGAATGAACATCAGCAGGAAGTTCGTGATAATGAGCGACAGAACGATCTGTTGGTGATTTGGACTCTATTCAAAAAGAATTGGTACTATTTTTTAATTGCAATTGTTTTTGCGTTAGCTTGTGCCCGATTCCATATCGGACACACATTGCCAGTATTTCAAACTTCAGCAACAATTCTCATTCAGGAAACTGATGAAAGACGACTGGTAGATAACTCTGAGCTTTTGCAGGGACTTGGCCTTCCTGGCGGAATGAAAAATCTGGAAAATCAGATAATGATTATTAAATCCAAATCTCTGGCTGAAAAAACGTTGAAGGACTTACCGTTTGAAGTAAGCTATTATAATAAAACAATCAGAACCAAGATAATGATTTATCCTGATATTCCTATTGTGGTTACATATAAGGATGATAATTCAATCCCCAAGGATAATGAATTTTCAATCAGTTATCAGGGAAACAATATGTTCACAATAAAATCAGAATCTGATAATTTCTCGTTCCAAAAAACGGCCTCTTTTGGCGATACAATCGAAATTGCCGGAAGTGCTCTCTGCGTTAACTACAGAGACGCTGAATGGCTGCAAAATAATATAGGCAACAAAATATACTTTTTAATTAATAGCCGCAGAAAGTTGATAAATCACTTTGTCAGCCGGCTTAATGTTGAATTGGTTTCCAGGGGTGGCTCTATCCTTAAAATTACTATGAATGGTACGAATCCTGCTATGGACGTTGCCTTTCTTAATAGACATCTGGAAAACTTTCAAAGTATTTCGCTTGATACTAAAAACAACGAAGCAGAACGTCGGATACAATTTGTGAATGATCAACTCATTGGTATTTCTGATTCTCTTTCAATTACAGAAAATAGACTACAACAATTTCGTTCTGCTAACCGGGTGATGGATTTGTCTGCCCAGGGCCAGGCAATTATTGCCCAGGTTACCTTACTTGAGAATGAAAAGGCCAGACTTGAACTTGAAGCAAACTATTATGATTACCTCGCTGAATACTTGTCAAAAGAGGTTACCGGAGAGTTGCCCATTGTTCCAATTACGATGGGTATTACTGATCCTGGATTAACAAG
>CAZECJ010000338.1:490-1687 GCA_964510645.1 uncultured Verrucomicrobiota bacterium | reverse complement strand
GGGTTTCCAACGGCTGGAAAATCGGGGGTACAATCACGGGTGCCGACGACAAAATGCCAAAGACGGCTCGCGTGGACGCTCGCCCTCCAACTTGAATACTGAAAACGCTCGACGTGGAGGGCGAGCGTCTCCGCGAGCCGGTGTTCTCAAAAAGCATTGTCTCGGTGGAATCAATCATTGGAAAAGGTTTCATCGCCTCCCTCGCCGACGCCAGGCCCACACAGAAATAAACCCCAGCAGGGTTAGTCCGATGGTGGCGGGTTCGGGGACGGCAGTCAGGTACGCCACGCGGAAACCGTTGCTCCCTGAGCCATAATCAGGATCCAGCGCATAATTGGAAAGAGCGCGAAGATATTCTTCGTCATCTCCATAGCTCCCTCCGCGAATAATGCGAAATTCTCCGCCACCGTATGACAATGTTTCTGTCCACTCCTCCACGTTGCCGCCCAGATCGTAGACGCCATACGGACTTTGTCCTGTGGTTTCCCCGGCGGAGGTGTAGACCAATCCGACGCCACCCCACCAAGGATCATCACCGAAATTCATTTCGCGCGGCGTGGTTTCATCCGTGGGTTCGGCGGGGACATCACTGCTGCTGTTGGGATAGTCATAGTAGGTTTCCGTGTCGGGGTCGTAATAGGCGGCTTTGTACCATTCATCCTCGGTCGGAATCACCCAGTGCGCGCCTTCTTCACGTTGGAGCCAGATGGTCCCCGTGGCCAGATTGTAGGAGCCTGTTTCCGAACTGCCGCTTCCCTGCCCATTCTCCAGCCAGTTGCAGAAGGCCAGACTGGACCAGTAATCCACGCAGCGCACAGGTTGATTTTCTTTTCCGTCCACCACACTGTAACTGTAGCTGCCTGAGGTTCCTGAACGATTGATGAAACCACCGCCCACGGTTGGCCCATCTCCCCCCATGGAATCTGAATAGAGCCCATACGGATCACTCTTCGCCGCCGCATTTAAAAACTCCGCGTACTGCGAAACCGTCACTTCGTATTTGCTGATTTGATAGGTGTAGCTCACAGAGCCAAGATAAAACGGATCATAGGGCGGACCCCATGGGCGTGGGTCCGCTGGATTCCCGGGATCGCCAATGGTGACCATGTCAAGCAGCACGTCGCCTCGACTGCCTGTTCCGATAAGAAGCAACGCCACTGCAAACAGGACGGAAATCGTTTTCATTATTCCACCTCC
>CAZECJ010000338.1:0-480 GCA_964510645.1 uncultured Verrucomicrobiota bacterium | reverse complement strand
GGCATCAAGAGGCCCAATGTTGATCTGTTGAATCTGAATCGTCTCACTGTCGGTGTTGTCCGTATTGGAAAACTCGACATGCGGAAACAGACCATTTGGAAAGGAGGTGGCGATATTCATGTTGTGAGGCGTATTCACCAGCAGATTCGTTCCATAATAAATCCGGCATGCATTGGTGGAGACCTGGAAAGATACAGCCCGATCCGGGACATATGTAATATAATGAGCCCACCCCACCCAATCCCGGCTTTGATCGCCGGTTCCCCATTGCCTAATGGCATCGAATCCCAGCGTTTGGTGATCACTTTCATATTTTATCTCCGCATAAAGCCCCACCCCCGCATAACTGCTGTATAATTCATAAGGGACATTCTCTGGTAGCCAGGCGATTTTCAGAATTCCATCGCCCAGATCTGCGACATGAACGGAGAATTCAATCACCGCATCGTTCTGCGGAGCGGAAACATGGACCGGGTTTTG
>CAZECJ010000337.1:0-1694 GCA_964510645.1 uncultured Verrucomicrobiota bacterium | reverse complement strand
AGCCAGCGGGAGACGAGCATCAGGATGTAGATGCCGAAGGTGGACGGGGTGTTGTAGAGGGAGTTTTCCTTGGCCTGCGTGCGGTACTGCAGCATCGTGGGCAGGGTGGCCGGGGCGCGCTCGATCAGGTCCTTGCGGATCACGACGAGGGTCACGCCGGAGGGGCCGAGGTTCTTCTGCGCGCCGGCGTAGATCAGGCCGAACTGCTTGAGATCGAACGGGCGGCAGAGGATGTCGCTGGACATGTCGCAGACGAGCGGGGCCTCGGTCTTCGGGAACTGCTGGATCTGCGTGCCGGCGATGGTCTCGTTGGAGGTCACGTGCACGTAGGCGGCGCCCTTGGTGTAGTTGAGGGCCGCGTAGTCGGGCATGTTGGTGGGGATGTCCTTGGAGGTGTCGGCGACGACGTTGACGGCGCCGATCTTCTTGGCTTCCTTGATGGCCTTGCCGGCCCAGGCGCCGGAGTTGACGTAGTCGGCGGTCTGGCCGGGCAGAAGCAGGTTCATGGGGATCTGGGCGAACTGGAGGCTGGCGCCGCCCTGGAGGAAGAGGACCTGGTAGTTCTCATCGACGCCGAGCAGTTTGCCCATGTTGGCGACGGCTTCGGCGTGGACGGCATCGTAGGCTTTGCCGCGGTGGCTATGTTCCATGATGGACATGCCGGTGCCGTTGAAATCGGTGAGTTCCTTCTGGGCGATCTCGAGGACTTCGAGGGGGAGGACGGCCGGGCCGGCGTTGAAGTTGTGTGCTCTGCTCATGTTGGGTTCCTTCTTTCTGCTAATAAAGGGCGGCATTGTAGCCGTCCGCGCGCGGAAAAATCAACCCCAACCCGAGCGGAGCGCGGCGGGGCGGGGGCGGGTGCCTGCTTGGGCGGCGGCAAATCCGGTTCTGTTGGATGATCCATTGCAAAATACAATTATGTATTTTTATGCTTTTACAAAATACAATTATGTAGTATTTGAAGAATGAGCCTCCGGGCGTCGAAATTTTCAACTGATTGGAAGGTAGCGGATTGCGGATTCCGCCGCCGTCCGTTCGGGGCTATTTGGCATGGTTGTTGCTAATGAAATGCGTTGCCACAAAAGTGGGCGACGGGTAGATGAGGCAAACAAAAGAGTCTGATTTCGAAATGAGCCAACAAGAAAGAGGATGAAGATGAGCAATGCGAGATTGAACGCCATCGCGGCGGTGACGAACTACGAGGCGACCGGGGCGGCGCTGGATTTTTCCAAGACGCCGGCGACGGATTTGTTCGGGTCGAACGTTTTCAACGACAAGGTCATGCAGGAGCGGTTGCCGTCGGCGGTGTACAAGGCGCTGCGGCGGACGATCGACCGCGGCAAGGCCTTGGACATGACGATCGCCGACGCGGTGGCGGTGGCGATGCGCGACTGGGCCATCGAGAAGGGCGCGACGCACTACGCGCACGTGTTCTATCCGCTGACGGGCCTGACGGCCGAAAAGCACGACAGCTTCCTGGAGCCGGACGGCAAGGGCGGCGCGCTGGCGGAATTTTCCTCGAAGCAGCTGATCAAGGGCGAGCCGGACGCGTCGAGCTTCCCGTCGGGCGGCATCCGCGCGACGTTCGAGGCGCGCGGCTACACGGCGTGGGACGTGACGAGCCCGGCGTACATCCTGGAAAACCCCAACGGCACGACGCTGTGCATTCCGACGGCGTTCTGTTCGTGGACGGG
>CAZECJ010000336.1:0-1723 GCA_964510645.1 uncultured Verrucomicrobiota bacterium | reverse complement strand
CAGCAGCATCGTACCAGTTAAAACGAGTCGCTATGGCTGGCCTGACTTCAACAAAAATATTGTTAATCTTAATCTACCAAATAAAAAAGAACTTCTAGAAATACCCCTTTCCGTATATGATTTTCCAGGAAAATCTTTCCCTGCTTGTGGAGGTGGTTACCTCAAACTGTTCCCTTTTTGGATGACCAATTATTTCATACAAAGCATTCAAAAACAGAGAATGGCCATGATATACATTCATCCGCACGATATTGATTATATGAAATATCCCGATTTTTTTTATCAAGCTCTTTTAAATTCCAGCCTTAAAACACAACTTAAAATAAAATCCCTAAGAATTAATAAACGCACTGTTTTGCCTAAAATTGGAGCCCTCGATGTTGGCTCCACGGTACGCTACACTTATCCCGGGGAACAGCCGGTTATCGGTGGAGTCACCTATTATAATCTTGAAATCGCCGCTGGTACAGATAAGGTTATGCAAAATAACGTGACGGTCACGAACCTGATGTTCAATGCCTCCGGAACCCTGGCCTTAAACAATTATAACCTCTATTTTACTAATAAGCCCATTTCATTCTCTTCCACAAACGCGGTCTTCTCTTCCCTAAGTGTGAACTATACGGATGCATTTGTGGGTGGAGAAGGTGTGGGCAGAATCTGGGATACGGAAGGTTCATTTACCAACACTGTCGATGTCACGTTTACCTTCCCCTATACACCTCCAGTTCCACTTCAGCCATTGTTCTTATGGTACAAAGATGGCAGCACCTGGATCAAGGGCGCAAGCTATACTCCTACTATGAACGGGGGAAATGCTACAATCACTGTAACCGGCCTCAGTTCATTATTAGGCGGAGCCAAAGCTCCCAAATCCTGGACCTTTGCCGAAGGTGACGAAACCCTCCCTGTCGAGCTCTCCTCCTTCACTGCTATGATCAGTTCCACAAACTATGTGCAGCTCACCTGGATCACTCAGTCTGAGACCAACGTTGCCGGATTCCGGATCTACCGGAATACCACTTATGATCTGGCTACCGCGGAGATGCTGAATACCTTTGTGCATGCCACCAACACTTCGCAAATGCAGGTTTACGTCTATACAGATGAAGAAATTCAGCAGAACGGCACCTATTATTACTGGCTGCAAAACCTTGATCTGGATGGCAGCTTCACATTCCATGGACCTACAACGATCACTATCACCGGACATGAACCGGGAATCCCTCCCGTGCCGGTGGTCCTGGGAATCAACAACGCCTGGCCCAATCCCTTCAATCCCACTTTGACCATCAAATACGGGATGACCAAGAGCGGGAATGCAGCCCTTGATATCTATAACCAACGCGGCCAGTTGGTACGCAATCTCATGTCTGGAGCCCGGGAGAGCGGAAGCTATTCCCAGGTCTGGGACGGACGCGATAACAGCGGACGCGAATTGCCCAGCGGAGTATATTTTATCCGCTTGCAAGCATCAGGCAAGACCTTTGGACACAAAGTGGTCCTGCTGAAGTAATCCCGAACACAATCCTTTATGCCTCCAAAGCACAGGCCCCGTGAAAGCGGGGCTTCTTTTTGCCTAGGTAGAGCAGCATGCCGATGCTGCTGAATAGTGATAATAAATAGATTAGCTGATTAGTAGCATACTCCGGGGGCAGAAGTCGTGGCTGCCCTTCAAGACTATATTGCATCCACAAGTTCACCAAACCATAGAAAGTCTTCA
>CAZECJ010000335.1:0-1737 GCA_964510645.1 uncultured Verrucomicrobiota bacterium | reverse complement strand
ACGGGAACTCAGGATTGATACCATTGATAGGCTCACATATCCTGACAAAGTCTTCGTACATTGCTTCAGGGATACTTATACCGGTTGGTACAAAAGGAACGTAATCCCTGTTCATCATGTTTGATATTTTGGAAAGTTTATCCTTATGCTGGTTAACAAAGGAATGAGAGCCAACCAGTCCGAATTCTTCTGCAGCAAAAAGACATACGAGTATGGATCGTTTAGGTGATACCCCCGAACCATCATCAACTCCTCCTGTAGCAACGTCATATGAATCGAGGTGGGCACCTAAAATCACAAATTCATCAGGGTATTTGGTTCCTTTTATTTTGCCGATAACATTATGAAAAGTAACAGGCCCCGGTTTAAAGTGATTTCTTATGTCGAATTCAAGTAAAAAGTCCTGTCGTTCTTCTGCCATCTTTTTAATAACAGCATACTGACTCTCATCGAGCTTTATATCGGCAACAGAAGGCAGGTTGTTGAATGACATTGATTCCATATTCTTCCTGTCGTACATCACCTGGATGGGCACTTTTGCCGATTGTATAACTCCAAGGATTCCGGCATCTCTGAGTTGTTTGTAAAAAAGGCCGGGTTCCTCTATAAGAGGCAGATAATCTTGCTTTTTGCCTGATGACCAGTTGGCCATGGCGATTTCGCGGTTTTGTGCTGCAATTTTATTATTTTCTGTGATTATGCTGTCGCGTCTTTTGTCGGCGTTAGCAGAAATATCAAGAGGATAACCATTATTATTACCACACACCAGAATCCAGGCACCTTTAAGCAGTCCTTTCATCTTGTCGAATTCTTCCTGCGATTTGGGCTCAATAAGCACATGACCCTTTTGCGCACCTTTAGTTCCTGAAGTATAACTCGGAGTGGCAAAATGCAATGACATTGCATTATCGCCTAACAATCTGCCAAACCAGGGGCCCCTGTTAAAGCCAACAGGGACGGTGCCGGCTTCTTCAATTGATACTTCCATTCCCCAACTCCTCATTTCAGCGGCAGCCCACTCAACCGCATTATTATAAGCATCAGAACCTGAGAGTCGCCCCCCTATCCTATTACTTAAAATGTCAAGATGCTGCATGGTACGGTTGTCGGTTTGACCAACTTCAATAATCCGTTTTACAACTGCGTCATTTTGGGCAAATGAAGAATTAAAAAGCAGAAAGAACAATAAAGTTCCAAGGAAAGTAGAAAGTGTTTTTTTCACTGTTGTTGGTTTTATGAGGGCATAAAATTAGATAATCAAGTCCAAACAACCGCTAAAAAACTACCTAATTTCAGAAAAGGAGTCCTTGTGTCGGGGTAATTTGCTTTTTGAGCTTTTCCATGTCTTTTTTGAGACTGGCCACTGCCTGACTTAAGTCGTCATTTCGTGTGTTTTGTTCTGGAATTGAGTTGGATATGAAATGGACAAATTTCCACACTTCGCGCACGTCCTTAACATCAATTTCATAAGGTTCATATATTGGATTAAGTGAAATAAGTTTCAATTTTCCCCTTGTTTTGATGTCATTGTGAAGCACTTTAAACAGAATACCATCATCGAGTGTGAGCACTATATACGGTTGATTATCACGTATCAGGTTCCAGTTCTGGATAAATTCTCCGGTCACCCAGGAGCCATCGGGTATCGGGAGCATTGAATCACCTTTAATCTGAAAGGTACGATACTTTTTCTCTTTCGAAAGAAACGGCATATGGAAAGTAGGCAACACTTTGATG
>CAZECJ010000334.1:0-1737 GCA_964510645.1 uncultured Verrucomicrobiota bacterium | reverse complement strand
GATAACCGCTGAAAGCATCTAAGTGGGAAGCCCACCTCAAGATAAGATATCCCTCTTGGTGGAGACATCAAGACTGAAGACCCCTTGTAGACTACGAGGTTGATAGGTCAGGTGTGTAAGCGCAGTAATGCGTTCAGCTAACTGATACTAATCGGTCGTGAGGCTTGACCATAATAATTATTTATATATTCATGGTCTTATAGTTAACTTGCTGCTCAATTTTCAATGAATACGAAGAGCTAAGAAAGCGATATGCATTGTCATGCAATTATAGAGATATTTCGGTGGCTATCGCGAAGAGGTCACACCCGTTCCCATCCCGAACACGGAAGTTAAGCTCTTTCGCGCCGATGGTACTGCATGGGCGACTGTGTGGGAGAGTAGGTGCCGCCGGATTTAAAACCTAAAGCCCCTCTGAGAAATCAGAGGGGCTTTACTTTTTATATATTTTTTGCTATGAGAGCTTCCAGATCAGCGATTGCAATAAATCCGTCAAAACAAATTATCACTACTTTACTGCGGGGTGTTGAATCTTCCAAGGGCATCTTCAATGTTTTTTCTGCTTTCCTTTATTTTGTTGATAATTTCTCTTCCCGTTTCTTCAGGCAAAGCTTTCTTTTCAATTTTCTGTTCCAGATCCTGGATCTGTTCGGAAAGCATATTATAATCAACTTTCAAAGCGGTTACAAAATTTCTCATGTTTTCTATCATCAAATTGAGGTGTTCGGCCAGGTCTTTCAGGTCATCTCCTTTTCTCAATCTGATGACCACGTTCAGATCGCCCTGCGTGACCTGAGTAATGGATTTTTTCAAACGATAAACCGGTCCGGCGACTTTGTGCGTGATAAATATGCTGGCGATGGAAAATATAAAAATGATGAAACCCAGCTTGGGCCAGATGGTACTGTGTAAAAGAAGCATGGCCCGCGATGCTTCAGCTTTTTCGGCAAGCGGATAATCAAAATACAGCGTAAAGATATACGGCGAAAAAATCAATACGACGAAGATGAAAGTGTAAAAAAGAAGCAACAATATGGTTAAAAGAATGTATTTCGCCTGAAATTTCTTTTCAATAAAATAATTCCTGCGCGTTGGTAATTTCATGATCAGTCAGCCTATTTTGAAATTTTATTTCTGGTTAAGGTTATCAGGGTTTGGTTATTATCTTTTGCGCGGGCTTTTAAGACATAGACGCCATTATCTAAAACGTAACTTACCGGCGTTGTGTCCTTGGCAAGCTGATCACAGAATGCCTTCGTGAACACCGCATCGCCGTTTTCGTCAGCGCAATTGGTAAAATTGATGCTTCCCGGATATCTGCCGTTATCAACCGCATATAATTCCAGGTTGTCTCTGGCGTGGTCCAGCATGCTTTCCGCAATGGCGATTTTTGCCTTGTTCAGATAGTTGCTGTAAATTGAATAAGAAATAGCGGCCAGTATGCCCAAAAGCAGCATGGCTACTAATAATTCAATGATCGTAAAGCCTGAAGTTTTTTTTATGATGCGGGGAGAAAAAAAAGTTTTTTTCTTTAAGGTTTTTTCCATTGTCGCTTCATCCTGTGTTTTGGCTAAACTGAATTGCATGACAAAAAACCGGTTCCCGTGACTGCGGGAGATAATCCAAAACTTTGAAAAAAGTATAAAGAAACAGAATATTTATGTCAAGCAATATTAGGTTTTTGTAAGAAGCAAATAAGATGTCCGGTTTGTAGCACATAAACTGTCCGGTTGATAA
>CAZECJ010000333.1:0-1751 GCA_964510645.1 uncultured Verrucomicrobiota bacterium | reverse complement strand
TGAATCAAACACACTGGAGACTAAAGACAAGGAAAGAGACGTTTACGGAGATCAGTCCGGGTATATCCTGGACCTGGTAGCAGAGGTGTACGACAATCTGTATGCGCGTGAGGTAACAGGCGAGGTAATCAACCAGCCAAAGGTTACTAAATGGGGCTTCCATACCAACACAGCTACAAAGCCGGCAATTATCGGGCACATGGTTTCTTGTGTCCGTGATAAGTGCTGGATAGAACGAGAGGCCGGCGCATGCGATGAAATGGCCATATATGAGAAGAATGAGAAAGGGCAATTTGCAGCTATCCCAGGTCTGGGAAAAAAGGATGACCGTGTTATGACAAGGGCCATAGGTTTATGGATCTGTTTCAGGGTTATGGAAATGCCGGCTTATGTTAAGCCGGGGCAGCTAAGCAAGAGACGAACAATAGAATCAGAAGCAACAATATAAAATATGAACGAAGTCAGTTTAAAACAAAGGGAAGAACCGGAAAGATTCTTCGTCAACAATGGAAGGTACTGTAAGGCATGGAACCAAAGAGTGTTTCATAAACCCGGTGCGCTGTTTTGGACCGTCAAAGGTTATGGCCAGGAGCGGTTTATACTTATCAACTCCTATCGTGATCGGATGTTGCATATTACCGTCTACCGTATGCTATCAGAGACCGGACGGACAATTCACGTTAACTGTATGGACGTTATTTCTCACCTTAATAAATAAATAAATAATGAAACGATATTTAAGAAATATAGCGAGATATTTTGTTATTCTCTATGCAAACAGGATACTCAGAAGAAGGATAAAATTGGCAGATAGGCTGCATGCCAAAAAGAAAACAAGGTATTATGTAGCACTGGACCCTATGAATAGCCGTAATCTGCTTGTTATGAACAGGAAGGGTTTCCGTAACCTTAAAAGGGTTTTCAAAATATATGATACTACTCAGACAACCATAAAGCTCAAAGAGGGATCCTATTATTTTACGGCAGACGCCGGAGAGAATGATCCTATCACTACAATAGAAAAAGAGGCCAGAAGGCTGGCCTTTATTCAATACATGCTTACTAGAGCAAAACTGTAGTACTATTGTCTCATTAGTGCCTCTGCATTAGCCACGTTTTGTTTATTCGCGGCCTGTCCTACCTGTGCAACGGCTCCCTGGTCAAGAGGTTGGATACCTTGCTGCTCAGCCGTCTCTTGCCGTGATCTTATACTTTGAAGTAAATTATCAGCAAAGGGGAAATCTCCGTTCTCCAGGAGCATTTCAATAGTAATAGCTCCCGTCTTCCAGAACTCAAGCAGCATATCATTGGCAATCATGCGATGTACCGGAGTAGAGGCGCTTTCCTTAATGGATAGGTCAAATTCAACATCACGGGCTTTTTCCGGATCGTACTCCTTAATGGACGCATATCCCTTTCCGGCTATATTGATAATCCGTTTCTCATCATAGTATTGCTGAATAAGCTTTGTTTTCTTGACGGCAATTTCCTCCACAAAGGCGCTGAACCGTAATAGCAAGGAAGACAATGCGGCGGTGCTGTTGGCGGCCTGTTGGCTGTACAAAGCGGCAGAGGTCCCTGAATAGGGCTGTTTACCCTGCATGGCACTATGAACAGAAGATATATCTTCCATCAGATTGATTTGAAGCTGCACCATCTCGGCAGTATTCAAATGAACAGCTGAGCTGTAAAACTGCTTTGGCTCCGGTACGCCGGCTTTAGGCTTGTAGACAATAAGTCCATCTACTGAG
>CAZECJ010000332.1:0-1759 GCA_964510645.1 uncultured Verrucomicrobiota bacterium | reverse complement strand
CATTCTCGTCCTCCCTTATGCCTTTGGCTTCTTAGCACCGTACTTAGAACGGCTTCTCTTACGATCTGCAACACCAAGAGTATCCTTAGCACCACGGATGATGTGATAACGAACACCAGGAAGGTCTTTTACTCTTCCACCACGGATAAGGACAACTGAGTGTTCCTGCAAATTGTGACCAATACCAGGAATATAAGCAGTTACTGAAGTGTGGTTACTGAGTTTAATTTTGGCTACTTTTCTTAAAGCTGAGTGTGGCTTTTTAGGAGTCATGGTTTTAACAACAGTAACAACACCTTTTTTGAAAGGATTAAAAGTTTTAACGGTACGATTCTTAATACTATTAAAATTATCACGTAAAGCTCCGGCTTTAACTTTAAATGTTTTAACCGATCGACCTTTTTTAATTAATTGATTAGATGTTGGCATAATTAGATACTTTCTGTAAGTTGTTTGTGCCCTACAGGGATTAGACGTCCGATAATAACATTTTCCTTCAAACCGATCAAGTGATCGACTTCAGCCAGAAGTGAAGCTTCGGTTAAAACTGAAGTGGTTTGCTGGAAAGAACAGGCTGAAAGCCAAGATCCCACCGAAAGGGCGGTTTGAATAAGACCTAATAGAATTTTTTTACCTTTGGCTGGTTTACCGGCAGATGCTTTGATTTTTTCATTAGTATCAGAGTAGACTGCCCGAGTAACAATTTGACCGTAAAGGAAATTGGTGTCGCCGGGATCTTCAATTTTAATTTTATCGCTCATTTCTTTAACCATCACTTCAATATGCTTGTCGTGAATGCCAATACCTTGAGATTCATAAACAAATTGAATACTGTTGATAAGATATTTTTGAGTGGCTTCAAGACCTTTAATTTCCAAGATTTCACGAACATCGAGGAAACCCGAACACAATTGAGTGCCAGCAGCGACTAGATCGCCATCTTTAACCAAAAGGGTAATGTTACTGGGTAGAAGATAAGTGATAGTTTTGGAATTATTATCTTTATCTTTACCGGTTAATTTAACTTCGTAACCGTCGATATTTTCTTTTACTTTTATCTTACCGCCAATTTCAGCCAGAGGAGATGGTACTTTGGGGGTACGAATTTCAAATAATTCCTGAATACGGGGTAAACCTTGAGTTACGTCAACACCAAGAACTCCACCGGTATGTTTGGTACGAAGAGTAAGTTGAGTACCAGGTTCACCAATAGATTGAGCGGCAACAACACCGACTGGAACACCAATGTTAACTAATTTTCTGGTTGAAAGATCCCAGCCATAACATTTTTGACAAAGACCATATTTTGATCGACAGGTTAAAGGTGAACGAACATCAACTGATTGAATTTCGGATGCTTCAATCTTGGTGACTAAATCGTTATCGATTAATAGGCCTTTGGTGGCTAAAACTTTTTTAGTCTTAGGATCAACGACATCATTAGCAAGTACTCGACCTAGAATACGACGACCAAAATAACGATCACGAGTCTTTTCATTTTTATCAATAGTAATAAATTTTTCAGTACCGCAATCATCAGAGCGAATAATAGCAGTATGAGCAGCATCGACTAAACGACGGGTTAAATATCCGGCATCAGCAGTTCTTAGAGCGGTGTCGGCTAAACCTTTACGGGTACCCCGAGCACCAGTGATGTATTCAAAAACTGATAGACCTTCACGGAAATTACTCTTGGTAGGAAGTGGTACAATTTTACCCATAGGATCAATCATTAATCCTCTCATACCAGAAAGTTGCT
>CAZECJ010000331.1:0-1763 GCA_964510645.1 uncultured Verrucomicrobiota bacterium | reverse complement strand
GATTATGTCTGTCTCATCTTTATCAACTAAACATCCACCAATAACACCCGGTGTTCCAGGAACGTCAGGAATGAATGCAGTGATAACAGGAGCTGAGCCGTCAATTGTAACAATTCTGTTAAATGGTTCAATTACTGACGGGAACGTACAGTTTGAATTAGGAAGATTATTAATCACTCCAGTTCCAGAGAATATAATTTCGTAAATACTATTATCTCTCCAAGCTGAAATACCATTCATGTCAAAACTGTAAGATACAGTAAACCTATCTACAGATAAACCACCTGTATTCAAATTAGTTGAAGCAACAACCACTCCTAATGTGTCAGTAATGCTTATTGTACCTACCCAATTTGATGGAGTGTTCATTGCATAACCAAAATTCAATGTAAGGTTAACAATTCTATCACTGTTGACAGGAACCCTTGTAACTGGAGTTAAAGAAGAAGTTACATTATTCAATGCAACACCCTCTAATGCTGCTCCCAACATACAAGATGGAGTAACAACATCCAGCGGACATGTGAATGTGCAACATGTTACAGCAACAGGATTACCATTGTCATCAACGAGTGCATTACCCGGAGTATAGTCTGCCCATGCATTAACTTCATTAGGATTGTCAATAAAACAAACCTGATAGTTATGACCTTTTACAAAGTTAGGAGCATCACCTGATGCGCGATAAGGATCAATATAGAACTGAGCTATATCACCACTTGCACTTAATGTAAATGTTTTAACATCAAATGATATTCTTGTTATTGAATCAGCCTTTGTTACATCGAATAATGAGAAATAGCGACGCAATGCATTTGCATCATCAATTTCATCTGATGGATCAAGGTTAGTTACACCTAATAATTGTCCGAAACCTAATTTTACCCACTCGTCAACTGATACTAAAATGTTAGCGTTAGCAGCTACATCAAGATTGTTGCATAAGTTTGGTTCAACTGTTCCAAGACCATTTACTGTAAAGTTATCGTCTTCATAGAAGAATAACTGAGGATCACGGCTGTCTTCGCTTCTGAATTTACTCCAGTAGTTTTCAATTGCGCATTTGTTACCTTCAATACTACCAGCTTCTTCTGTCAAGTTAAGAAGGTCTACAGTACGTAAATCTTGTTCAAGTTCAACAGAATACCATGTTTCAGATTTCCATTCAAAACCTACTTTCGGAGTAATCTTAATTACAGTTGAATCTCCTGCGTATATAACAGAGAATGCAACTCTTGATAGAAAATATGAATCTTTTGGATTTACATTACCATCATAAATAATACTTCCGGAATTAAGAGTTGCTACTGTTGGTTCTGAAGTATGTTCACGCATCTGTATATATTTTCCAACAAATGCAACATTAGCAGAATCAGCAGATAATATAAGACCACCTTCATTAGAAGGAGCATAAACAGCTTTCTTAATAGATATTATAATTTCACCAGCACGGTCAAATCCTAAATTGTCAGTTACACATGGATCAAAAGTTACAATTGGTCCGCGATATGATTCAATACAGAAAGAAGCACTTGCAGGTAATAATAATTCAGTTCCATTAGGACCAAATCTTTCAAGATCCTGAGCATCTTGCAATCTGTTTGTATGTAAAGAAACAATTAAAGTTCCGCCAGAAGCGAAAGGCCTTGCAGGATGAATAACAAACCTCTTTTTCGCAGCATCATAATATGTTGAATCTAAAGGTGCTACTTTATCAATATATATTGAAACGTCACCAAGATCATCACTTAAATCAACTGCAT
>CAZECJ010000330.1:0-1769 GCA_964510645.1 uncultured Verrucomicrobiota bacterium | reverse complement strand
GCACCGCGAACGACGGATCGCGCAGGTCGTACTGGAAATCGATGTCGAACTCGAAAATCATCGCCATTTTCTTCGAGGTGATGAGCCATTCGAGGTAGCGCTTGCCGAGATCGCCGAGCGAGTGGTCGCGCGCGGTCACGATCTCCTTGGTCACCGCCTTGAACACGGAGAGCACGCCGATGGCTTTCAGTTCCTCGATGGCGGCCACGGCGCGGATATCGAGGCTCTTGGCGCCGCCTTTCCGGCGGAACAGCAGCATCAGGACGCCGGCGAACAGGGCGCCGCACAGCAGGCTCAGCAAAACGACGGTCAGCGGCTGGCTAATCATTCGGACACCTCGCGACTTGCTTCAGAACATACCACAGTTTTTCGGCGCTGGCCTCCCAGGTGAAGCCGGCGGCGCGCTGCCGCGCCGCCGCCGCGAGCCGCGCGCGTTCGGCGGGCGGCAGGGAAATCGCCGCGCGCAGCGCCGCGGCGAACGCCGCTTCGTCGCGGCCGTCCGCGTATCGAACGGTCTCGCCGCCGATTTCGGGGATCGAGGCTTCGCGCGTCGTCAGGACGGGCGCGCCCGCGCGCATGGCTTCCAGCACGGGCAGGCCGAAGCCTTCGTAGAGCGACGGAAAAACGAATCCATCCGCGTGCTGGTAGAGCGCGATCAGCTCGCGCCACGGCAGGCCGGGAAAGCGCACCACGCGTCCAGGCGGCGAATTCGCCAGCGCGGCGGCCACCTCGGGTTCGCCGAAGCGCGCCTTGCCCACCAGCGCCAGGCGATGCGGGATCTCCGCCGCGATGCGATTGAACGCGCGGACCAGCAGGCCCACGTTCTTGTGCGGATAGGTGTGCGCCACGCACAGCAGGTACGGCGCGCCCGCCACGGCCTGGGGCGGCAGCCCGGCCGGTTCCCCGAACGCCGGATCGGCCGCCAGCAGCGTCACCGTCACTTTTTCCGGCGGAACGCCGAGGAAACGGACGATCTCCGATTTCGCGAATTCCGAAATGGCCACCACGGCGGCGCAGCGGCGCGCGGACGACGGATAGAGCACGTCCATCGTGCGGGCAGCGAGCCACGAAACGTCCTGCGGGAAGCGCTTGTACTGCACGTCGAGGATGGAGACGACCTGCGGGCAGGGACAAAACGCCGGCGCGGTGTAGCCCGGCGACCAGAGCACGTCGAGCCGCGCGCGGCGGACGAGGCGGGGCAATTGGATCTGTTCGGCGAGGATGCGGACGAACCGGTTGGCGGCGGCGATGCCGGTTTCGACGATTTCCGCTTCGGGAAACTCCGCGCGCAGGAGCGCGTCGTTTTCCGCGTTGGTGAACAGGACCAAGTGCGGGCGCTCCGGCCGGCGCGCCAGCGCGCGGAGCGTCTCGCGCAGATAGGTTTCGGAACCGCCGACGTCTCCGGGCAGATAAAAGAGCGCGTTAACGCCCAGCCGCAGGGCGGTCATCGGTCTTCTCCTTGGGCGCGGCGGCAAGCCGCCGTTCCAGTTCCTGGATCCGCGCCTCCAGGATCGCGCATCGGGAGGCCGTCGCGGCCGCTTTGTCGTTCAGCGCCGACAGCGCGATCGAAAAATGGAACGAGACGAGCACGAGGAAAACGAACACCACGGCGACCACGGACGTGACGTATTGCATGCCGAACCACTTGCGGGCGACGTCCATGACCTGCGGAAAGAAGGCGGCCAGCGTGATCGTCGCGGCCGTCGCCAGCCACAGCACGGCGTATTTTTCCCGCAGCTTGTAGCCGCGGATCGCCAGCAGCGTGATCA
>CAZECJ010000329.1:0-1771 GCA_964510645.1 uncultured Verrucomicrobiota bacterium | reverse complement strand
GAGAGAACAAGGAGGCGCGTTTTGGGCCAAAAAGTCAATCCGATCGGGTTCCGCATGGCGGTCCACAAGCAGTGGAAGAGCCGCTGGTTCGCGGAGAGAAAAGAGTTCGGCGACCTGTTGAACGAGGATCTGATGATCCGCGACATGGTGCGCGCCAAACTGAAGGACGCGGCGGTGGCGGATATCGTGATCGAACGGTACGCGCAGCGCGCCCGGGTGACGGTCTACACGGCCCGGCCGGGCGTGGTGATCGGCCGCAAGGGCGAAGGCATCGACAAGATCCGCGAGGAACTGAGCGCGAAGACCGGCAAGGAAATCTACGTCGAAATCAAGGAAGTGCGCAGTCCGGACACGAACGCGCAGCTGGTGGCGGAAAGCATCGCCTTGCAGCTGGAGCGCCGGGTGGCGTTCCGCCGCGCGATGAAACGCGCGCTGCAGCTGACGATGGACATGGGCGCCTTGGGCATCCGCGTCCAGGCCTGCGGCCGGCTCGGCGGCGCGGAACTGGCGCGCGTGGAGCACTACATGGTCGGCAAGGTCCCGCTGCAGACGCTGCGCGCGGACGTGCAATACGGGTTTGCCGAAGCGAACACGATGGCGGGCAAGATCGGCGTGAAGTGCTGGATCTGCCAGAAGCCGGAAGAGGCCAAGGCCGCGAGCAAGGAGAAGTCGTATGCCCCTTATGCCTAAACGTGTGAAGTATCGCCAGAGCCAGCGCGGATCGCGCAAGGGCCTGGCGCAGTCGGGCAACACCCTGGCGTTCGGCGAATACGGCCTGCGCGCGATGGAGCGCTGCTGGATGACCAACATCCAGATCGAAGCCTGCCGCGTGGCGATGAACCGCGAAATGAAGCGCAAGGGCAAGCTGTGGATCCGGATTTTCCCGGACAAGTCCTATTCGAAAAAGCCGCTGGAAGTCCGCATGGGCAAAGGCAAGGGCGCGATCGAGGGGTGGGTGGCCGTCATCCGTCCGGGCCGCATCCTGTTCGAAATGGACGGCGTGCCCGAGAAGATGGCGACGGAATGCCTGCGCCTGGCCGCCACCAAACTGCCGATCCGCACGATGTTCGTGCGGCGCGGGGTCACCCTGTAGAAGAGGAGAGCGACCGATGAAGGCACGAGAAGTCCGCGACCTGACGCCCGATGAACAGGCGCAGAAGCTGGCGGAGTTGGAAAAGGAACTGTTCAACCTGCGCATCCAGCAGACCGCCGGCCAGCTGGAAAAGCCCGATCACGTCCGCGTGGTCCGGCGCGAGATCGCGCGGATCAAGACGATCATGAACCAGGCGAAAGCCGCGAGGTAAGAGATGGCGACTGAAACGAGGAATCCGCGCAAGGAGCGCACGGGCGTCGTGGTGAGCGACGCGATGAACAAGACGGTGGTGGTGCAGGCCGAGCGCCGCATCGTGCACCCCGTCTACGGCAAGGTCATGCGCCGCAGCAAGAAATACTACGCGCACGACGAGAAGAACGAAGCAAAGAAGGGCGACCGGGTGGTGATCACCGAAACGCGCCCGCTGAGCAAAACGAAGCGCTGGCGGCTGGTGGAGATCTCCATCCGCGCCGGCGGAAGCGAGGCCTGATATGATCCAGATGGAAACCGAATTGCCGGTGGCGGATAACACCGGCGCGCGCCTGGCCAAGTGCATCAAGGTGCTCGGCCAGCGCAAGACGATCGCGCACATCGGGGACATCATCCGGGTGTCCATCCGCGAGGCGCAGCCCGTCGGCATGGTCAAGAAGGGCGAAACGGCCCGGGCCTTGATCGTGC
>CAZECJ010000328.1:0-1782 GCA_964510645.1 uncultured Verrucomicrobiota bacterium | reverse complement strand
GAGTCGCTGCGGGCCAAATACCAGTACTTCACGCAGGCGGAGATGGCCAAGTTGCGGGCGGCGGGCTACGTCCAGCCGTTCACGGCGCTGGAAGACGGCATCCGCGACTACGTGCAGAACGGACTGGCGAAAGGCTGAGAGGCGCGGCATGGCGAAGAATCCGTTTCCCAAGGCACCGGTCAAGGCGGTCAAGGCCGGGCGCGTGCGCTTCGGCGGCGGCGCGCCGTTGGCGCTGATCGCCGGGCCCTGCGTGATCGAAAGCCGCGCGATGGCGTTCGATCTCGCGGCGCGGCTGGTGGCGCTGGCGAAGAAGGAAAACATCCCGCTCGTCTTCAAGGCGTCGTACGACAAGGCCAACCGCACGAGCGGGCAGGCGTTCCGCGGGCCGGGGCTGGTGGCGGGGCTGGACATCCTGGCCGGGATCAAGGAAAAATACGGCGTGCCGATCCTGACGGACGTGCATCAGGTGAGCGAAGTGCAGCCCGCGGCGGAAGTGGCGGACATCCTGCAGTTGCCGGCGTTTTTGTGCCGCCAGACGGATCTGGTGGTGGCGCTGGGCGAGAGCGGCCGGGTGGTCAACGTCAAGAAGGGCCAGTTCCTGGCGCCGTGGGACATGCGGCACGTGATCGAAAAAGTCGAGAGCACGGGAAACAAGAACATCTTGCTGACGGAACGCGGCGCGAGCTTCGGCTACAACAATCTGGTGGCGGACATGCGCAGCCTGCTGATCCTGCGCCAATTCGGTTATCCGGTGGTGTTCGACGCGACGCACAGCGTGCAGCTGCCGGGCGGCCGCGGCGAGGGAACCGGGGGCGATGGCAAATGGGCGCCGTACTTGTCGCGCGCGGCGGTGGCCGCGGGTTGCGACGGGCTATTCTGGGAGACGCACCGGAATCCGCCGGAGGCGAAATCCGACAAGGACAACGCGCTGCCGTTGGAGGCGATCGGGCCGCTGTGGCGGCAATGCCGGAGGATCGATGAGCTGGCGTAAGGCGGGACTCGCATCGGCGATCCTGTTCGGGCTGGCGGCGGGGGCGCTTGCGCAGCTCGAAGGCCAGACCGTGAAAGGCTTCCGCCTGCCGGAGTACGACGAAAACGGCAAGCTGAAGCAGCAGCTCTACGGCACGACGGCCACCTTCCTGCAGGACGGCATCATCCAGCTCACGGGGCTGAAGATCGAAATCTTCCGCAAGGGCGAGGTGACCGCGCGCATTTATTCGTCGCTGTGCGCCTACGATCCGAAGCGCAAGCGCGCGGCCTCGAAGCAGCATATTCGCGTGGTGACGGAAAAAGCGGTGCTGACGGGCGACGGGTTCGCCTGGAACGGCGAAACCGAGCAATTCCAGATTTTCCAGAACGCGAAAGTGACGCTGGACGGGCAGATGGATACCAAGAACCTCGTGGCGCCGAAGCCGGCGCCGGGGGCGCCGCCGGCCGCGGCGCCGGCTCCGAAAGGGAAATGAACATGGCGAGAATCGGAAAATGGATCGGGCTGGCGGCGCTTGTGGCAGGTCTGTGCGCGGGCGTCCCGGTCCGGGCGGCGATGGAGGACGACGGGCGCTCGCTGGAAGCCTCGCCCGACGCGACGGTGGTGACCTCGGACAAGCTGACGTTCGACTACATCCAGAAATTCGCGCTCTTCGAGGGCCGCGTGCTGGTCAACGATCCGCGGTTGCAGCTGAGCTCGGACCGCCTGACGATCGTCTTCACGGAGGACGGCGGCGCGCAGACGATCAAGGCCGAGGGCAAGGTGCTGCTGACGCAGGGCGACAAGAAGGCGCG
>CAZECJ010000327.1:0-1793 GCA_964510645.1 uncultured Verrucomicrobiota bacterium | reverse complement strand
AAGCGCATGAGGGCCATGGAGGTCTGGGTGGCGCCGGTGATGGCGTCGACTTCGTTGGCCGCGTTGGGGGCGGGATTGGCACCGACGAGGATGCGGCTTTCGGCCGGGGCTTCCCAGGCCACGGACAAGCCCTTGAACTGGTCCGTGAACCACGGCTCTTCGATGCGGGCGCCGAGACCGGGGGTTTCTTTCTGCTCGAGCACCTGGACGTTCAGGATGTTCCGCAGGTCGGGCGAGAGCACGACGACGCATTCGATGCGGTCCCAGAAGCCCATGCCGCCGGCGACGAAGCCGACGCCTTCCTTGCCCGGAGCATCGCACTCGTAGACGGTACGGCCGCCCACGGTCGACGTCCGGATCGCGGCATCGACGGCCTGCTGGTAGACCTCGGCCGAGGTTCCGGCGACGTCGAGCTGGAACGCGCGGCAAAGGACCCGGTTGCGGTGCATGGCCGCGTTCTTGGCGAGCAGGCCCTGCGTGGCGTAATTAACGACGGAAATGCCTGTGCCGAACACGAGGCAGATGGCGGCCATGAACGAGAGGACATAGGCAGGAGACTTTTTGTTCACGGTTGGCCCTCTTTGGAGCCCGCCCGGTCAACGCCCGGGCCTACAGGTTTCCGCGGCGCCTGGAAGCGCTTGATCCAGAGGTCGAGGGAGGGCGCGAGCACGTTGCCGAGCAGGATGGCGAAGGCCACGCCGCCCGCGAATACGGCCTTGTAGCGCAAGAAGACGACCATGGCGCCGATGAAGACGGAATAGACCCAGGCGGATTCCTTCAGGCGCGGGGCGGAAATGGGGTCGGTGACCATGAAGACGGCGGCGTAGAGGAACGCGCCGGAGAAGAGCGTGAACGGCAGCGGCGGGACGGCGGCGATGCCCAGCGCGTTGCGGAGGAGCAGATTCATGAAGACCGCGCCCAGCAGCGTGCCCAGCATCAGGCGCCAGTTGGCGGTTTTGGTCCAGAGCAGATACGCCGCGCCGAGGAGGATGGCCAGCGCGCAGACTTCGCCGGCGGAACCGGCGGCGAGCACGCGGGCCTGCCCGGCGTGGTCGAAGAGATTGCCGATCTGGCCCGTGACGAGGTCCCAGAGACGGACCTCGAAGCCGTAGTCGCGGCGGGTCCACATGGGCGTCGCGGCGGTGACGGCATCGACGACCTTCAGGCCGGGTGCGGCGAGTTCGGAGGGCAGTTCCTTGAGCGCGTCGAAGCTCCAGCGGGCGAACCCGCCGGGGAAGCCGCGGAAGGTGGGCACGAAGCGCGAGGTCATTTCCACGGGGAAGCAGACGTAGACGAACGCGCGGCCGACGACGGCGGGATTGAAGACGTTTTTGCCGAAGCCGCCGAAGACCATTTTGCCGAAGACGATGCCGAAGACGACGCCGACGGCGGCGATCCAGAACGGCGTCGTTGGCGGCAGGGAAAGGCCGAAGAGCGCGGCCGTGACCCAGACGGCCTGGGAAATCTTGCCGTTTTTGGCGGGGATCATGGCCCATTCCGCCAGGAAGGCGAAAACGCAGGAAACGGCCACGAGCGCGAGCACGCGCCAGCCGAAGAGATAGACCGCCGCGGCCGCGACCGGAATCAGCGCGTAGAGCACGCGCGTCATCATGGGCTGTTTCAGGAAGGCGGGCTTGTTCATGGAATCGGGGCGAAGGTATCCGATGGCAAGGGGGAATTCAAGCTGCCAGAACGAAATGGACTAGGGAAGGCTCATTTCCGTTTCCTGGACGACCACCGGCGGCTGGAAGCCGCCGGTCCTTTGGGCTCTGACGGGAAGGGCGGCATCCTGC
>CAZECJ010000326.1:0-1804 GCA_964510645.1 uncultured Verrucomicrobiota bacterium | reverse complement strand
AGCCCCGCGCCGTCGCCCGTGTCCGGATCCGCCCCCGTCGCGCCGCGGTGCAGGAGGTTCATCAGCACCTCGACGCCCTTTTCGACGATCCGGTGCTCCGCCCGCCCGTTGAGGTTCAGGACAAAACCCACGCCGCACGCGTCGTGTTCGTTCCGCGGGTCGTACAATCCAGTGGCTTTCATCCTGTCGCTCCTTCGTTTCCGTCGTGCCCGGCGTTTGCCGGGAAATCTTGCTTCTACCCTATCCGCTCGTCCGTGCCAACTCGCGCCTTTGTCCGCCGCAACCGCCGATCCGACAAGAACGTCGGCCGTCCGAAACGCGCTTCATTTTTGTCGTTTCCGGAATAGACACATCCGGCCCGGGCTCGAAAAGCCCTGGCCGGCGCGTTTTTCCGAATGCGGGCCGTTTCTAGCCGATCGCCGCCTTTCCGGTCTCGCCCGTCCGGATGCGGATGCATTCGGGCAGATCGAGAATGAAGATCTTGCCGTCGCCGATGTTGCCGGTGCGCGCGCCCTTGATGATCGCGTCCACCGTCGGCTTCACGAAGTCGTCGTTGACCGCGATTTCCAGTTCGACCTTCTTGAGGAGGTTCACCTCGGTTTTCGCGCCGCGGTAGCTCTCCGTGTAGCCGAGCTGCTGGCCGCAGCCGATCACGTTCTTGGCCGTCATTTTTCCGACCTTCGCCTCCAGCAAGGCCGCCTTCACGTCCGTCAGCTTGTCGGGCTGAATCACTGCAATGATCATTTTCATGTGGTATCTCCTGTTCCGAAGGTTATTTGGTCAAGAAGCCCTGGAAGTCCGGATAGGCTTCCATGCCGTGCTCGCCCACGTCCAACCCGCCGATTTCCTCGGCGCGGCTGACGCGCAGGCCCATCAGCGCCTTGATGGCGTACCAGAAGACCGCGGACAGGACCACCGTGAACACGGCGACCAGCCCTGCGCCCTTGAGCTGCTGCAGGAACTGCGCGAAGGGCGAAAGACCGGTCGCGAGGGCGGCGATGTTCGTCGCGATTTCGTTGTTGTAGAACAAGCCTAGGGCCAACGTGCCCCAGACGCCGTTCAGCAGGTGCACGGAGAGCGCGCCCACCGGATCGTCGATTTTCAGCTTGTCGAAGAACAGCACGCCCAGCACCACCAGGATGCCGCCGATGAAACCGATGACCGCGCCGCTGCCCACCGTGACGAACGCGCACGGCGCCGTGATGGCCACCAGGCCCGCCAGGCAGCCGTTCAGCACCATCGAAAGATCCGGCTTCTTCAGCAGCAGCCAGGCCGTGATCGTCGCGCCGATGGCGCCGGTGGCCGCCGCCACGTTCGTGTTCACCAGCACGTGCGCGATCGCCGCGCCGTTGCCGGCGGACATCGTCGAGCCCGGATTGAACCCGAACCAGCCGAACCACAGGATCAGCACACCCAGCGCGGCCGACGTCATGCTGTGCCCGAAGATCGGGTTGACCTTGCCGTCGGAGCGGTACTTGCCGAGCCGGGGCCCCAGGATCATGGCGCCCGTCAAGGCCGCCCAACCGCCGACCGAATGCACCACCGTGGAGCCCGCGAAGTCGCGGAAGTTCCCGAAGAACGCCGCCAGGCCCGATTCGCCCGGCGTCGCGCCGAGGATGCCGCCGCCCCAGATCCAGTGGCCGCTCAGCGGATACACGAACGCCACCAGCAGCACGCTGAACACCAGGAACGCGCTGAACTTGATGCGCTCGGCCACCGCGCCCGACACGATCGTCGCCGCCGTGCCCGCGAACACCAGCTGGAAGAAGAACTTCGCCCACAGCGGCACCGGCGTCCAGTTGAT
>CAZECJ010000325.1:0-1807 GCA_964510645.1 uncultured Verrucomicrobiota bacterium | reverse complement strand
CCTTCAGGTCGTCGTGCTGCAGCGCCTTCTGCATGTGGTTCGCGACGCCTTCGAAATTCTCCCAGATCGGGTTCGCCGCGCCGATGCGCTTGGCTACCGCGGCCACCGCCTCGCCCGTCGTGCTCGCCGGCGTGCCCGTGTTCACGATGTACAGCGGCACTCGCGGCAGCGGCAGCTCCTGCGCCTCGCCGTTCTGGAACCGCACGCAGCCGCCGTGCATGGACACGTACGTGTCCAGCCCGCTGGCCTTCCCGTGCTGCATGTTTTCCACTTCCAGGCTGTAGCGGCTGTACCACTCCGGCCGGAAATCCACCCGGTAGTAGTGCCCCAGGCCCCGCAGCACGCTCAAGATCGTCGCCGCCGAAGAGCCCATCCCGCACCCGATCGGAATGTTCGAATTCAGCCGCACGTTCACCCCGCCGCCCATCTTCAGGTGCAGCCCGTCCAGCACCGTCACGAACGCGTACTGGAACAGATCCACCGGCTTGCGCACCACTTCGCGGATCGACAGGCGCCCCGCCAGGAATTCCTCGTAGTTGCGCTCCACGCGCCCGTGGAAATCGCGCAGCGTCCGCAGCGTGAACGACTCCTTCTGCGCCTGCAGGTTGGGCAGGTCAAACGACACCGTCTCGTCCGCCCCCTCCATCGTGATGAAGGCCTGGGCGTTGCGGTTCACCGCCATGGCGAGCGCCGGCCGGCCGTAAACCACCGCATGCTCCCCCGTCAGGATCAATTTGCCTGGTGCAACTGCTTTCATTTCAAGAAGACAGATTACGCCCTTTGCCCCCTTTTGTAAAGCGCTCCAGCCCCCGTTTGCTGGTTCCCCCGCGCTTTGGCCTCTGCTAGGATGCTTGCCGATGAACCGCCGAAAACCCTACAACAAAGGCCAGTGGCAACTCGCGCGCGAGCGCTTCCAGATCGCCGCCTACGAGCCCCCTGCGCCCGATGCCGGCGCCCTCCCCATTGGATCGCTCATCCCCGAGGTCTTCAAGGGCATGAAGCTCGACGCCCACGCCCAGGTCGCGCGCATCGCCGCCGCCTGGCCCGAACTCGTCGGCCCCCAGCTCGCCGCCAACACCCGGCCCGCGCACATCGAAAACAAGATCCTCGCCGTCTACGTCTCCCACCCCGCCTGGCTCATGGAACTCCGCGGCGCCATGACCGCCGAGATCCTCTCCCGCCTCCAGGCCCAGTTCGGCAAGAGCGAGATCAAAAACATCCGCTTCGCCATCGACCCCGATCCCCCCGCCCGCCGCTGACCATGTTCCCCGGCCCGTTCCATCGCGGCTTCAAAGTTTTTACGTTCTACGTAAAAATCGTTCAAAGTTTTTACGTTCTACGTAAAAAACGCCCAAAGTTTTTACGTTCCGTGGAAAACGTCGAGCCGCGATTCCCCGCATGGGGGGGCCGTCTTCGGCTGCTCGGCCTCAAATTCGTAATTCTTAATTTTTCATTCTTAATTGCCCCCTCCCCCGCTTCCGCCGGCTGGGTCGAGCGGACGCCGTCCAACGTCGTGCTGAACCTCACGCTCTTCAACCTCCCCGACCCGTCCCGCACCGACCCCTCCACCCGCGCCGAACTCGCCGTCCAGCGCGAATTCCTGCGCGCCGCCCCCGACCTGCTCCGCGCCCGGCAAGCCGCCACTCCCGGCCGCTACGGCGGGCTCGACCTCGCCGCGCTCGCGCTCCGCCTCCACCGCTTTTCCGGCATCCAGGTCGAAGGCGTCGAAAGCACGTTGCTCGCCATCGCCGGCAACGTCGCCCCCGACGTGCTCTACGTCAATTTCCGCCAGTCGGACACCTACATC
>CAZECJ010000324.1:0-1819 GCA_964510645.1 uncultured Verrucomicrobiota bacterium | reverse complement strand
GCTTGCTCCGGCTCCAGGCCGATTTCGACAACTACCGCAAGCGCATGGACCGCGAGAAGAAGGACTGGATCGCCTTCGCCAGCGAAAAACTCGTCCTCGAACTCCTGCCGGTGCTGGACCATTTCGAACTCGGATTGACCGACAGCGCCAAGAACGGCGCGCCCGCCGCCTTCACCGAAGGGTTCCAGCTCGTCTGCAACCAGTTCCGGGCCGCCCTCGAGAAGTCCGGCGTCCAGGCCATCGACGCCGAAGGCGCGGCCTTCGACCCCCATCTCCACGAAGCCATTACCCATCTGCCCTCCGACGACGTGCCCGAAGGCCACGTGGTCGTCCAGACCCGGCGGGGCTACCAGCTCGGCGACAAGCTCCTGCGCGCCGCGCAGGTCGTCGTTTCGTCCGGCCCCGGCGAGTAGGGAGCGCCCGCATTCCCATGAGCCAGAAACGCGATTGCTACGATGTCCTTGGCCTTGCCCGCGACGCCTCCGAAGACGACGTCAAGAAGGCCTACCGCAAGTCGGCGATGAAATACCACCCGGACCGGAATCCGGGCGACAAGGAAGCCGAAGAGAAGTTCAAGGAGGCCACCGAGGCCTACGAGATCTTGTCCAGCGCCGAACTGCGGCAGCGCTACGACCAGTACGGCTGGGGCGCGTTCGAGCGGGGCAACGGCCGCGGCGGCGGGTTCGGCGGCGCGGGCCACATCGATCTCGAAGAAGCCATGCGCGCGTTCGCTTCCGCGTTCGGGGGCGGCGGCGGCGGGTTCGGCGGCAGCTTCTTCGAAAGCCTGTTCGGCGGCGGCATGGGCGGCGGCGGACGCGACCGCGACGACCGCGGACGCGGTTCCGATCTGCGCTACGATCTCGAAATCGACTTCGAAGAAGCCGCCTTCGGTTCCCAGCGCGAACTGTCCATCCAGATCGTCGAAGACTGCGAGGCCTGCCACGGCACCGGCGCCGACGAACGCAGCAAGCGCGAAACCTGCCCCAAGTGCGGCGGACGCGGCATGGTCGTCAGTTCCAACGGATTTTTCCAGGTCCGCCAGCCCTGTCCGCATTGCGGCGGCAGCGGCGAAATCATCCGGCATCCCTGCCGCAAGTGCAACGGCGAAGGCCGCGCCAAGGTCTCGCGCAAGATCAATCTCACCATTCCCGCCGGCGTCGACACGGGCTCGCGCATGCGGCTGGCCGGCAAGGGAGAAGGCGGCGCCCGCGGCGGCCCGCCGGGGGATTTGTTCGTGGTCCTTCACGTGCGGGAACACGATCTGTTCTCGCGCGACGGCCTCGACGTGCATTGCGAAGTCCCCATCCCCTTCCACATCGCCGCGCTCGGCGGCGAAATCCAGGTGCCCACCCTCCGCGGCGACGTGCCCCTGAAAGTCCCGGCCGGCACCCAGCCCGGAAAAATCTTCTCGCTCCGCGGACTCGGCCTGCCCGACGTGCGCGGCAGCCGCACCGGCGACCACTACGTCACCGTCGCCATCGAAGTCCCCACGAATCTGCCCGGCAACGCCGGCGACCTGCTGGCCGCGTTCGGCGCCGCCGTCAAGGAACCCAACCATCCCCGCCTGGCTTCCATCCGCAAGAAGGCCGCCGCTTTCTTTGCGCGCAAGAAAGCCATGGACCAAGCCAAGGGTGAAGCATGAACGCTCCCGTCCCGCCCGCGCCGGAAACCCCGGCCAAAAACCAGCACTTCATCCGCGAAATCATCGCGGCCGACGCCCGCTCGGGCAAATACGGCGGCCAGGTCGTCACGCGTTTCCCGCCGGAGCCCAACGGCTATCTCCACATCGGCCACGCCAAGGCCATCTGCCTCGATTTCG
>CAZECJ010000323.1:0-1820 GCA_964510645.1 uncultured Verrucomicrobiota bacterium | reverse complement strand
GCCGAAACCCTATCACCCCCAACAACCGGCTACAACATTATTTAATATGCTCTAGGCGTTGAACGCATCGTTTCGCGGCAGCTCATCAAGAAGCGCCACGGGGGCCAGTCCCACGAAATGTTAAGATTGCGTTTGATTCTTCTCCGCGAGAAGCGTACATTTCTTCCGCTTATCCTTTAACAGGAAGAGACAGGGCAGGGTGTGTCCCAAGGAGACGGAGCGTCGATGAAGAACAATTTTGTTCGTCTGGGTTTGTGCCTGTTGACGGGCTGGGGACTGGCGACGCTGTCCGCCCAGGCCGTGGACGTGCGCATCGCGGACTTCAATGTCGCGTTCGGTCTCGATACGAACGATGACCGGGGTACGACCAATGACGTCGACTATGTCGCCGTTTCCAACATCGTCCAGCGCGTCCAGCCGGACATCATCTGTTTCCAGGAGCTGTACGCCGACGAAGACATGCAGGCTTGGATCACCTTGGCCGCCCAGTTGGGCTATCCCTATTATGCGATGTCGTCGGGCGGCTCGCTCGACACCTCCATGCGCACGGGCATCTGGAGCAAATACCCGATCACGGGCACCGACCTCATCAAGGAAACGTTCTACGATCCCGCCGCCGTGGAAATCATGCGCTGGCCGATCGTGGCGACGATCGACGTGCCCGGCGCCCTGTATCCCTTGCACGTGGCTTCGACCCACAACAAGGCCGGCACGACGACCAAATCCGCCCGCCTGCAGCGCGCGTTCGAAATATACCGCATCGTCCAGTACTTCAACCGCCTGGTCGCCTCGAATCCCGTCGAAAACGTCCAGTATGCGATCATGGGCGACTTCAACGACGACATCGGGCTGACGCAGAACGACTATTTCGACTTGGCCTACTACCAATCCACGGTGGGATCGTTGTCGGCGGGGTTCAACGACGGTTCCGACATTCCCTGGAACACCAACGCCAGCTGGACGCTGCCGTACAGCAAATACCCGACCGAACGGTTGTCCTATGTCGACATGGGCTGGATCAATCCGATCCACACCGGCACGAACCTGACCTGGACGCACTACTACGAGACCGAAAGCGGGCGCTACCGGCTCGACTACATCCTCTTCAGCGACGAAATCATGAACAGCGCCTACGGCGCGCCGACGGGCGAAATCTACAACGCGGAATTCGATGGCCCGGGCGTCGGTCTCTACAAGCCCGGCCCCGTCCCGTCCAGCAATACCAGCTACGACGCCTCCGACCATCGGATGGTTTTTGCGGACTTCCACCTGATCGACGCGGTGCCGGGCATCACCCCGGTCGCCATCTTGAGCGAGATCGTGGACGATTCCAGCGGGTCGAACGCCAACTACGTGGAAATCAACAATTCCGGTTCCAGCTCGTTGGACCTGACGGGCTACCAACTGGGCGTGTATCTCAACGGGTCCACGAATCCGACGCGGGTGGCCCTCTCGGGCACGCTGGCGGGTGGCGCGACCTACGCCGTGGCGGCCTCGTTGAGCGCCTATTCCAACTATTGGGGCGTGGCGGCCCAGCAGGCGGCGGCGGTCGTCGGTTCGCTCGACGGCAACGACACCGTGGCGCTGCTCAAGCCCAACGGTTCCGTTTCCGACGTCTACGGCCAGATCGGCGCCGTGCCCGGCGCGTGGGGCTTCGCCAATTCCGTCGCGGCCCGCAATGCCGGCGTCAGCGATCCGTTCAACGTCTGGGATTCGCAGGAATGGACGATCACCGCCGGGACCTATGCGGCGACGCCGGGCCGGCACCAGGCGCTGGCGAATGCGGAAGCCTACGTGTCCGCCGGGCCCGCGCTGGATCC
>CAZECJ010000322.1:0-1822 GCA_964510645.1 uncultured Verrucomicrobiota bacterium | reverse complement strand
GCCATAGCTCCCATTTGCCACAGGAGCATTGAAAGTCGCCTGCTTCCTGGCATAGCCATTTCCGGAAATCTCGTTCGCTCCGGTCAGCCCAGGGTCTGCAGAGTGAAGAGCGACGTAAAGCCCAGAAGGAGGAGTAAGGCTTGTCCCCCTGAAGAGCAGGTTCAGTATCGCATTCTGCCCGTATGTCGTTAGTCCAGTTGCCATGTATCAAACCTCCATGAAGTTAGAACCGACCTTTGATACCAAAGGCCGGTTCCCCATTTCTTGTCCCGTAATAGATATCCACGTCAAGTTTCTCGCTCCTCAGCACAGGCAAGTCTATCTTGTATCTGTACTGGGAGCCCGTCAGTTTTTTAAACCCTGGTTTAATGTAGCTTCCAGGCTATCGGTAATAAGTGCCTTGGTTTCCGCTTCACCGAATAGGGCCATCAAGTACGTAATCCACTTCTCCGCTTTCGCATTGGCCAGCTTTAAAAACTCTTCCCAGAATAACTCTCTCGCCTTCGCCTTCTCTGCTTCTCCCCAGGTGCTGTTGTCCTTCCTAGGCTCTACATAGACCTGGTTCACAATCCTGGCTGCCTCTACGATGATTTCCTTGAGCTCTGCCAAGGCCTTCTTGACGCTGGGCTTCTTGTAGCTTATCCAGGCTACAAGCACTCCTATCAGCAAGGGCAGGATCTTCAGCGCAAAGCTAAGCAACTCCCATTTCACATTTTCAGGCATTGTCTATCCTCCTTATATTCGTCTGTTTATCAGGCGTATGCTCGATTACGCCATCCATTGGCGTACTTTTCTAGCTTTGGATTTTTATCTATCAGCTTGCGGTAATGTTCCGCATGACGGTTCCTGACGTTAGCCAGGAGAAGGGCTGAGTTGGATTTGTTGATAGCCTCAAGCGTCTTAACACACAAGAGCCCGGTAAGTTCGACCTTCTTGCCGATGTCGTTCAAGGCCACCTGAACCAGCTTGACCCCGGTCTTCTTCCCTACGTTCACGCACAGGTCCAGAATCTTCTGTGCAACAGCGTCCGACTCCACTTTGTTGAGCCCTAGCGCCCTGTACCATTCGTTGTAGTAGATCTCCTTGGCCTGCTCCAGGGTTAGGTTCTTGATATCAAGGAAAGGGTAGGAGCGCTTGCTTATCCCGTACTTCGTCTCACCGCCCGGATCCACAGGATCATTGACGTAACCCCCTTCATGCTTCAGAACCATCCCGATAATCAGGTCGAACCTTCTCCGATCTAGAACCTTGTCTTCTATTGGATTGTTGGCCATAACCTACTTCAGTGCACCTCCTCCGGATTTGACTAGCACCCATGTAATCAGAGAAGCGAATAGAGGACCGAGCACCATCTTCCAGATATCCCAGCTCCGATTGCCTGATGTTTTCCTCAGCTCGACATGTTCCTGGCAATGCCCATCCCTGAAGCCCTCCAGAGTGCCTATACGCTGTTCGTGGTTATCGACTTCTCTCCGTAGTACCCCCACTTCAGGAACAGCACGGGAGGTCGATTCCTCAAGCCTAGCCAAGCGATCTCTTACATCCTCCTGAAATTCCTCTTGCTTCCTGCTGCTTTCAGTCAGGAAATTGATGCTGGTTTCTATCCTGCTGAGTGCCGATATCACCGAGCCTCCCGAGCTCTTTGTGGGCATACTTCTAATCCTCCTAATTCAGTAGTACGGCAGGCGCCATCGGAGGCCCGAACCTGTAACTGAGCACCACGTTCCTTATCCTGGTTGTATAGGTTGAGTACGAAGAGACCAGCCTGATGGATATGATGTCGCCTATCTGCACAGGGAAGCTGTAGCTTTTAGCGGTGTAT
>CAZECJ010000321.1:0-1829 GCA_964510645.1 uncultured Verrucomicrobiota bacterium | reverse complement strand
GTCTACTTCCGTTCGGTCTTGTACTTGCCCTTGATGTGCTTCACGTAATAGGCGCCTTTGGAGTCGGCGGCCAGGAGGTCGTCGAAGACGTCCATGGGCACGTCCCGGTAGAGATAGACGTCGGAGCTGTAGTTCATCTGGACGGCGAGCACCTTGGCTTCGGGATCGTAGCCGACCTTGTCGAGGAGCGAGGATTTGACGGGCTGCATTTCGATGTCGGCGGCGAAAGCGGCGGCGGAAAAAACCATCAGGGACGCGAGAACCAGCGCGATTTTTTTCATGGCAAAACCTCCTGTGTTGAAACGCGAAATCAATCTAGCATGGGAATGCGGGCAATTCAAGCCGGAGCGGGAACGGCGCGGAAAAGGGCCGGATCGCCAAGGGGGTTGAGGGAATCGAGGCGGAGGACTTGACCGCGTTCGAGGTGGCGGAGATCCTTGCGGCCGGCGGTGTCGAAGTCGCGGTGGAGGAGCTGGAGGCGGTGGATCTGGCCGTCGGAACAGCAACCGGGGCAGATGGTTTGACCTTTGGCGTGTGCGGGCGAGCCGACGACGCGGGCGCGGAGCGTCGGCGCGGTCGCCGGGGGTTCGGGCGCAAGAACGAGCAAAGCGTAGGCGAGATGTCGCAGATCGCGGTGGAGCGCGGCGTTCAGGATCTGGAGGCCCTGAGAGAGTTTCCAGGTGCGGACGTCGTGGCAGGGTTCGCCGAGGGGACAGGCCTGTACGTGCGGGCAAGGGGCGAGGACGTGCAGCTGGAGGTCGGCGAGCGCGTAGGCGCGCAACTCGCGCATGAAATCGCCTTCGTCGCGGACCAGCGGCTCGCAAACGACGAGGCGTCCGTTGGGCGCGAGCGACCGCGCGGCGCGGGAGAGCAGCGTGCGGCGAGCGGCGGGAGACAGTTCGTTGAGGACGTAGTGGAGGAGGACGACGTCGAATTTTTCGGAGGAGACGGTGAAGTTTTCCAGGGGCTCCGGATTCGTGCGGAGGGTGGCTTCGGGCCAGCGCGCGCGGCGCAGGGCGTCGAAGAGTTCGTGCAGGCAGCGCAGCGCGGGGCGGGAGTGGTCCCAGGCGGTGAGCGCGACGGGGCGGCGTCCGAGGTGGTCGAGCAGCGCCCATGCGGCGGCGCCGGTGCCGGCGCCGAGATCCAGGACGCGCAGGGGCTGCGCGGTTTCGGGGAAGGGCGGGAGTTCGGCGAGGATCAGGGAGAGGCGGGCATAGGTCTGGGGCGCGAAGAAGAGCGAGTAGGCGGCGCAGGAGCGGGTGTCGCGGAGATAGGGAACGGCGGCGGCCGCGTCGGCGGGGCGGGCGACGGTGAAGCGGTCGGCGAGGCGCACGATGTCCGGCCGCATGCGATGGAGCACGTCGCGGATGGTGGTGGCGCGGGTCTCGGCTTGGGCGACCTGGAGCCAGTGGGTTTCGAGTTCGACGGGGTAGGTGGGGTGGGGCATGGGAAAATTAAGAATTAAGAATTAAGAATTGGGAATCGAGAATGGAAGACAACGGTGATAGCCTGCGGTGCGCGGGAGAGAAAATCGAGAACAATCGGCGTCACGCGTCGGAGGCGCGCGGGGCGTGCCGGAGGAAATGCTGGTAACCGCCGGCCTGGAGGGGGACGGCGGGGCCGCCGGGGAAATGCAGACAGCGGCGTTTCGGGTCGGCGAGGATTTCGCCGATGCAAACGGCGGAAAGTTTCGGAAAAGCCCGCTTCCAGGCGGCTGCGAAGCGGGCGCGGTTTTTCGGTGACACGGTGAAAAGCAGTTCGAAATCCTCGCCGTCGCAGAGGGCGTGATGGAGGGGGTGCGGCGTTTTGCGCGCGGCGCGGGAGAGGGG
>CAZECJ010000320.1:0-1846 GCA_964510645.1 uncultured Verrucomicrobiota bacterium | reverse complement strand
CGGTTCGCCGCCGCGTCGCGGACGCGCACGAACAGCGCATGGCCGAAGAATCCGATCAGCGCGAAGCCCGCCGCCGTCAGCGTAGGCCAGAGCCATTCCCAAAATACCGCCATTATCCGAGCAACCGTTCCATTTTCGCCGCCGCCGTCGGGGCGAAGAGCATTCGTTTTTCCGTCGCCACGACGTCCATGCGGACGTCGTGGGGTTCCATGGGCACCGCCTCCACGAGGCGGTTCTCGAAGCACAAGCCTACCAGCAAAGCCCCGCTCCGCGCCAGCAAGCGGTCGAAATGGCCGCGGCCATGTCCCACCCGGCCTCCCTGCGCATCGAACGCCACGCCGGGCACGACGATCAGGCGCAGGTCCTCCGCCGTGGCCGGTTGGGTTTCCCGCGGCTCCCAGATGCCGTGGGCGCCTCGATTCCAACTCGTGGAGGCATCCACCCAGCCCCAGGCATAGCCGGCTTTCCGGCGCACGGGCACGGCCACCTGGGCGCCGCGCGCAAGCAAATCGGCCAGCAAAGCCTCCGTGGCCGGCTCGGTCGGCGTCGAGCGGTAGATCCCGACCTGAAAGGCCGATGCCCACCAGTCCTCGGCCATCAACTGCTGTTGGATCATCTCCGAAGCGCCTTGGGACGCTTTCCGGCCATGGACCTTTTTGCGCAGTTTTTGCTTCATGGCAAGAGCCTCCGCAAATCGTATTTTTCCGGCGGCCGGGCCGGCCGCCCGTCGCCGTTCACCATGCACCAGTAGACGTCGGCTTCGGCCACCGTCGTATCGCCGCGCCGGATGACCTGATGGAACATGCCGCCGATCCGGCGAATCCCCGTGGCTTCCGTTTCGATCTCCAGCGCATCGTCGGCATAGGCCGGCGACCGATAGGAGACGTCCAACCGCGAAATGACGGTGAAAAAGCCGTCCGCGATCATCCCTTTGTAGTCGAATCCGGCCGCATGCAGGAACTGCATCCGGGCATGCTCCAGATAGTTGACGTAGACGGCGTGGTTGACGTGCCCGTACGAGTCGCATTCGTAGGGCCGCACCGTCAATGGAGTCAGGTGTTTCATCGGGGTGTCAACATACACCCCGCTCTCGCCGGAGGCAAGCCGGCCGGCCGAACGACCTAGCGGCCATTCATCTCGTAGATGCGGGCGAGGCCGTGGAGCGTCAGGTCCGGGAAAACGGGGATCTTCAGCCCCGCGTCGGCCAGGATCTGCTTGGCGTAGCCGCCCGTGGCGCAGACAAAGGGTTCATTCTTTCCGCAGGCCTTGCCCAGTTGCCACAGGATTTCCGTCACCATGCCGCGATAGCCCCAGCGCGCGCTCAGCCGCATGGCCTCTTCCGTGTTGCGGCCGGTCTTCCGCTTGATGCCGCCCGGCTTCAGCTTCGGCAATTGCGCCGTCCGGGCCATGGCGTCGAACCACATTCCGTAGCCGGGCGCGATCACCCCGCCCGAAAATCCGCGCTTCGGCAGCACGAGATTGAACGTCGACGCCGTTCCGAAATCGCACACGATGCACGGCACCCCGCACAGTTCCGCCCCGGCCACCGCATCCGCGAAGCGATCGTGCCCCGTCTGGTCGGGTCGCTTCAGATCCACGCCGATGCCGAAATCCAGTTTGGGATCCATCCAGAGGACGGGCACCTTCGGGAAGACCTTCTTCACCAGCTGGGCCCACGCCTGGTTCCGTTTTGGCGCCACGGAACCGAGCATGATGCCGTCGGGCATCTCATCGTTGGCGACGGCTTCCAGAATGACCGGCGTGACTTCTTCGAACCGGACCGAACGCCGAATCTTGCCCTTGGAAAACCAGCCCGCCGCCGTGCGGGAATTCCCGATGTTGATCG
>CAZECJ010000319.1:0-1850 GCA_964510645.1 uncultured Verrucomicrobiota bacterium | reverse complement strand
CGCCGGTATCGGCGCTTCCAAAAGAGACGTAAACGGTATCGTTATTGCCGGTATCGGAGCTGAAAGCGTCGGCGGCGCCCAGCGCCATATCCATGGCAACGGTCAGCAACTGGCGTTCTTCCAGCGACTCAAGCCGCAGAGATCGCTTTTGAAGTTTCTGATAAGAATTCTTACGATTGGTTGTATTAAAAGGCAGCATTGAAAACATACGCATGAAAAACCCTCCCTGGTTGTATGACAGGCAAAAACGTCAGTATAAAAAATGACCGAAAATGTCCAAAAGTGTCCGAAACGACCCTAAATGTTACGGAAAAACAAAGCAATCAAAACGCCGAGACAAGTAATCCGCGTAAGCCGGGGAAACGCGTTCATCAGATGAACGTACAGCTACAGACGACGGTTCTGACTACAAAAGTTACGGGATTATAGGTTAGATTTTAATCTTTTTCAACATCAATTTCGGGAAACTTTAACGAAAATAACGAAAAAAGCGATTTTTTTACAGATAGACAAAGAAGATGGGCAGTATAGAGATGTTGGGCAAAGCAGACGAAGTGGAAACAAGTGTTTTTTATAGAGGTAAATAGAGAAGCGATACAAGCGAACGAGGCGAAAAAACTTTGCGGCAAGACGCTGAAAGCAACCGAGAAGACTCCTTTAGGAAAATGAGCCGCCGTTGGGGAATCGTTAGTCAGGAATTGAATCAACGAGTCGGCATTCCTCCAGACCTCGAAACCAGGTCATTTGACGTTTGGCAAATTGTCTGGATCGCAACGCGGTTTGGCGGATGGCCTCCTCACGCGACAGCTCACCCCTCAACACGGCGAATGCTTCCCGGTACCCAATAGACTGCATGGCCGTAGATGAAAGCTCCCCGTAACGGCACAACAATACTTCGGCCTCCTCCAGCAGGCCGTCGGCATACATTTTTTCAACACGCTGATCGATTCGCCGCCCCAGTTCTTCCCGTTCCCAGCGAAGCCCAATCAGTTTTAGCAACGTGCAGTCCCGCCCCGTTACGGATACCGCAGGTGACTGCGGCGCACGGGCTTTTTCCAACGCCCGGATAATTCTGCGCGGATTGTTTTTATCCTGAAGTTGACGATACGCCTCGGGAGCATGGCTGAGGGCATATTTTTGCAGGGCTTCCACGCCCGATTCATGCAGCAGGCGATTCATTTCCTCTCGAAACCCGGGATCCGCCGGCGGACTGGGCTCCAGCCCCGTAAGAAGGCACTTGATGTACAGTCCGGATCCGCCACTCACAATAAACACCGGGTCACGCACATGCTGATTCACATAGGCCAGATAATCTCCGACGCTGTAGGTTTGATCCGGTGAAACCAGATCAATGCCGTAATAACAAATATCCTTTTGCTCGCGGGCAGTCGGTTTAGCCGTTCCGATATCCATTCCCGAATAAACGGCCATGGAATCTGCGGAGAGTACGGCCAGGCCATTCTGTTGAGCAAGATAATGGGCAATTGCGGATTTTCCCGCGGCGGTGGGTCCCGCAAGAATTAAGATTTGCGGCTTGTTACGCTGGCTCCTCTTCATGCTTGTTCCGGTGCGCATCGGCGTATGAGGCGAACAGGTACATTCCCACTCCAATGCAAATGGCAGAATCGGCCACATTGAACGATGGCCAATGCCAATTGGCAATATAGAAATCCAGAAAATCCGTCACGGCACCCTGCCGCACCCGATCAATCAAGTTTCCTATTATGCCTCCGGTAAGCAGCCCGAATGCTATTCGGTGGATTTTTATCCAGGACGTCGTGTGAAGAAAAAAACGCCGAAAGATAATTAATAAGACCGGGGCAGATGTGACAAAATATAATTTCATGTGT
>CAZECJ010000318.1:0-1851 GCA_964510645.1 uncultured Verrucomicrobiota bacterium | reverse complement strand
AAATGGCAGCCGGTGCTTCATCGACAGCCGCGTCAGGCTGAATCTCCGTGACGGCTTCCACCTCGGGAGGCAGCAACGCGCGGACGGACAGTGATATGCGCTTCTTCTCAAAATTGATGTCTGTAATTTTAGCGGTGACAACGTCGCCGACGGAGAGCGCGTCAGCCGTCTTGGCAATACGACGGTTGGCAATCTGGGAGATATGGATAAGCCCGTCGATGCCGGGGATGATCTGCGCGAACGCGCCGAAGGTTGTCAGCCCGACGATTTTCACCTCTACGATGCTGTCAACCGGATAATCTCGTTTGAGAATCTCCCACGGGTTGTCCTCAATTTTCTTATAGCCGAGCGAGATCTTTTTCTTCTCGTGGTCAAGATTCTTGATGTAGACCTCGACGGTGTCGCCTGCCTTGACGACCTCCGACGGGTGTTTGATGCGCCTCCATGACAACTCTGAAATGTGAATCATACCGTCTACGCCGCCGATGTCTACAAAAGCGCCATAGTTCGTCAGGGATTTCACTTTTCCGGTGATGACCTGTCCTTCTTCGGCGGTCGCCCAAAAAGCGGTCTCGGCTTCCTTGCGTGAATCCCTCATCGCGGCGCGGATGGAGCCGACCGCTCTCTTGCGCTGCTTATTGACCTCTATAATACGGAAATTGACCGTTTTATTCAAGTATTCGCTCAAGTCCGCGTCGCGTCCCGCTCCGACAAGCGATGCGGGCACGAATACGCGCACGCCCCTCGTTCTGACGAGAACGCCGCCGCGGATGACGTCGCAGATTGTCCCCTCAAGCGTTTCGCCGCGGCGATGATCTCATCCCAGACCTTCGCGGCGTCGCAGCGGCGTTTGGAGAGGACGACGGTGCCCTCCTGATCGTTTGTCTTCATAATGATCAGGCTGAGCTTGTCGCCGGGCTTAAGCTCCGTCATGGGATCAGCGTTCGGATCGGCACTGTATTCGTCGTGGGGGATATAGCCGGTCTGTTTCCTGCCGATATCAACCTGTATCTCCGTCGGCGTCACACTGATAACGGTACCGACAACGAGCTTATCGCTGCCATAGTTGCTCAGGGACTCCTCAAGCGCCGCGGCATAGTCGTAGACATCGTCGGCGCCTTCGATGTATGATACACCTTCGGCGACCTCGGTGACTTCTGCGACTTCTGCGTTTTCCTCGGCGGATACAGTAGTCTGCACTTTCTCCTCCTCAATCATTTCGCTGTTTTCGTTTACAATTTCGGACATGGTTTCAAGTACCTCCTTTATAATACCGGCGGGGGTCGAGGCTCCCGCTGACACCCCGATGAAGCGATAACCGCGAAAGTCGTACTTATTTAACTCCCGCGCGTTTTCGACAAGAAAGGTTGCGGCGTACTCCTTACAGACAGCAACCAGCTTCTGCGTGTTGGAGCTCTGCCTTCCGCCGACGATGATCATCGCGTCGCAGCGGCGCGCCAATTCAAGCGCCTCTTTTTGCCTTTCTTCGGTGGCAAAGCATATTGTATCAAATATTTTCGCGTTTGTACAGTATAATTTTGCTTTTTCAACGCTTTTTTCCCACTCTTTTGAAGAAAAAGTGGTCTGAGAAACAAGAATGACCGGTTCTGTTTGCAGCGAGGGGTGTTCGGCGAGCAGATTTTCCAATTCATTTTCGCCTGTAACGACATAAGCTTCGCCGTGCGCGTAGCTTCTGATCCCCTTGACCTCGGGGTGCTCCGGATCGCCGCAAATGATGACGGCGCCGCCGCGCGAGTTCTCGTCAACGATGGTATGTATCTTCTTGACAAACGGGCAGGTAGCGTCCTCAAAGGCAGCTTTGCCGCTCTCGATCTGCGCCATCGTCTCCTT
>CAZECJ010000317.1:0-1856 GCA_964510645.1 uncultured Verrucomicrobiota bacterium | reverse complement strand
TGCGCGAACACCTGCCGGACGTAGGCCGGCAAGCGGCGCCCGCGCGACATCACCACCGCCGGCACGCGCGCCAAGACGCGCAGGCGCTCGACGCGCTCCGCCATCGGCAAGCTCCCCAGATAGGTCATTTCCGCCAGCCCCAGCACCTGGATGCGCCGATAGGCGAAATAGCGGACGAAGCCGGCCAGCGCCAGGCCCGGACGGTTGAGCGACACCTCCGTGATTTCGCGGCCGACGGCGGCCTCCGGGTTGGCTTCCCAGTCCATCTGGAGCGAAATGCGGCCCGCTTCGAAGAAGTCGGCGACCGTGATCCGCGGGCTTTCGGCTGTCCTCCACATGGGTCGTTTCCTTTTCACCGGGGGCCGGCAACGCGCCGGCCCCCGCTCCGCGCGGCGCCCTACGCCTCGGGTTTTTCCTCCACGTCCGCCAACCGCTGGCGTTCGTGGTGCTTGTCGATCATCTTCTCGCGCGACTTGCGCAGCTGCTTGTCGATCTTATCCGCCGCCGCGTCGATCGAGGCGTACAGGTCGTCCGTCGTCTCCTGCGCCACTTCGCGCAGCTTGTCGCGGCCCTGCACGACGAACTCCGCCGTGAACCGATACTTTTCGTGCGCCAAGATCGCGTGGCAGCTTTCGACCCGCGGAAAGTCCGCCAACACCGGCCCCAGCCGGCTGTCCACGTATTCCTTCAAACCATCGTTGACCGTCACGTTCCGTCCGGTGATCTGGATTTCCATTGCGGCTCCCTTCTTTCGCTTGTGGTTGTCTTCGACGAAAATCGGTCTTTCACATGCTGAACGCCTTGCCCAGGTATTTCTCCCGCGCCTGCGGGTCGTTCACCAGGAACTCGCGCGTGCCCTCGGTGAGCACCTCGCCCGAATAGATCACGTAGGCCCGATCCACCACGGAGAGCGTCTCGCGCACGTTGTGGTCGGTGATCAAAATGCCCAGCCCGCGCTGTTTCAGGTCGCGGATGATCTGCTGCACGTCGTAGACCGCCAGCGGATCCACCCCGCTGAACGGCTCGTCCAGCAGGATCAGCGCCGGATCCGTCACCAGCGCGCGGGTGATTTCGAGGCGGCGGCGCTCGCCGCCGCTGAGCGTGTAGGCTTTCTGCTTCGCGAGATAGCCGATCTTCAGCTCTTCCAGCAAGTAGTCCAGCCGGCGGCGGCGCTCGCGGATGCCGATCGGCAGCGTCTCGAGGATCGCCAGCACGTTTTCCTCGACCGTCAGGTTGCGGAAAATGCTCGGTTCCTGCGCCAGATAGCCCAGTCCCATCCGCGCGCGGCGGTACATCGGCAGGCGGGTGACGTCCTGGCCCTTGAAAAAGACGTGGCCGCTCGTCGGGCGGATCAGCCCGGTGATCATGTAGAAGCTCGTCGTTTTCCCCGCGCCGTTGGGCCCCAGCAGGCCGACGATCTCCCCCTCGCGCACGTTCATCGCCACGCCGTTCACGACCCGTCTGCGGCGGTATTCCTTCACCAGCCCTCGCGTTTCGACGAGCAAGTCGGTTCGTTTGGATTCGGCCACTACAGGTACCTCATCACATCCAAGAATTTATCCCCGAATCCGCGGTTTGGCAAGACGCAATTGCCCTTCATGGCTTGAAATAGGACTCCGCGTCGCCGAAATCTTCCGAATAGACCACCAGGCGGGCCTTCGGCTTGCACTCCAGGCGCTGCTCGTCCCGCCAGAAGGTGATGACCTCTCCCTCCAGGATGTTCCGACCCTGCATCACCTGCGGAGGTCCGCCCGCCAAAACGATCTTGCCCGACGGCACGTCGTAGGTCGCCACGTCCGACCGCGCCTTCTTGTCGCCCTGCGTCAGCAGCACCTTGCCCTCGGCCTTGATCGTCT
>CAZECJ010000316.1:0-1880 GCA_964510645.1 uncultured Verrucomicrobiota bacterium | reverse complement strand
CGCCATCTGCGCCGGCCCCGGCAATCCCCCCGTCGTGGTGGATGAAACGGCCGACATCGAGAAGGCGGCCTCCGACATCGTCCTGGGCGCGTCTTTCGACAACAACATGATCTGCGTCGAGGAAAAGGAAACCGTGGTGGTCGCGTCGGTGGCCGACAAGCTGATCCAGGCGATGCTGCGCAACAACGCGGTGCTGATCGACAAGTCCAAGATTCCGGCGATGGAGCAGGTGATTTTCTCGAAGATGGCCGGCCCGCGCGGCCACGCCGAGATCAACCGCAAGTGCATCGGGCAGAACGCGGATAAGATCCTGGCCCAGATGGGCATTTCCGCCCCGTCGACCACGCGCCTGGCGATCGTCGAAGTGCCGGAAGACCACCCGCTGCTGTGGACCGAGCAGATGATGCCGGTCATGCCGATCACCCGCGTGCCGAACGTGGACTACGCGATCGACATCGCCTTGCAGATGGAAGGCTTCAATTATCACACCGCGCTCATGCACTCGAAGCACATCAGCAAGCTCTCGAAGATGGCGCGGCAGTGCAACTGCTCGATTTTCGTCAAGAACGGCCGTTCGCAGGCCGGCCTCGGCTTCGGCGGCGAGGGCTACACCTCCTTCACCATCGCCTCGCCCACGGGCGAAGGCCTGACCACCCCGCGCAGCTTCTCCCGGTGGCGCCGCTGCGCGCTGATCGACCACTTCCGGATCGTTTGATGAAGTCCTTCCCCGCATTCGCTTCCATCGAATTCAACAGCGTGCCCGTCGGCCTGTTTTCCGCCGATGCGCTGCTGAAGAAATCGCCGATCTCGATGATCCGCACCGGCACCATCGGGGCCGGGCGCTTCCTCATCCTGCTGGCGGGCACCACGGCATCCGTGGCCGAAGCACACGCGGAAGCGCTGTTCCACGGCGGCCTGCAGGTGGCCGACGACGCCTTCCTGCCCGACATCCATCCGGCGCTCTACGACGCCATTCTCGGCAATACGCGCCAGATGGGCGAAGGTCCGCTGTGGATCCTGGAAACGCCGACCGTGTCCTGCAACGTCCAGGCCATCGAGCGCGCCATGAAGGGCGTGCCCGTCGAGCTGATCGAATTCCGCGCCGGCGATCCGCGCATGGATGGCCGCGGGCTCGCGATTCTCCAGGGCGACCTCTACGACGTCCAGGCCGCGCAGGAGATCGCGCTCTCCGTGCTCGAAACCCGCGGCATTCCCGCCCAGCACCGCGTGCTCACGTCGCCCCACGACGCGCTGCTCGCGCAGATCGCCGTTTCGACCCGTTTCGATCTCGCCAAGCCCCTCGCCCTCGAAGGAGAAACCGCGTCCTAACCGACAAGGGAACCGCCATGCTGCTAGGAAAAGTCATCGGAACCGTGGTTTCCACGCAGGTCTACGAAGGCCTGGTGGGCGTGCCCATGCTGCTGGTCCAGCCGCTGGCCAAGGACGGCGCGGAAAAGGGCGCGCCCGTGGTGTGCGCGGACGGCACGCGCATGGCCGGCCCCGGCGAATTGGTCTATTACGAAGGCGGCCGCGAAGCCGCCATGACCCTGGAACCGTGGTTCGTCCCCGTGGACCACGCCATCGTCGGCATCGTCGATGGCGTCAACGTGCCCCACCCCCATTGGAAAGGCGGCCCCGCATGATCCTCGGCCAGGTCATCGGCAACATCACCTCCACCATCAACCACCCGTTCTACGACGGGAAAAGGCTGCTGGTGGTCGAAAAGATCGGACCGGACGGCAAGGCCGCTTCCGGCTATCTCGTCGCGGTGGACCGCGCGGGCGCCGGACCCGGCGAAACGGTGTTGATCCTCGACGAAGGCAATGGAGCGCGGCAGGTGCTCGAATCGAAGGACGGGCCGATCCGCAGTGTGATTGTGG
>CAZECJ010000315.1:0-1885 GCA_964510645.1 uncultured Verrucomicrobiota bacterium | reverse complement strand
GCCCGAAAAGCGCGAAAACGGGAATACTAGGAGGTTTTCGCAGGAAAGCAAGCGGAGGAAACTCTTCGGAGAAGGGCTTGCGCGGGGATTCCGGGCGGGATAAAGTGTCCGGATTCATATTGAAAACGAGGAAAAGGAAAAGAAGCAGATGAAAAAAGTACTGATTCCGACGGCGCTGGATTCCGTGGCCAAGCAGATCCTGGAGGATCACGGCGGCTATGCGGTGGTGCAGGTGCCCAAGTGCGACGTGCTCCAGCTCGTCCGCGACAATCCCGACGTGCACGCGCTGATCGTGCGCAGCGAAAAGATCACGGCGGAGATCATCGACGCCGCCCCGCAGCTGAAGGTCGTCGTCCGCGCCGGCGCCGGCTACAACACGATCGACATCGTCCATGCCCGCGCGAAGGGCGTGGACGTGATGAACACCCCCGGCGCCAACTCCAACGGCGTCGCCGAGGAAGTCGTCGCGCTGATGCTGGCCGATGCGCGCCGGCTCATTCCCGCCGACGCCTCCTGCCGTGCCGGCAAGTGGGAAAAGACCGCCTTCATGGGCACCGAAGTCACGGGCAAGACCGTCGGCATCGTCGGCCTCGGCTACATCGGCCGGCTGGTGGTCAAGCGCCTGTCCGGGTTCGAGCCCACGTTCCTGGGCTACGATCCGGGCATCACGATGCGGCAGGCCGCGGAGCTGGGCGTCAAGCTGGTCTCGCTCGACGAACTGTTTTCCCAGTCGGATTACGTGACCCTGCATCTGCCTGAGATCGCCGAGACCAAGGGCATGGTCAACCGCAACCTGATCGGCCAGATGAAGCCCGGCGCCACGCTGATCAACTGCGCCCGGTCCGGCATCGTCAACGAGGCCGACCTGCGCGCCCTGAAGGCCGAAAAGAAGATCCGCTTCCTGAACGACGTCTATCCCAAGGACGAGGAAGGCCCCAAGAGCGTCGCGGACGTCGCCGACATCATGGTGCCGCATCTGGGCGCCAGCACGCGCGAAGCCAACTTCAAGGCCGCCGAACTGGCCGCGCAGGAACTGATCGACCTCGACGAAAAGGGCATCAACAAAGCGGTGGTGAACCGCAAGTAGCGGCGATCTTGGCGCCGCCTTTGCCCCGTGCGGGGAATCGCGGCTCAACTGCGGACGCCCTTTTTCCGGCCGAGGAAAAAGGGCGTTCCGTATTTTCGCCAGAGGGGATGAGGGGCCGCGATTCCCGCTCCGCATGGTTTCGCAAGCGACTTCGCGTTCGCCCTGGGCCTGCGGCCTTGGTCCGGCCCACGGCAATTATCGCAGGGGGGGCGGATCAGGATTCGGCGTCGCGGCGTTTCTTCGCGGCCTGGGCGGCCTCGTCGGCGCATTTCAGCGCCTGCAGCATGCCGGGGCAGGCGAGGTGATGGATCACCCGGGGGCCTGCGCGGCGCTCGGTCACGAGCCCGGCGCGCTTGAGGCAGGCCAAGTGACGGGAGATGTTGGCTTGGCAAACGGGCGCGAGGATGCGGAGATCATTGACGCAACGATCGCCGCGGCTCAGTGCCTCGAGCATCTGGACGCGGATGGGATGCCCGAGCGCTTTTAAAATGGAGGCCTGTGCCTTCGCTTGCGTGGAGTTCATTCCATAAATTATGCACATATGCGCATAAATGTAAACATAATTGTGGAATGCCGGTAAGGCGAGAGAGTGGGGGCGCAGAAACAAAAGCGGCGGCCTATGAATCGGCACCATGAAAAACCCCCGGAGCGGCAGGAGCCGACCGGGGGCGCAGGGGCGGGGCTGTCCGCCGCGTTACTTGAGGCCCATCTCAATCATCTTCTCGGCGATCTGGATGGCGTTTTGGGCGGCGCCCTTCCAGATGTTGTCGCCGGCGACGAACAGCGAGAGGCCGTTCG
>CAZECJ010000314.1:0-1897 GCA_964510645.1 uncultured Verrucomicrobiota bacterium | reverse complement strand
GGCGTGCCGTCTTCCGCCAACCGCACCGTGGAATACCTGCCGCACATGGACGTGGATCCCGACGGCGGGGGCAGCATCGGAAGGGCGAACTACTACGCCGATTTCCTGGTCCACAACGTGCGGCCGATGGTGGATCTCAATTACCGCACGAAAAACGACCGCGCCAACACCGCGCACGTCGGTTCGTCGTGCGGCGGCCTGCTCTCGATGTATCTCGGCACGTGGACGAACGTGTTCGGGCTCATCGGCCCCATGTCGGGCGTCTACAGCACGAATTTCTGTCCCCATTTCCGAACGTGGCTCGCATCCGCCGCGCCGCACGACCTGCGCATCTGGCAGGACGTCGGCAACGTCGGGTACGAATTGGACATCGACGGTCTCAGCCTCTACGACGACAACTTCGACATGTATTGGAATCTCGTGAATTTCGGTTATGCGCCCAACGTCGATCTGCGCTTCATGATCGGCTGCGGCGACGACCACAACGAAACGGCCTGGTGTCGGCGCCTGCCGTATGTCTTCCGGTTCCTGCTCGACGTGCGCGAGGAGCCGAATCCGCTGCAAACGCATGAACTGTCCTCTGCAGGCGTGGCGAATCAAGTGTCGTTTCCGACGTTCGCCGGCACGGCCTATTCCGTCGAACGCTCCGCCGGCCTGACGAACGGCTGGACGGCGGCGACGAACTGGGCGCGCGAAACGCGCCCTTGGAGCAACCGCACCGTAAACCTCGAGACGCTGGGCGCCGACGGCTTCTTCCGCGTGCGAGGCGAGTAATTGACGGATCGCCGCCGAAGGAATACAAGAATCGGAACGCATTTCAGGAGACCACGATGAGCGCGCAAATATCGGGCAAGGTGCTGGTGACGGGCGGCAGCGGATTTTTGGGGATCAACCTGATCCGCTATCTGTTCGCCAAGGGACTGACGGACGTCCGGTCGCTGGACCTCGTGGAATTCGACTACCCCGAGAAAGACCGCGTGGACGCGGTGATCGGCGACATCCGCGACGAGGCGATGGTGGCGAAGTGCATGCAGGGCGTGAAGTACGTGGTCCACACGGCGGCGGCGCTGCCGCTCTACTCCGAGCACGACATCTACACGACGGACGTGGTCGGAACGCGCATCGTGCTGGCCGCCGCGAAAAAAGCCGGCGTGGAGCGGTTCGCGATGATTTCCAGCACGGCGGTCTACGGCATTCCGGACCACCATCCGCTGCTGGAGACCGACCGGCTGATCGGCGTGGGCCCGTATGGCCGCGCGAAGATCGAGGCCGAGGGCGAGTGCCTGAAGTTCCGCGACCAGGGCCTGTGCGTGCCGATCATCCGGCCCAAATCCTTCATCGGCCCGGAACGCCTGGGAGTCTTCGCGCTGTTCTACGACTGGGCCCTCACGGGCCACGGGTTCCCGATGATCGGCAACGGCAAGAACCGCTACCAGCTGCTGGATGTGGAAGACCTATGCGATGCAATCTGGCTGACGCTCACCCTGGACAAAGCCCAGGTGAACGACGTCTTCAACATCGGCGCGAAGGAATTCCGGACGATGCGCGAGGACTACCAGGCGGTGCTGGACGAGGCGGGCCACGGCAAGAAGATCCGCGGCTTCCCGGCGGCGCCGATGATCTGGACGCTGCGGTTTCTGGAAATGCTGAAGCTATCGCCGCTCTACAAGTGGGTCTACGAAACCGCGGCCGAAGATTCGTTCGTCAGCGTCGAAAAAGCGGAGAAGATCCTGGGCTATCGGCCGAAGTATTCCAACCGGCAGGCGCTGGTGCGCAACTACCACTGGTACGTCGAACACCTGGACCAGTTCAAGAATGCCAGCGGCGTCTCGCACCGCGTGCCGTGGAAGCAGGGCATCCTGCGCCTGGCCAAGATATTCTTCTGACCATGAAGAGC
>CAZECJ010000313.1:0-1901 GCA_964510645.1 uncultured Verrucomicrobiota bacterium | reverse complement strand
AATCCGTGTTTCGCAGAACATGCATGGTGTAACAATGATAAAGGTATTGCGGCTGGGGCATGTTGCAGGTGGTAGTTTGGCATATCTTTGCCTCGTTCCTGAAGCTAGCCAAACTGGCGTAAACGGCAGGCAGGGAGGTACCCTTAAGGTTTCCCATTAATTTAAGGGGAATTGCCAAGCTACTACTGTAATTATATGTTGTCATGTATTTAATTAATTCATAAAATATATTATCCATTTATTCGTTTTTCGATTTCATAAGTGGTAAGCTCATACAAGTTTTGAGTCATGAGTATTTTGCCAATAACAAATATGATATAAACAGTAATTTTATTTTTTTATTAGTACATAAAAATTTGTTCTCGTTTATTTTTATTCATTTTTTCAATTGTCGGGAAAAATGTGTTATTCTGTTTGTTTTTTGGGAATACATATACCATAGAATCATTTACAAGTTGTTTTTCCCATTTTTTTGATTCATGGTAAAATGTCAACAGCCAAGAAGGCTTATCATAGTGTATACCTGACATAACTTTTTCACATGAAGGGAATTTTATATCATTTCGTGGTGTTTTATTGGCAAATAGGTTACTTATATTTTTATTAAATTTGACTTTGCAAAAACGTGTTAATCCATTATATAATAATATATGATCATTGTCAACATCCGTATATCCAATTGGGACATTATTCCATAATTGATATTTTGAATTTGTACAAGTAATTATAATTTCCGTTTTTTTATTTGATTCAGAAATAAAAAATAATTGAAAAATAAACTTGTTTTTATCAATTTTTAGATTATAATACTCATTAATATATTTTGTCAATGTATCATCAGATATACTTACGTTATTGAAATAAAGATAATTGTCAAATTTTTCATTACAAGCAATGATAAAAACTAGTGACAATAAGAGTGTTAGTTTTTTATATGACATATTTTTAATAATATTTGTTTATTAAATTTATTATACTCAGACCGTTAAATAAGTGTAACATATTAAAATGTTCCTCTCCAAAAGAATAAGGACCTTTGCCATTTCTATAATAGAATCCATCAAACGTTTTTGAATCAGAACGATCATTGTAGCCTCCAAATACAAAATATGGTAATCCTCTAAAATAATCTCTCCCCGTTTCCCAATCTCCTGGCGAAAATCCACCCCATTCATTTTCACCAAATGCATAATGAGTGTGGATAAATCCAATTACATCTAATTTTTCAGAAAATACATTTTGTGGAGGATATACATAATAATTATTTTTTTCCCACCCCGCTTTATAATAAAAAGGGAATTTGCAATTTTTATCCTCTTGAGGATCACAATTTGTTCCTCTATTCTCTTCATTGTTATAACAAGGTAAAACTAAAACGCCTTTTTGTGTAATAAAAGCAGAATTCTCAACAGAATAAATTAGTGTTCTCTTCCACATATACCAGTATGCATCTTTTTCCGAAGAAAAGAAATGTCCTGCCTTATCCAAACCAATAGATAAAAGATTTCTTAAAGTAAAAGTTCCAATTCTGGTCATAATTGGGACATCTAAAAACATTCTAACATTGTTTATACTATTTCCGCCTCCTCCACCTCTTGATTCTTCAGGTCGGCCATTTTCAGCTATAAATTGAGCCATTACCATTTGATTGAACATATCTTTCATTCCACAATAGCGAGTATAACTATTCATCCACAAAGCTCTGTTCATTTCAGCCATTTGTACAGCCCAATTGCTATTACCAATAGAAACCCACCCACTCGGGTCGCTATACTTCAATGGGTTGTTAATGGCGTAGCTGTATCGGTTGTAACATTGTGTATTGTTTGGGTTTTGTACTATGATGTCGGGGCTTAAAAATCTTCCCACAACAGGGTTCCCGATAAAATCGGGATAAACTC
>CAZECJ010000312.1:0-1949 GCA_964510645.1 uncultured Verrucomicrobiota bacterium | reverse complement strand
TGCTGAACTGCGAGCCGGAGCATCTGGACGTCCGGTTGCAGGTGTTCTTCAGCATGGAACTGACGCTGCCCAAGACGCTCGACTACCTGACGGCATCCTTCACGCGCGACGCAAAGAAGGATCTCGAAAAGGCGGAAAAGTAAAGTCGTTGGAGCCCCCGACGACTCGTCGGGGGTGTTGGCCTCACGTCTTCGGCCGGCGCGCGGCGAGGCAAACCGCCAAGACGGCATTCATGAGCCACAGCGCCCCCAGATCGAAGCCATAGGTGCGGAAGGTCGCCGTGCCAATCCGTTTTTCGCCGGCCATGAAGGGGGCGCGGCCCCAGGCCGATTCGGCCGGCTGGTAGATGGGATCCGACAGCCGGACGAGGCGCCCGCCTTGTTCGCGCAGCGGGTCCGTCAGGCCCTTGTGGCGCACCAGTTCAACGATCTTCCGGTTGACGTTCGCCTTGACGAAAGCCGCCAGCCCCGCTTCCCCGTGCTCGGCGATCAAGGCCTCCTGAATCGCGTTGCGGCGTCCTTGCACCGCATGGCGCGCAGCCTGCAGCTCGCGAGACCAATCGCGCAAGCCGGTCCTGAGCGGCTCCAGCCCGGCGCGATCCGACGGCTGCAGCGCGGCGGCCGCGGCGGCGAAACCGGCCAGGCGCGGCGAGTCGGTTTCCAGCACGCGGAATTCGCGGCCGAGCAGCGCGCGAATGCCCTCGACGCGGTCCGGCGCCGCCAGATATAGCGCATCGAGTCGGCCGAGCAGCGCGGGAATCCGGTCGTTCACAAGATAGTCCAGGCCGGAGAGTTCGCGGTCGATTGCTTCGAATTGCTTCTGGTAGGCGTTGGCTTGGTGCTGTTCGACGGCCAGCGCTTCGAAGGCCCAGCGGGAGGCCGTCAGCTCGCCGATCCATGGCGGATAGGCGTTCGGCGCGGCGCGCGAACGCAGGTCGTCGTAGTCGATGATGAGTCCGCCCAGCAGCATCTGCGGCAGCAGCAGCAGCGGCAGCAGGATGTACGTCGTGACGGCCGACTTGAACCGGGCCGAGACGTTCAGGCCCAGGATGCCGCCGAAAACGGCGGCCGAAAACAGGGCGAACCACAGCTTGCCGAAGAAATCCGGGACATGCAGTCCCGCCACGCCGATCGCCGCGCACAGCGCGGTCTGCAGCAGGGCCAGCCCGGCGACGTGCAGCATCTTCGCGCCCGAATAGGCGCTCCAGCTCAGATGCAGGAACCGCTCGCGCCGAAGCACGCGGCGGTCGCGCACGATTTCCTCCGCGCTGACGCTCAGGCCCAGGAAGATCGCCACGATGACGGCCATGAAGAAATAGACCGGCAGATAGGGATTGCCGCCGAGGGTATAGGTTCCGCCGGGCGCGGCATGGCACAGCCAGGCCGTGAGGCCGGCGAGCGCAGGCGGTTCCAGCAGGTTCACGAGCACGTAGGCCCGGTTGGCGAATCGCGCGCGCAGCGTGCGCGACCAGAAGACGCGGAGCTGCCCCAGCCAGCCGGGGCGATTCAGGTGGCGCGGCGGCGGTTCGGCCGGAGCCGCGGCGGCGGCGACCGGGGGTGGCGCGTTCTTCCGCCACGCGTCGTGCCAAAATTCCGGTGGAAACTGTCGCGCGCGAGTGAACCGCCCGTCGGCGTCGATCGCCTTGGATTCGATGAGGGCGAAAATCTGCTCGGGATGGACGTTGCCGCATTCGGGGCAGACGCCGCGGTCGGCGCCCGCCAGATGGACGGTCTCGCGGAAATGGCGCGCGGCCTCCAGCGGATGGCCCATGTAGATGGGCACCCCGCCCTTGTCCAGGATCCACAGCGCGTCGAACTGCCGGAACAGGTTGGACGAGGGCTGGTGGATGATCGCGATCACCAGCCGCCCGCGCGCGGCCTGCGCCTTGAGCAAGCCCATCACGACGTCGGAATCCGCGGAGGACAGGCCCGACGTGGGCTCGTCCACGA
>CAZECJ010000311.1:0-1979 GCA_964510645.1 uncultured Verrucomicrobiota bacterium | reverse complement strand
TCCTCGGACTGAAGGCGGTAGAGCCAATCGAGCAACGCCTCGGCCTTGGCATCCGGTCCGATCTGCTCGCAGCGGGCCGCGGCTTCCAAGAGCAGCTTGACCTCGGCGCGCTCGTTCTTGAGCGCCTTGAGGCGGGTGCGGAGCAACACGTCGATCTGCTCCTGGCCGTCCAGGTCTGCCCATTCCTCCTCGGATGTGAGGGGGAACAGGGTCAGTTGTTCCTGAGGCGCGGTGAGCGCTTCAAGTCGCCTTTCGAGCGTAGTGCGGATGGCGCTTGTGCTGGAGACCACCAGGCGCTGCATCAGGATCATCAGAAAACCGATGTAGCTCCGCTTCTCCCGCATGGCCTGGTTGTAGCCTTCGCGGACGTATTCGGTGACCGCCTCATAGAGGAGCTGCTGATTGCTGTGCCGCTCTTCCCATGAGACCGGGCCAAGCTGTGTGCGCCGCGGTTTGAACAGGGGCTTCCCATCGGCATCGATAGCGCGACGCTTCTCGGTGCGGATGACATGCGGCTGGACCCGCTCGCGGGTGACGCTGCCGATGTCCGGGAACTCCTGGGCGTCGATCAGGGAAACCAGCCGATGAAAGGCGTCGGTCTTACCCTGGTGCGGAGTGGCCGAAAGCATCAGGAAATATGGCGCAGCCTCGGCCAGGCCCTGGCCCAGCTTGAATCGGGCTACTTGATCGGTGCTGCCGCCGAGACGATGCGCTTCGTCCACGATGACCAGGTCCCAGCCGGCGGAGATCAGGTCCTCGAACCGTTCGCGATTGTGCTCGCTCACCTGAGCCGCGCTCCAGCCGCGGCGCTTGTCCAGAGGCTTGACCGAATCCATGGGCACGACCACTTGATTAAACATGGTCCAAGGTCCATGGTCCAAAGTCCCGAGTCGGCTATGGCCCTCAGCATGACCTTGGACCTTGGACACTTGACTTTGGATTGCCGAAATGCGGCTCAAGGTTCTGATATCTTCGGGCAAGACTAGCTGAAAAGACTCGTTGAAGTGGGCCCGCATTTCGCTGACCCACTGGCTCACCAGCCCCTTCGGGGCGATGACCAGCGTCCGCTTGACCAGCCCGCGAAGCTTGAGTTCCCGCAGAATGAGTCCGGCCTCGATGGTCTTGCCCAGGCCGACCTCGTCCGCCAGGAGATAGCGCACCCGGTCATTGGCGATGGCGCGGGACAGAGCACGAATCTGGTGCGGTAGCGGAATGACGGAGGACTCGATGGGCGCGAGCAGGACGTCCTGGGTCAGGGCGTCGGCTACCCGCGCGGCGGCAGCGATGTAGGCGATGTTGTCCGGCGAACCTGTGCCCGCGCTCTCCAGGGACTTGAGCCTGGAAGCCGGGATGCGGACCACGGAGTCGCGGCCGGGCAGCCAGACGCGGCAGGTTGTCTCGCCCCAGAGCGTCTGGGCTTCGATGACCTGACAAAGCTGTTGATGGTCAAGAGAATACATCCACGAAGAACACAATCCACGAAGGTCACGAAGGGACGCTAAGTTTTTCTTTTCTTCTTCGTGCATCTTCGTGTCCTTAATGGATAAATCGCTTCCATTCCAACTTGCCGTGACTGCCGAAATTGATGAGGACACCGACTCTCAATCCAGTCGCCTTGAGATAATTGAGAATCTGCGCTTCTTCATTCCCCGAAAGCCGGTCAAGCGCCTTCAACTCCACGATGATCTGCCCATAACAGATCAAATCAGCAAAATACTCCTTGTGTAGCGTTTTACCCTTGTATGAAATCCTCAGCGGTTTCTGAGCTTCGAAAGCAATGTTTTGGTTTCGCAATTCAATTTCCAACGCTTCCTGATAAACCGCCTCAAGAAACCCCGGCCCAAGCTCGCGATGCACTTCAATCGCCGCGCCCACGATGGCGAACACTTCATCCTTCAAAATCAACTCAGTCATTCTTCGTGTTCCTTCGTGGATCATTCTTCCCCGCTTCTCGTCAGGGCTTGATCAAACCACATGAG
>CAZECJ010000310.1:1039-2006 GCA_964510645.1 uncultured Verrucomicrobiota bacterium | reverse complement strand
GTAAAAGCTTTTTGTTGACAATAAAGCCAACGCATTGGATCGACACCCATTTTATTAATAGCATCATCAAAAGGAATACCATTCTTTTTAGTTTTACTCATTTTCTCACCATTTTCGTCACGAACTTCAGCGTGATTAACAACATGTTTATAGGGACTGACGCCTTCCATGGTGACGCTCATAAAAAGCATAGAATAAAACCATAGACGGATTTGTTCAGTCATTTCTAGAACCATATCGGCGGGAAACCATTTTTGCCAATATTGTTTATCGGAAAGATATTTAAGAGTGGAAAAAGGAACTACACCAGCATCAAGCCAGACATCACCAACGTCAGTGACCCTCTTAACATTTTTACCGCATTTAGGACAAATTATTTCAATGGTATCAATCCAAGGACGATGAATGGAAGGAAGTTTATCAACAAGTTCCGGTTTAACGGCCAAAGTTTTTAATTCTTCTAAATTTTCTACTACAGTAAGATGACCACAGGAACATTCATAAAATGGCAGGGCAAGCCCATAGAAACGTTTGCGACTAATCATCCAATCTTCCATAGAATCAAGCCAATTTTGCATTCGACGGGCAGCATATTTGGGATGAAAATTTACTTTTTCTGCAGCAGTTTTTAGAAGAGGTCTAATTTCGTCACTATTCATATACCAATTAGTTTCCAAACGAAAAAGACATTTAGTTTTACATCGCCAACAATGAGGATAACGATGAGTAATCGGTTCGGTTTTAAAGAAAGCATTAGTCTTTTTAAGATATTCAAAAACTATTGGGGCAACATCATGAGCATAGAGACCGTCAAGTTCGCCATAACCGGTCATAAAATGACCAGTTTCATCGAGAGGTGAAATCATGTCAGCTCCGAGTTTTTTACCTAATTCAAAATCTTCCTGTCCACAACCGGGAGCGATATGAACGACACCCACACCATCAGTAGTGGTCACAAATTCAGCAT
>CAZECJ010000310.1:520-1029 GCA_964510645.1 uncultured Verrucomicrobiota bacterium | reverse complement strand
ACAACACCGGTACCCTCCACGGGATCGACTAATTCCCAATTAGTAACGTAATGTTTAACCCCTTCTTGGGCTGGAATATTATAAAGAGATTCATATTCCAAATTTAATAAAGTATCGGCATCAATTTTTTGATAATCATTTAAACCAAGACGATCGGCTGAAGTCTGGGCTAAGAATAAGAATTCATCATTGAGTTTGGCTTTAACATATTGATGTTTAGTATTAATGGCCAAAAGAACGTTGGCAGACAAGGTCCAGGGAGTGGTAGTCCAGGCCAAAACATATTCGTTTTGTCTATTTTTAAGTTTGAATTTTAAATATACCGAAGTATCGGTAATATCTTTGTATCCATCGGCTTGTTCATGTTGTGATAAACCAGTTTCGCAACGAGGACACCAGGTGGTAGCACTTTGTTTTTTTACTAGCCAACCTTTTTGTTGGACAATTTTTAGAAAGTGCCAAATATAAAGATTGTTCTCCCGAGAGTTGGTGTAATAGGAATTATTCCA
>CAZECJ010000310.1:0-510 GCA_964510645.1 uncultured Verrucomicrobiota bacterium | reverse complement strand
TAAACATACCCAGACGTTTGGATTGTTCAGTTTGAACTAGTGAAAATTTATTTACTCGATCGACGCAAGCTTGGGTAAATTTGTCCAAACCAAAATTCTGAATATCTTTTTTACAATTAAAACCATTTTCTTTTTCGACCTCAACTTCAACCCACAATCCCTGACAATCAAAACCATTTTGGAATCTTTGAGCAAAACCTTGGGCGTTTTTATAGCGTTGAAAAATATCTTTAAGCGACCGGCCGCGAGCGTGATGAACACCCATTGGAGCATTGGCAGTAATGGGTCCGTCAATAAAGGAAAATTTTTTATCAGATTGATCGTTTTTGTGAAGGTATTGATTAACCAGGTCATTTTTATACCACCAATCTAATGTTTGTTTTTCCATTTCGGGAAAATTAGGATTTTGAGGAAGTTCTTTAAAATAAGACATAGTTTATTATAATGGATAACAAATAAAAAACCCTTCTTGCGAAGGATTTTTAAAAAGCCAGAAAACCGAATTTAATC
>CAZECJ010000309.1:0-2010 GCA_964510645.1 uncultured Verrucomicrobiota bacterium | reverse complement strand
GAGGGACTGGATTGGTGGAGTTGCACGGCAAGTTGTTATGCATAACAAGAATCTAAATCCAACAGTATTTTCTGAATTCATGGACTATCGCGATTATCTGCGTCCCAGTAGTAGCGGCCACAGCGGCGGCACTTTCACCGTGCTCTGGCACGACCTCGGGGATGCCAAGAATATTCGCAAGGCGCGCTATAACGGTTCTACTTGGGAACAGGGCCAATACGGCGCTATCATCGCTGCCAACGGCATGAACGCCTCACTGTCGATCGCCAATCCGCCGGGCGCTACGGCAAAAGCGGTATGGAGCAGCGCTGGCTCGTCGCCCTACACTCTCACTGTCGGTCCATCGGCGGGGTTGAGCAAAGAAGTTGGGGAAGAGGCAAGATACAGGCGTCGGGTCGTGTTTTATCAATCGGACGAAAGCATCCTGGCGTGGCAGATGAGTGAAATAGAAGTGGCAACTTCTTCCGGCATATATCACTTTGCTTTTCCGCTGGTGAACGACGACGAGCGTTTATCTGCGGATCAGGTTCGTTCGTCATTGACAGTTGGAAATATTAAAGTGCCGGCGGATGCCGACAGTCTGGTGTTCTATGTCGACGTCTACGGCAAGAACATCAGCGCCCTGCAGGCGGAGGCTGCGGCGCCGCTGCAGATCGCTTGGTCGATTCTCGACGGCAAAAACGATGAACTGAGATTTGTTCTGGCGACGATGACCGGGGACGGGGAAATCCGGCGCGAGCTGCGTGCATCCATTCCGATACAGGCATTTCGCGGCAGGACCGTGACACTGCGCCCCGAAATTGGAGATATTGCCATTGATAAATGTCAGGCGGCGCTGGTGCACGTTTACCTCAACAATGCCCCGGCGCTGTTTAGGGGCGCGACGCAGCAACCACAAGAGGCGGCGGAAGAAAGCGTCCAGCAGGAAGCGCGCTTGCGTATCCATCCCAATCCGTTCAATCCGGTCACGCGCATAGAGTACTATGTGCCGTACGAGACGCAGGTGCAGGTGGCGATATATAACGTCCTCGGGCAAGAGCTGGTAACGCTGCAGGATGGCGTAAAACCAGGCGGCGAGCACAGTGTATTCTGGGACGGCTGCACCGCACAGGGCGTCAAAGTGGGCGCGGGTGTCTATTTCTGCAGGATGAAAATGGGAGGGTTTGTCAAGACAGAAAAGATGACGCTGCAGCCATAGCAGGGTTAATTACCTCTCGTTTGCTAGTTTTGACAGCGGGTGATCTCAGTTTAACTGTGGCCAAGTGCTACGTCATCGGGGTCTATGCGCGGGGATTGTAAGGGTGGTTGGAGGTGTCGTCGTGCAGCAACTTTACCGATTTTCGGGCGAGAAGCTCCAAAACTCGATTCCAGCCGTTCAAAGGCGCCAAGCTGGAGTATATGCATGTGTTGAATGTTTCCGGATTGGCTCCGCCGCGTTCGGTGATCGCCATGCCCGATAATTATCAGGCTGATACAGGTACCATCATCATGCCCAAGGTGCTGAGAAGGTATATCAATACTATAATGATTTGCGGCCAAAGAAAAGATCACGATAAAAACGTAAAATATTTCTTGTTTAGTAATAAAAAAGGTTCATCCGATTAATACGTACTCGGCGTGATGAATTGCCATGATTTTCAGTTTAAAGAATTCCTTATCTCTAAAGCCGTAAGATTGACGTTGGAGAGTTTTGATTTTGTTGTTGGTGCCCTCTAGCGGCCCAGTCGAGATGCGATTATCATATTAGAGGACAGGATGCCTGTTCTATGAGCTGAAAGCGTTTTGGCAAATTTGATAAGCATTTTGATTGCAGAATTACGAGCTTTTGCTACCCAATTGGTCAGTTGATCATTTGCATCAGATTTAGTGGGTTGATTCCAAATTTGTCGTAGCTCTTCTTTCATGTAATATGCGATCGCTAAAGGTTTATTAATTTCAAGGGCCTGCTGCAAATGTTCTTGTTCTTTTTTATCGGCAATCAGGTTTTCTGGGTTTTTCAATAATAGCCAT
>CAZECJ010000308.1:884-2011 GCA_964510645.1 uncultured Verrucomicrobiota bacterium | reverse complement strand
CGGATCAGGATACCATCGTCAACTTGACCAACCACGCATACTTCAACCTCGCCGGTCAGGGCAGCGGCACGGTGCTCGATCAAACGCTGCAGGTCGAGGCGGATTTTGCAACGCGCATCGATTCGCATATCCTCCCCACGGGCGAAATCGTGCCCGTCGCGGGCGGCCCGCTCGATTTTAGCAAGGCTAAACCCATCGGGCAGGATATCGAGTCCTCGCTGGAAAACATGGGTTTCTCGCATGGCTACGACCACAACTTCGTGCTCAGCCACCGCGAGGGCGGCATGGAACGCGCCGCAACCGCAGCCGACCCCGTGGGCGGCATCGTGATGGACACGATTACCGACCAGCCGGGCGTGCAGCTCTTTACGCCGACCGACTTTACCGGCATGCGCGGCAAAGGCGGCATTGAATACGGCGTCCGTCCCGGATTCTGCCTGGAAACGCAGCACTTTGCGGACGCGATGTCGCATCCCGATTTTCCCAGCATCGTGCTCCACGCGGGCGAAATCTACTCCACCGAAACCGTGTACGCTTTCCGCGTCGAATAAGCGCTATCTATTGAGTAAACATCCGTACATAAAAACTGCTCGCATTCACGGGCAGTTTTTTTTACTCATCCAAATCCGTGCTTTGTTCCGCCGGAACGGGCTTTCGCCGCTGCTCGGAAGGATCGGTTCCCCCCGAAAAAACGCGCGTGCAGGAGCCTCGTTTGACGAGCTCGGGACGAAAAATCTCAATGTACGGCGGCTTGATCTGCTTTTTCATGAGTTTGACCAGCGCCTGCGCGGTATGCCGCCCCATGACTTCCTTGGGGTGCGAAATAGTTGTCAGTTGGGGATCGACCGTTGTTGCCAGATATGAGTCGTCGAAACCGATCACGGACACCTGTTCGGGAATCAAGTACCCACGCGCCCGCAGCGCGCGCATGCAGCGCAGTGCGATTTCGTCGTTGTAGCCAAATACGCCCGTCACGCCCTGCTCGCGCACGGCCTTGATCAAAGCGCCTTCCATGCCCGCGTCGCAGTCGATTGCCACGGGCTGCTCCATGCCGTATTCTTCCGCCGCCGCGCAAAAGCCGTCGTACCGTTGGAGCGCGTCGCAGCAGTCCGGCCGGTAGGCGACCA
>CAZECJ010000308.1:0-874 GCA_964510645.1 uncultured Verrucomicrobiota bacterium | reverse complement strand
TGTGGCCGTATGCCGCAAAATGCTCGGCAACCCTTGCGCCACCCGCGGTTTCGTCCAGCATGACGTAGCTTGCTTCCGCGTCGTCGATACGGCTGTCGATCATGATGCAGGGAATGTTACGGTTGCGAAACGCGCTCAGGCACGCAAACAGCCGCCGCCGGATCTCTGGAGAAAGCTGCACCTGCGTGAGCTGAAAGATGACGCCGGAAGTGTTTTTGGTTAGTATTTGCTCCAGCTGGGAGCAGAGGTACGCCGCGTCGGAGTTCGTATCGCTGATTAAGAAGTTGCAGTTGTTGGCGTTGAGCACTTCGGAAATACCCTTGACGTAGTAGGTTGGAATAAAGTAGGTATTGCCCATGTCCAGCACGGCTTCCACGTTGAGGTAGTTCACCTCCGCCGCCGCGCGGCAGAAAGTGCCTTTGCCCTGCGCTTTTTCGAGGTAGCCTTCCTCCACGAGCTGGGAAAGCGCGCTGCGCACCGTCAGGCGGCCAACGTCGTATTCTTCCACCATCTCGGCTTCGCTTTTCAGCTTGTCTCCCGGCTTGATCTCCCCCGATAGGATCTGCGCTTTAATCCGCTCTGCCAGCTGGGCGTAGAGCGGAATGGCGCTTGCTTTATCGAGCATGGACATATACCTCCAGATAAGTTGCAGATAACATGTTCGTCTTCGACAGATATCCTAACAGCATCTCCTGATATCTATTATTAAACAGTAGTGTGCTGTTTCTGTCAATCATAACATTTTTTCAATAACTATTGACATTTCGCCAAAGTCGTGGCAGGATAAGTTCTGTAAGGTGCGCGAAGCACCTTTCGTAGTTATTATAACATATCTGCAGATAAGTTAGCAAACACTTTCGAAATTTCCGCAATA
>CAZECJ010000307.1:0-2012 GCA_964510645.1 uncultured Verrucomicrobiota bacterium | reverse complement strand
TCGGCCTGAGCTGGGACACGGTCAAGGACATCGTGAAGCCGCATCTGCGCAAGGCATCGGGACGAAGCGTTCTTCATCCTCAAGCTCTACAACCTCCACCACGCTAGACAGGAACTTGTCGGATGAACCAGTTTTTCGCCGAAAACGCGGTCGAATTCCGGCGGATCGAACCGCTCGAACGCCCCGCCGTGGTAGAAGGTGATCTCCCCGAAATAGATCTTTCCGCCGCAATGAAACAGGTCGATGCGCGCGTACGGGAAATCGGCGGACAGCGTCTCGGCGACGCGGATCATCTCCGGCAGCGCCTCGGGACGCGGCACGGCCCGTCCGTTCGGCCACGCGGGCTTGCCGCCCTCCCATTCCGTCCAGATGAACGGCTGGAGCTGCCAATTCCGGTCGTAGAAATTCCGCCGGTGCGCGGTCTCGCGGTCGAGATCCACCTGGATCGTCGCCACCTTCCCGCCGAAACAGTGGAGCTTGAAATCGCTCGGGATCTGGCCGCGCTCGTCGAGCAGCAACGCCTCCGCCACGATGGCCGGCTTCATGTCCTTGTAGGGCCATTCGCGCGAGGCGGCATAATGGCTGGTCGCCATCCATTCGCGGAACTGGCGCACCACCTTCCGCTCGTCTGCGCGCGATTTGTCGCGCACGATCCAGTTTTGTCCGCTGCCGTGGTTCACCTTCAGGACGAAGGCCTCGGGCAGTTCCGCGAACCGGAGGTCGTCCGCGCCGTCGTATTTCTTGAGCAGGGGAATCAGGTATTGCTCGCCGATCTTCGCCTTCACGTGCGCCCGCACCGCGTACTTGTCCGCGGCCACGCGCTGCAGCGGATCGCGGAAGTTCAGTTTCATCCAGTTCAGCTTTTCGTTGAGCGTGCGGGGATTCTCCCAGTCCAGCGGATAGCCGAAGGTCCGTTCAAATTGCCGCGCGATATGGCTCCGGTCCGATCGCCACCCGCCTTGCAGCCAGTCCCGCGCGCGGACGAGCGGGAAGAAGACCCGCCCCCCCCAGTCGGTCTCGCGATACATCCGCTTGAGCCACGCTTTCATGCGCCGCCATACTGCCCCCCCGCCTCCTCGAAATCAAGCCCGCCACGGACGAGGGGTCTGGGTTCAGGATTCAGGGTTTAGGCCGATCCATCCGATACGAACTCTTTCCTGAACCCCGAACCCTGTGCCCTCTGTATTCCCCGCCGCTTGTCATCCCGTCCTCGCCCCGCTATAGTCCCCCCCCGTTGACGCCATGACCGACATCAAACAACCATCGCTTTTCGACGACACCGAGGACGCGCCCCGCCCGGCCAAGGGCGCCAAGCCTTCCGCCCCCGAAGCCCCGCCCCTCCATCTCGACGGCAACGACCTCGGCGACGGCCCGCTGCGCCAGCTCATGGACGGCAATTTCCTCCAGTACGCGTCCTACGTCATCCGCGACCGCGCCATCCCCGAGATCGAGGACGGCCTCAAGCCCGTCCAGCGCCGCATTTTGTATTCCCTGAACCGGAACGACGACGGCCGTTTCATCAAGGTCGCCAACATCGTGGGCTACACGATGCAGTTCCACCCGCATGGCGACGCGTCCATCGGCGACGCGCTCGTCACGCTGGTGAACCGCGGCTATCTCATCGAAGGCCAAGGCAACTTCGGCAACATCCACACCGGCGATCCCGCCGCCGCCCCGCGCTACATCGAGTGCCGCCTGACGGACCTCGCCGCCACGCAGTTGTTCAACGACGACCTCACCGAATTCATCCCGACCTACGACGGCCGCAACAAGGAGCCCGTCGTCCTGCCGGCCAAGCTGCCCTTGCTCCTCATGCTCGGCGCGGAAGGCATCGCCGTCGGCCTCTCCACCCGCGTCCTGCCGCATAATTTCGGCGAACTGCTCCAGGCGCAGATCGCCATCCTCCAGAAAAAGCCCTTCAAGCTCGTCCCCGATTTCCCGCAGGGCGCCCTGCTGGACGCCCGCGAATACGACGAAGGCCGCGGCAAGGTCCGCCTCCGCGCCGTCATCGA
>CAZECJ010000306.1:0-2021 GCA_964510645.1 uncultured Verrucomicrobiota bacterium | reverse complement strand
CGCTCGGGCGCGGCGATCTCCATGCCGGGCATGATGGACACGGTGCTCAACCTCGGCCTCAACGACAAGTCGGTGCTCGGCTTCATCGCGAGCACGGGCAACGCGCGCACGGGCTGGGACTGCTACCGCCGCTTCATCGACATGTTCGGCGACGTGGTGATGGGCCCCACGACCGGCCTGTCGCACCATGATTTCGAAGTGGCGATGTCCGAGCTGAAGAAGAAGTACGGCGCGAAGGAAGACACCGACCTGACGGCCGACCAGCTCAAGGAATTGTGCGAGATCTACAAGAAGGTCTACGTGCAGAAGGTCAAAAAGCCTTTCCCGCAGGACCCGTTCGAGCAGCTGCTCGCGGCCGTCAACGCCGTGTTCGGCAGCTGGAACAGCGAGCGCGCGGTCAAGTACCGCCAGATCAACAAGGTGACCGGACTGCTTGGCACCGCGGTCAACGTCTGCTCGATGGTGTACGGCAACATGGGCGACGAGTCCGGCACGGGCGTGGCGTTCACGCGCGACGGCGCGACGGGCGACGAAGCCCCGATGGGCGAGTACCTGATCAACGCGCAGGGCGAAGACGTCGTGGCCGGCATCCGCACGCCGAAGCACATCGACGAGATGCCTTCCGAGAAGAGCCCTGTCTGGAAGAAGGCGCACGCCCAGCTCATGGCGATCATGAAGAAGCTGGAGAAGCACTACAAGTACCCGCAGGACGTGGAATTCACGGTCGAGCAGGGCACGCTGTGGATGCTGCAGACCCGCAACGCCAAGCGCACCGGCCTCGCCGGCGTCCGCTGGGCGGTGGAAATGGCCACGGGCAAGGACTTCTTCACCGGCAAGGCGCAGGACAAGATCCTGAAGCCGGACGAGGCGATCGCGACGCTGTCGGGCTCGGACCTCGAACAGCTCCTGTTCCCGATCTTCGACATCGCCGCCGAAAAGAAGGCCCTCGTGCTGACGAAGGGCCTGCCGGCCGGTCCGGGCGCGGGCGTGGGCAAGATCGTCTTCGACGCGCACACCGCGGAAGCCATCGTCAAGGATGAGCCCGCCGCCAAGCTCATCCTGGTCCGCCACGAGACGAGCCCCGAGGACGTCGGCGGCATGTGGGCGGCGCAGGGCATCCTGACGAGCACGGGCGGCATGACCTCGCACGCGGCCGTCGTGGCGCGCGGCTGGGGCAAGTGCTGCATCGCCGGCGCGGGCGACCTGCACATCGACTACAAGGCCAAGACGATCTCCGCCGGCGGCCAGACGCTGAAGGAAGGCGATTGGATCAGCCTGAACGGCTCGACCGGCATCGTCTACGTCGGGCAGATCCCGACGGAAGCCAGCCCGGTGGTCAGCGGCGTGGTCGGCGGCAAGAAGGAAGCCCAGAAGCACCCCATCTACAAGATGTACAAGCAGGTCAGCGACTGGGCGGACAAGTACCGCAAGATCAACGTCCGCACGAACGCCGACAGCCCCAAGGACGCCGCGGCGGCCCGGGCGTTCGGCGCGCAGGGCATCGGCCTGTGCCGCACCGAGCACATGTTCTTCGAGGGCGACCGCATCTGGGCGATCCGCGAGTTCATCCTCGCGCACGACCTGCCGGCCCGCGAGAAGGCGCTGTTGAAGCTGCTGCCGCTGCAGCGGAGCGACTTCGAAGGCATCTTCAAGGCGATGGACGGCTACGGCGTGACGATCCGCCTGATCGATCCGCCGCTGCACGAGTTCGTGCCGCAGGATCCGGCAGGCCAGGCCGAGATGGCCAAGCGCATGGGCACGAGCGTCGACGTCGTGGCTGCGCGCGTGAAGAAGCTGCACGAGCAGAATCCCATGCTCGGCCATCGCGGCTGCCGCCTCTCCATCACCTATCCGGAACTGTGCGTCATGCAGACTCGCGCGATCATCGAGGCGGCCTGCAACGTCGCCAAGACCGGCCGCAAGGTCCTGCCGGAAATCATGGTCCCGCTCATCGGCACCAAGGCCGAGCTCGACTACTGCGCCGAGATCATCCGCAAGACCGCCGACGCCATCATCAAGGA
>CAZECJ010000305.1:0-2024 GCA_964510645.1 uncultured Verrucomicrobiota bacterium | reverse complement strand
GCGCCTTGCCTTCCGAACCCCCAAATGGCAAGGTGAGGCCTATGTCGATCCCCTTCTGGAAAATGCACGGCGCCGGCAACGATTTCATCCTCGTGGATGATCGCGCCTTGGCCTTTCCCGACCGGGATACCGCCTTCATCGCCCGGCTTTGCGACCGTCGGCGGGGCATTGGCTCCGAAGGCTTGCTCCTCATCCAGCCTTCCGTTTCCGCCGATTTCCGCATGCGTTTTTTCAACCCGGATGGCGCGGAGGCCGACCTCTGCGGCAACGGAGCGCGGTGCATCGCCCGCCTCGCACGCGAAATCGGCGCCGCCCCGGCCGACATGCGCATCGAAACCGCCGCCGGCCCCGTCCGCGCCGAAATTCTCCCCGCCGGCATCCGACTCCACCTGCCGCCGCCCAAGGACTGGCGGATGAATCTTTCCATCGCGTGGAAAAACAAGGAACGGCCCCTCCACTTCGTCAATTCCGGCGTGCCCCATGCCGTCGTCGTCGTAGACGACCTCACCGCCATCGACGTTCCGGCCCTCGGTTCGTTCATTCGCCGCCATGCCCTTTTCGCCCCCGCCGGAACCAACGCCGACTTCATCCAGACGACCGGCCCCGATTCCCTTTCCATCCGCACCTACGAGCGCGGGGTCGAAGCGGAAACCCTCGCTTGCGGCACCGGCATCGTTGCCGCCGCCCTCGTCGCGGAAAAGCTCGGCCTTGTTCGTTCTCCCGTGCGCATCAAGACCGCCGGCAGCGATACCCTTGAAGTTTCTTTCGCACCCCTCACGCTGACCGGTCCCGCCGAACACACCTTCCAGGGCGCGATCGACTACCGGTAGTAGAATCCCGACAGCCCCTGCGCCTCGCCCCATTCCACCTGCTCGTGCGAGATCAGCGGCCCGAGACGCGACACCCGGATCTGCAGCAGCAACCGTTTCAGCACGTCTTCGGGCCCCTCGGCCACCAGTTGCACCGCGCCATCGTTGAGGTTTTCCACGCCGCCCGCCACGCCCAGTTGGTTCGCGAGACCCCGCACCACGTAGCGGAAACCCACGCCCTGCACGTCGCCTTCGTAGCGCACGCGGACCTGGCTCCGTAGGTCGCTCATGGCCCCGCCACCCGCACCATGCGCACGCCGTGGTGTTCTTCCATGGCCAACTTGCCCGCCGCGACCAGCGGCGCCAACCGCCTTTCCAGCGCCGGCACTTTCGTCCCGGACGAGGCCGCCAAAGCCTCCAGCGCGATCGGATGGCGCGCCAGCAACTCCATCCAAGCCGCATCCGTCATCGCCTCCGGCGCCGCGGCCTTGCCCGAAAACACCGGGATCTCCGCCACGGGCGAGAACCACGGCGCCACCGTCCGCAACCAGGCCTCCGGCACCCGGGGCACTTCCACCCCGGCCAGCGCCGGACGCGTCGTCGTGTTCAGATGCACGGCGTCCGCCCGCAGCGATTTCACCAGCTCCGCGATCGCGCGCACCTGTTCCGGTTCGTCGTTATAGCCCGGCAACAGCATCACTTCGACCCACAGCTGGCCGCGGAATCCCTCGCGCAGCGCCCGCTCGCCCTCCAGCAGCCGCGCGAACGTCGCGCCTTCCGCCGGGCGGTGGATATTCCGGAACGAGGCCTCGTCCCACGCGCTCAAGGTCACCTTCACCACGTCCGCGAGCGCCGCGTCCCGCCGGACCTCCGGCAGGAACATCAGCGTGCCGTTGCTCAGGATCGCGGTCTTGAACCGGCCCCGCGCCTTCACGTGCCGCAGCACGTCGCCGAAGCCCGCATGCATCGTCGGCTCGCCCGAGCCCGACAGCGTAACATAGTCCGCCGGGTGGCCTGCTGCCGCCCAGCGGTCGAACTCCGCGAGGACATCCGCCGTCGGCACCCACTCCTTGCGCTCCAGCGTCAGCTCCGTCGTGCGCCCCACCTGGCAGAACACGCAGTTTTCCGTGCAGACCTTCGCCGGATTCAGGTCCACGCCGAGCGACAGCCCCAGCCGCCGCGACGGCACCGGGCCAAACAGATAACGGTAATGGG
>CAZECJ010000304.1:0-2027 GCA_964510645.1 uncultured Verrucomicrobiota bacterium | reverse complement strand
AACACCAGTTCGTCGCCAGGTCCGACAGGCAGTCGAACAGGTAGTAGGCGCCGAGGCCGTGCGCGCCGACGACTTCGTGGATCTTGTGCAGGAAGACCTCGAAGCCCGCCGCGGCGTCCAGCCGGCATTCCTCGCAGAAGCCTTCCGGCACGATCCGCTCGTGCCGCGCAAAGCGGAAATACACCAGCTTGCGGCCGTCGCGCTTGGCCGCTTCCGCGTACGGCCGCGCGATCTTCCGGTACTGCTCGACGTCGTCCACGTTCCAGACGACGTTGTCGCCGGCCAGGATTCCCGTCAGCGCCGCGTCCAGCTGCGGAAGACCGGTGGTGTCGATGGGGATGTTGTTTTTGGGCATGGTAGAGGGAGAAAGGGTTCAGGGTTCAGGCACGCTTCTTTTTCGTCCCGTAGCGGGCGGTTTTTTCCTTCACGCCGAATCCGATGGGCGGCTTTGGCGGCGGATCGGGCAACGGCGGCGGATCGAGGATTTCCATGAAGCGCCGCAACACGTCGACGATCGCCGCGTCGTGGCCGTCCAACCGCGCCTTCACCTCGCGCTCCAGCGCCGCCAGCTTGCGGGCGAGCGCCGCCGTGTCCGACAAGGCGGCCCGCATGGCCACGAACGCCCGCACGACGAACACGCTCATCTGGACGGCCCGCGGACTGTTCAGCACCGTGGCGACCATGATCGCGCCGTGCTCGGTGAAAGCCAAAGGACGATACTTCGGCGACCGGTAGCGTGGAGATGTGGTCACAATTTGTGACCACATATTCGTTACCTCTTGCGGTGCAATCTGAAACATGAAGTCGGCCGGAAACTTTTCCGCATTTCGCTTGATCGCTTGGTTCATAACCTTGGTGGCCACGCCGTAGAGCGCGGCCAGATCCGAATCCAAAATGATCTTGTGTCCCCGAAGGGTGAAAATCCGGTCGTGGATCGACTCCGGAACATAGAGCGCCGGCGATTGGGATTTCATGTTTTTCTGCCCTCCGCCAAATGCTGCCCGCCGTCCACGAAGAGGATTTGACCGGTGACGGATTCGCTTTCGGCGAAGAAGGCCACGGCGTTTGCGACGTTTTCCGGCGTCGGCCGCCGGCCCAGCGGCAGGTCGCCGGCCGCTTCGCGCACGCCTTCCGGCGCCAGCACGGGGCCGGGAGCCACGCCGTTCACGCGCGTCGCCGGCGCCCATTCGCGCGCCAGGCGCGCCACCGATTCCGCCAGCTCGCGCTTCGTCGCCGCGTAGCCGCGGAACGCTCCGGCTTCCGGGCGCGCGATGCGCGCGTCCAGCATCTGGATCACGCACCCGCCGCCGGGCTGCGCCGCCACGCGCGCGGCCAAGTCCAGCGGGGCTTCGACGTTCACGGCGCGCAATTCAGCCGGATCGATTTCGCCGTCGCGCGCGAACACCGCCGCGTTGTTGACGAGGACGTCCACCCGCCCCAGCCATTCCGCCGCCTCGCGGAAAACCCACTCGCGCTCCTGCGGGTTCGCCAAATCGCCCCGCAGCGAAAACACGCCGTGCTTCAGGACGCGGTTCATGGCGATGGCTTCGGCCTCCGAACGGCGGTAGTGCACGGCCACGGCCGCGCCCCGCGCGGCGAGTTCGCGGCAAATCGCCGCGCCGAGGCGGCGCGAGCCGCCCGTCACCAGCGCCGATTTCCCCGCCAAACTGTCCGCTTCGCCCATCGAAGCCGCCCGGTCAGCCTTTCTTCCGGCGGTCGATCACGCGCATCGCCTTGCCTTCAGAGCGCGGCGTGCTGCCGGGCTCGACCAGCCGCACCTTGGCGTGCACCGCCAGCGACGTCTCCAGCTTGCGCTCGATCTTTTCCTTCATCGCCTGCTGCTTCTGCATTTCGTCGAAGAAGATCCCTTCCGTGATCTCCACCAGCACTTCCAGCTCGTCCAGCGCGCCGACGCGGCTGACTTCGATCTGGTAGTGCGGCGCGACGCCTTCGATGGAAAGCAGGGCTTCCTCGATCTGCTGCGGATAGACGTTCACGCCGCGGATGATCAGCATGTCGTCGCTGCG
>CAZECJ010000303.1:0-2030 GCA_964510645.1 uncultured Verrucomicrobiota bacterium | reverse complement strand
CGACCAGAACGGATCCAGCGCCTTCCGCACCGTCGCCGCGTCCATCCCGCGGCCGGCGTCGCGCACCAGGACCTCCAGCCGCGCGCCGCGCCGGACCAGCTCCAGCCGCACGGCGGCCGCGCCCGACTCGAAGGCATTCTGGACGAGCTCCGAAACCGCATCGCATATCGTCGCCTGCATGGACTCCGCTCCGGACTCCACCGACCGCCTACGCCTGCGCCTGGTACTGCGCCACGATGCCCGCGACGTCTTCCTTCTTCAGGTTGCCGTGCATCGTGCCGTTCACCGACATCACCGGCGCCAGCCCGCAACAGCCCAGGCACCGCACCGCTTCCACCGAAAACTTTCCGTCCGGCGTCACCACGTTCAGGCCCACGCCCAAGATGTTCTCCAGTTCCTGGATCAGATCCTCGCCGCCCTTCAGGTAGCACGCCGTGCCCATGCACACCGCGATCCGGTTCTTCCCCGGCTTCTTCAGCTTGAAGAAATGGTAGAACGTCAGCACGCCGTACACCTGCGCCAGCGGAATCTTCAGCAGATCCGCCACCTGGAACGCCACCGATCGCGGCACGTAGCCGAAATGCTCCTGCACTTGGTGCAGGACCATGATCAGGTTGCCCGGCTGTTTCTTCCAGTGCTGGATGAATTTCTCCAGCTCCGGCGTCAATCGCTCCTGGATCTCTGCGCTTTGTTCTGTGCTCACCGTCGATTCCTCCAAAAAATCCGCGATACGATAGAAAAATCCTTTTACTAAAACAAGATAATTCTGATATGGTCCGCGCTTGACTCGTTTCAATCGTCATATATAATCTGTTTTCGTCACAATAAATAACGATTTTGGAGTATTATCGTGAAAAAACAAGACCTCATCGTGCAGAAAGAAATGATTCAGCGTCTGGTTCGATACAAAAACATCTTGCTGAAATTCAAGTCCATGGGCCTTTCCCGGGTCTTCTCCGACAACCTCGGCGACGCCGCCGGCGTCTCCTCCTCCCTCGTCCGCAAGGACTTCTCCCTCGCCAATCTGGCCGTCGGCAACAAGCGCGGCGGCTACCCCATCGACGTCCTTCTCCAGCGCCTCGATGCCATTCTCGGCACCCATATCCTCCAGCGCATCATCATCGTCGGCTGCGGCAAGATCGGCACCGCCCTCCTCAACTACAAGGGATTTTCCAACGAAAACGTCCAGGTCATCGCCGGCTTCGACAACAATCCCTCGCGCATCAACCCCGCCGCAACCCCCATCCCCATCCTGCCCGTCAGCCAACTCGCCGCGTTCATCAAGGAGCAGGACATCCAAGTCGCCGTTCTCGCCGTTCCCGAAAACGCCGCCGCCGGCATCCTCGACCAGTTGGCCGGCGCCGGCGTGCAGGGCGTGCTCAATTTCTCCCCCGTCCAGCTCAAGGCCGGCTCGGCGCTGTTCGTCCAGAACATCAACATCGCCTTTGAAATCGAAAACCTGTTCTACTACGTCCGCTTCAACCAGCGCAAAGACCTCCCCTCCGCCCCATGAACCTGAAAACCCTCTTCGCCGCCGCCCAGGCCCAGATCCTCTGGGCCGAACCCAGCTATGAATCATCCGACGCCCTCCACGTCGTCGCCGCCGACCTCATGAGCGACGTGCTCATGATGGATCTCGAGCGACCCCTGCTGCTCACCTCCCTCGCCACCGACCAGGCCCTGCGTACCGCACACGTCGTCGGCGCCGTCGCCGTGCTCGTCGCCAACGGCAAAACGATCCCGCCCGAAATGGTCGCGCTCGCCCGCAAGCTGGGCGTGCCCCTAGCCCGCACTGCCCTCGCCAAGTTCGACGCCGCCGTCGCCCTCGGCAAGACCCTCGGTTCCTAGATGCGCCGCTGCGATTCGGGTCATCCGGATTGCGGCAAGGATCGACGCCGCACCGGTGGCTTCTACAGTCATTCCCCTGACCCAGTCGGCCGACCCCTTGACTGGGTATTGTTTTATAAAACAATACCCCTGGAGTTTGGCTTTTGACTAGATTGCGGGACTAGTATTTTTCGCTTCCGGTC
>CAZECJ010000302.1:1479-2036 GCA_964510645.1 uncultured Verrucomicrobiota bacterium | reverse complement strand
CTGGACCGCAAGCTGATGGAAAAGCGCATCTTCCCGACGCTCGACATCAACAAGAGCGGAACCCGCAAGGAAGAACTGCTGCTTGACCCGCCCACGCTCAATCGCGTATGGATCCTGCGGCAACTGTTGCATCCGCTCAACGTGGTCGACGCGATGGAGTTCCTGCTCGACAAGCTGTCACGCTACGACTCGAACCGCGCGTTCCTCGACTCGATGAGCAACTGACGCCCCTGCCCCGCTCTATCAAGGTGACTGCCATGACGATCCGTTCATCGAGCCGCCTCTTGGCGCTTTCGGGCTATCCGTTCGCCGAGGTAGACCGATTGGTCGATGCGTTGCGAGCCTCGGGACAAGAACCCATCGACTTCGGGGTAGGTGACCCGACCGACCCGACCCCTGCCCTGATCCGCGAGGCCATGAAGACGGCCTGCGATCTGCGCGCCACGTCCGGGTATCCGAGCTACGTTGGCTCCGAAGTCTTTCGCAGCGCGGTGGCCCGCTGGACGAAGCAGCGTTTCGGGGTGAGCCTGGACCCACAGACCGAGATCTGTTCCACG
>CAZECJ010000302.1:286-1469 GCA_964510645.1 uncultured Verrucomicrobiota bacterium | reverse complement strand
GGAGGGGGTCTTCCACTTCCCGGCCGCCATCCTGGAGCCCGGGGATCTGGTGCTGTGCCCAAGCCCCGGTTATCCCCCGTACCATCGGGGTACCCTGTTTGCCGGCGGCGTGCCGTGGCACTATCCCCTGCATGCACAAAACCATTTCCTGCCGGACCTGTCGGTTATCCCGGCGGAGGTGCTGGCCCGGGCGCGAATCTTGTGGGTGAACTATCCCAATTCCCCGACCGGGTGTCTGGCCCCCGACGCCTTGTTCGAGGACCTGGTGGCCTTCGCGGCCCGCCATGACCTGATCCTGGCATCGGACGAGGCCTATTCCGAAATATGGTTCGATGGAAAGCCCCGCTCGGTTCTCGAGTTCGGTCGTGAGGGCGTGGTCGTGTTCCAGTCCCTGTCCAAGCGCAGCGCCATGACCGGCTACCGGGTGGGCTGGATGGCCGGGGACGCTCGGATCGTGTCCGCGTTCAAGAAGCTCAAGACCAACATTGACTCAGGCACACCGACGTTCATTCAAGATGCCGCGGTCGCTGCCCTCGCCGACGAGACCCACGTGGACGCGATGCGTGACACCTACCGGGCCCGACGCGACATTCTGGTGCCCGCCCTGCGCGACGTGGGTTGCGCCATCGAGGGTCCTCAGGCCACGCTGTACGTGTGGCCCCAGGCACCCGGCAACCTGTCCGGGGTGGACTTCGCCAAGCGGCTGCTCGCTCCTGACATCGGGGTGGTCGCCACGCCTGGTGCCGCCCTGTGCGAACCCACCGCAGACGGAACCGTTCCCGGGGAACGCCACGTCCGCTTCGCACTCGTGCCGTCCCTGCCCCGAGTCGCCGAGGCGGCGGCCCGCATCCGCAGAGCGCTCAGTTGACAATCTATTCCAATGGCGAACAGATGATCTGGATGGAATCGAGGTAGGTCGCGGAGGCACCCTTGATCCCGGTCATCACGTATCCCTTGGGGCAGGTTTCCTCGAACGGACGCCCCCCGGGGCCTCCCACCTTGTTGCCAGGTCGCTTCGCGGTTCCGACCGTGACGTCCGAACGTTCCTCGCCCGCCTTTCGAATGATGTCGGCAGCGGTCATGTCCTGCAGTTTGTCCGAATTCTTCGCGTGGCTGGCCTCGGCTGCGAAACTCGATGCCTCGGCAAACCGCACATCCCCTTTCGAAGAGGGGGCCCCTTTTT
>CAZECJ010000302.1:0-276 GCA_964510645.1 uncultured Verrucomicrobiota bacterium | reverse complement strand
GGGCGACCACGCCCACCCCGCGAACCTCGACCGACAGCCATGCCTTTTGCAGGGCCTTGGGATCCGGCAAGGGCTTCATTGCCCCGAGCCGCACCGAGTAGTTGCCCAGGTCCACCGCCACCCAATGGGTCTCCGTCCAGAGGACCCGACGCGACTTCGCATCCGGATGCAGACGAAAGATCATGGGAAAGACGCCACCCATCGGCTTGTCGGCCTCGTCGACCATGCGTCCGGCACGGGTCACCGTGGCGCTCTCATCCGCAGTGGCACCTGCGC
>CAZECJ010000301.1:0-2042 GCA_964510645.1 uncultured Verrucomicrobiota bacterium | reverse complement strand
ATTCTTGATCGATCGCAGCGGGTCTGGCGCCAGCTCATACCGGCCCAGGCTCTCGGGAGCCAGGTATCGAATTTGATTATTTGTTCTGTGTGCAGTCATTGACGAACAAGAACATTTGTACTATTATCGGGATATGAAATTGAGCACCTATGCCCATAAACTCGGCATCTCTTATCGTACCGCCTGGCGCTGGTTCAAGGCTGGAAGAATTGCCGGTTACCAGGTTGATACAGGCACGATCATCGTGACTGAGCCAACGGTTGAAGCCGCCATTACCGCTGTCAACCAGAAAGCTGTCATTTACACACGGGTTTCGGCTGCTGAAAACAAAGACAATCTGGAAGGGCAGGCCAAACGTCTGATGGATTACTGCGCTGCGAAAGGGTACGGTATTGCGGCAGTGGTCAAAGAAATCGGCTCGGGGGTCAACGATACCCGTCCGAAGTTGCTGAAGTTGCTGACCGATCCTGCGATCCGCTTGATTGTGGTGGAACACAAGGACCGGCTGACCTGCTTCGGGTTCAACTACATTGAGCAACTGCTCGCCATGCAGGGCCGGCAGATCGAGGTGATCAACCAGGCTGAGAACGGGAAGGAAGACTTGGTTCAGGATTTCGTCAGTATCGTGACCAGTTTTTGCGCCCGGCTGTACGGGCAGCGGCGCTCCAAGCGCAAGACTGAGCGGATCATTGCGGAGTTGCAAAATGGTGAAGGCGGATGAAAAACATCCGGAAGGCAATCACCCATCTCAAACTCGACCAGGCTAATCCAGGCAAGCTGCAAAAGTTGGATGATCTGGCGGCTGAACACCAGCGGGTGGTGCAGGCATACGTGAATTGGCTGATCGCCCATGAAGTGCGCCAGCCAAACAAATATGCGCATATTCCCGAACAGGATATTCCCACACCGCTTTCGGATCGCTGGCAGCGCTGCGCCTGGCAGCAAGCCTGTGGGATCGTGCAGTCCTGGTATAGCAATGGGCGCGAAAATCCGCCGGTCTTGCACACCATCTGTATCCAGGCGAATACCAATGTAGTGGTCATAGAGCCATCGAACACACTGCACTTCGATTTCTGGCTACGGATTTCCACATTGGAAGCCGGGCATCCGGTGCGTATCCCGATCAGGATGTATGACCATGCCAAAGAGACATTGGCGCAATTCCCAAAACTGTGCCGCGGCGTAACGCTCAACCGGCGTGATGGCGAATGGTATGCCACTTTCGTTGTGGAGCGCAGCGGGCCAAAGCCCCCATCGTCACAGGTGGTTGGGGTGGACATCGGTATGGTCTCCATCGTATCCACTTCGGAAGGCCGGCGTTATGGTCAAGTCAGCGCCGAGTTGCGCCGCCGGGTGGAACGCGCCAACACCAAACGCTGCCGCAAGCAGAAGCTCAACGCCTGCTTGAAGCGCAAAAACCAACCCACGCTGAGACTGAACGATGCCAAAGCAGAAGCTTTTGCCCGCAACGAGATTGGCCGTGCGCTCAATCGGATGCTGGATGAGTTGCCATCGGGGAGCAAGGTGGCGCTGGAACGGTTGACGGTCAAAGACATGCGCCTCAAATCCAGGCAGATGAACCGGGCTTTGCGCGCTTCGCAGTTGGGGTATGTGCGAGACAAACTCAAGTTCAAGCTGGATGAGCGCGGCATTCGCTACCGCTCAGTGCAACCGGCTTATTCCAGCCAACAGTGTTCCCATTGTGGATTTTGTTCCTCGATGAACCGCCGCTCCCAGGCTGAGTTTCGTTGCCTGTGGTGCGGCTATGAAGCCAACGCGGATGAGAATGCGGCTCAGGTCATTGCCGAACGTTTCGGTGATGATGAGTTGAATGCGCTCTCTTTCCGCGATGTGGAGACGACCCTGGCATTCCGGTTCATGCGCCGTCTCCCGGATACCCGTAGTGCATCCGCCGGGCTAGAACTGCACATCCCTTTCGATGTGCCGAGAGGTAAGGTAGTGGTCGCCTTTGAACCGCCGCCAACAGTCAATCAGCCCGGTCAACACCCGTATTATAGCTGTCCATAATACGAGTAACTATC
>CAZECJ010000300.1:0-2048 GCA_964510645.1 uncultured Verrucomicrobiota bacterium | reverse complement strand
CACAGTGTGGAAAAAAGTTTTCCACGGCGTGGAAAACCGCCGAGCCGCGCTGGGCCGCATGGAGGCGGAGGGGTCATGGGGTCTTGGGGAGGGTGGGGGCGACGGGGACGAGGATGTTTTTTTCGCGGAAGGCGTCGAGGACGGCGTGGCGGACGTCGCTGGCGGTGGCGGCGACGTTGTTGCGGGTGGTGTCGACCCAGAAGAACAACTTGAACTCGAGGCCGCTGGCGCCGAAGTTGTCGAAAATGACCCACGGCGCCTTGCCGGGGGAGTTGATGACGGCGGGGTGGGCGGCGGCGACGGCGCGCAGGGTTTCGTCGATGATCCGCGAGTCGGCGCCGTAGGCGGTGCAGACCGTGACGAGGCCGCGCAGCGAACGGTCGTAATTGGTGCGGTTGACGATGGTGTTGGAAATGAGATGGCTGTTGGGCACGATCAGATTGACGCCGTCGTAGGTGAGGATTTCGGTGGCGCGCAGGCCGATGGCGAGCACGGTGCCGGCCTGGCCGTCGACTTCGACGATGTCGCCGACCTTGTAGGGGCGGGCGGCGAGGATGATGGCGCCGCTGATGAGATTGCTGCAAAGGTTCTGCGCGCCGAAGCCGAAGCCGAGGGCGATGGCGCCGCCGAGGAAGTTGAAGGCGGTCAGCGGCACGCCGAGAACGCGCAGGGCGAACAGGATGAAGAGCGCCCAGACGCCGAAGAAGATCCAGCGCGGGGCGAATTCGCGGACGTGGCGGGATTGGCGCAGGTGGCCGGGCAGGCGTTGGCCGACGAAGCCGGCGAGCAGCCGGCTGACCAGGCCGCCGCCGACGACGAGCGCGAGCGCCAGAAACAGGGTTCCGAACGTGAGGACATGTCCCCCGCCGGACCACGCGACGCGGGCAAGGTGTTCTTGGACGGGCTGCAGGTTCATGCGGGCAGTCTAGCGGCCGCGCGGCCGGAAGGCAAGGGGCGGACGGGGGCGGCGCCGGGCGCCCGCCTACGTCGAGGCGGCGGGCAGGCCGTTCGATCCGGTGGCCCGGGCCAGCAGGCCCTTGATGAACGCCAGCTCGAAAGGCTTGGCGAGAAACGCCATGATTTCGCCGCGCTGGGCCTTGGCGGCGAGTTCTTCCGACGGTTCGCCGGTGATGAGGATCAGGGGGCGTCCGGTGGCCGCTTCCTTGAGCTGATCGACCCAGGCGTGGAGGGGCGGGCTGTCGGGCAGATAGATGTCGGCGATGACGACGTCGATGGTGGAATCGGCGAGTTGGGCGAGACCTTCGGCGCAGGTGGCGGCCTGGAAGGCGCGGTGGCGCAAACGCGTGACGAGCGTCGCGAGATATTCGCGCACCGCCACGTCGTCGTCGATGATCAGGATGTTGGCCATGGCATTTCGGAGAAATATGGAAGTATCAAGTGTCGTCAAGTTATCTGGACCGCGTTCGGTTGTCAATGCGTGTAGCGTTTCGATTCGATTAGGGCGGGGCGGCGCGGATTTTCTTCCCACGGGCGCGGGGGAAGACTATCTTGGATCAAACAACAGCAACCGGAGAACCCCCCCATGAGCGCGAACTTCAGTTTTTGGAACATGGTCTGCCAGCAGCTCGATCGCGTGGCGCAGCGGATGAATCTGGACCCGAGCGTCCACGCCAAGATGCGCCACTGCGAACGGGCGCTGGTCGTTTCGGTGCCGATTCGGATGGACGACGGCCAGGTGAAGGTGTTCGAAGGCTACCGCGTGCAGCACAACTCCGAACGCGGCCCCACCAAGGGCGGCATCCGGTTCCACCCGGGCGTGACGCTCGACGAGGTGAAGGCCCTGGCCATGCTCATGACGTGGAAATGCGCCGTGATCGGGTTGCCCTACGGCGGCGCCAAGGGCGGCGTCATCTGCGATCCCTCCGCGATGAGCCTCGGGGAAGTCGAGCGCATGACGCGGCGGTTCACCAGCGAAATCGCGATCATCATCGGCCCCGCGAAGGACATTCCCGCGCCGGACGTGAACACGAACCCGCAGACGATGGCGTGGATGATGGACACGTATTCGATGACGGTGGGCTATTCGG
>CAZECJ010000299.1:0-2052 GCA_964510645.1 uncultured Verrucomicrobiota bacterium | reverse complement strand
GATCACCGTGGGCCCCGAGCTCAAGCTCAACCAATGCGGCCTGCCCAAAGACATGGCCGTGGAGCTGTTCAAACCCTATCTGATCGAACGCCTGCAGAAGATGGGTGAAGTCGATAAAGTCAAAAACGCCAAGAAACTGATCGAAAAGAAGCAACCGGAAATCTGGTCTATCCTCGAAGAGGTGATCAAAGATTACCCTGTGCTGCTCAACCGCGCGCCAACTCTGCACCGTTTGGGTATCCAGGCCTTCATTCCGGTACTCACAGATAATAAAGCCATCCAGCTCCACCCCATGGTTTGCGTTCCTTTCAATGCGGACTTTGACGGTGACCAGATGGGTGTTTACGTCCCGCTGTCCCAGGAAGCTCAGGTGGAAGCCAGAGTGCTGATGCTCTCCACGCGAAACCTGCTGTTGCCTGCCAATGGACGCCTCGCTATGGCTGCCAACCAGGACATCGTGCTGGGTTGTTTCTATCTCACCATGGATGTCACAGACACCCCGGAAGATTATACCACCCTGCGTCATTTCTACAGCCCGGATGAAGTCATTGCTGCCTATGAACATGAGGAAATGCTCTGCTCCATCAAAGGCGAAAAGAACGTGGAACGTGGCCTGGACCTGCATAGTTGGATCAGAGTCAAGATCGACAACAGCTATTTGATCACCACCGTTGGTCGTGTGATCTTTAACCAGATCCTCCCCGCTGAAGTCGGATTCCAAAACGTGACCTATGACAAGGGCAAACTCAATGACCTTGCCATGCTCTGCTTCAACGCGGTTGGTCAATATCGCACAGCGGCAATCCTGGATGATCTCAAAGCCACCGGTTTCCGCTATGCTACCAGAGCCGGAGTAACATTCAGCTTTGACGATATCATTGTGCCTGCCCGCAAAGATGAGATTATCGACCAGACTGATGTGGAAGTGAAGAAGATCTTTGATCTGCATCAAAAAGGTGGAATCACCGAAAACGAGCGTTTCGGCCGTATCGTCGATCTCTGGAAAAAGACCACCGTGCGGGTGACGGATGAGCTCATGGAAGAGCTTTCCCACAGCCGTAACGGACGCAACTCCATCTATATGATGTACAAATCCGGTGCCCGTGGTTCCAAAGACCAGATCAAACAGCTGGGCGGAATGCGCGGCTTGATGGATAAACCCACCAAGATCGGTGCCGGAGGCGGTGGAGACGTGATCGAAACCCCTATTAAATCCAATTTCAAACAAGGCCTGACCGTGTTGGAATACTTCGTATCCACTCACGGAGCCCGTAAGGGACTGGCCGATACAGCGCTCAAAACTGCTGACGCCGGATACCTCACCCGCCGTTTGGTGGACGTGGCTCAGAATGCCATTATCACCATTCCGGATTGCGGAACCGCGCGCGGCGTGAACATGAACGTGCTCAAAGAAGCCAATGAAGTGGTGCAAACCCTGGCCGAACGTATCCAGGGCAGAACTGCTGTGGACGATATCGTCGATCCCGTCACCGGTAAGATCCTGGTCAACGCCGGAGATGAGATCACCAATAAGATGGCGCATATCATCCAAAACCACGGTCTGATCACCGTGCATGTGCGCTCAGTGCTCACCTGCGAAGCGGAAACCGGAATCTGTGCCAAGTGTTACGGACGTAACCTTGCCACCCAGAAACCGGCTACGATCGGTGATCCCGTTGGTATCATTGCTGCTCAAAGCATCGGTGAACCTGGAACTCAGCTGACCCTGCGTACCTTCCATATCGGTGGAGCTGCCAGCACGGCAACCGACCTTGCGGAAGTGGTTTCCAGCCATGACGGTATAGTCAAATTTGACCGTATGAACACCGTCACCAATCCTGAAAACCAGCTCATCTCAGTGTCACATTTGGGCCGTATCCTCATCCTCGATGAGAAAGACGAATCCAAAGAGCTGGAAGAATACAAGGTGGAATACGCTGCTACCGTGCACGTTCGCGACGGACAGAAGATCGCCCTCAACACCAAAATGCTGTCCTGGGATCAATTTAATAATCCGCTGATCTCCACAGCCAGAGGCGTTCTCCACTATGA
>CAZECJ010000298.1:0-2062 GCA_964510645.1 uncultured Verrucomicrobiota bacterium | reverse complement strand
TTTGCGTCCCGGAGCGGTTCGTAATAGAAAGTTCCCTCCGGGCCGGACACCGTGATTTCATCCCCGACCTTCCAGTTGTCGAGAATCCAGCCGGATGCAAAGCCGTCCTGCTGGCGCTTGATGGTCAGCGCGTACTTGCCTTCCAGCGCCCATTTGGGCGAGCAGGAAATGGAGTACGGCCGCGTGAGCACGGCTGAGCCGATCTTGAGAGAAACGGAAACGTACTGCCCCGCGCGGAACGGTGCGAGATTTTTGCCCGTGAGCACAAACGATTTTGCGTTGTCGCCGTGTTCGATTATCTCCGCAATGGTCAAATTCTGCTCTTTCGGGTGCAGGCGGCTTGCCAGCTTGTTGGCGGCGTGAACGCCCGTTACGTGGTCGGTTGAGCCGCAGGCCAGCGCCTTTTGGCGCGCGGGCACCATCTTTTTAAAGTGCAGCATGTCGAACAGGCCGATGGGTTTTACATGAAAGTTGAAGTCGCTCATTTTGCCGCCTCCTTCATGTCCGCAAGGGTGAGCTTTGCGGTGAGTTCGCCGTTGAGGTAGGTCGAGCTGTAGCCGTAGATGCGCGGCCCGTACCCGCCCGCAAACCGGACGCCCGGCACGATCTGGTCGTCCTTGAGCATCATGAGCCTCGGCAGCATGGTGTCCCAGTCGGCGCAGGAGTAGGAGTACATCGCGCCCTGCGGGTTGAGCGTGTAGCGCGCCATGGTCGCGGGGGTTGCGATTTCGATTTCCTCGACGTACGGCGTAATGCTGACGCCCACGTGCGTTTCAAAGTCTCGAATCATCTTTTCGGCAACTTCGCGCTTCTTATTCACGTAGTCTTCGGGCGCGACTTCGCCCCAGACGTCCGTATTGTAGAGCGTGGTAAAGCTCATAATGCAGGTGCCTTCCGGCGAGCAGCCGGGGTTGGCGCGGTTGAGGCAGACGGTCGCCTGCATGGGATGGTCGTTGAACCCGTCCGCGCGCTTGGCTTCCTTAATCGTATCCATCGACTCGTAGATAAAGTAGCTGTAGTCGGTCAGTCCCAGCTCGTCGGCGGTTTTGTTGAGGCCGAGGTAGACAACGAATCCGCGCGCGCCGATCCTGCGGGCGTTGACCATGCGCGTCTGCCGCTCCGGCACGTCGGCGGCGTCCATCATGTCCCCGAAGACCGCGTTGGGCGAACAGCAGGCGATGACGTGACTGGTTTTTACGTCCCCGTGGCTCGTGCGGACGCCCGTGACCTTGCCGTTTTCCGTGAGGATTTTTTCCGCGCGGGTGTTATACCAAATTTCGCCGCCGAGTTCGCGGATGCGCGCGTCCAGCGCAACGGAAAGCTCGTGGGAGCGCATTTTGGGAATCCACGCGCCCTTTGTCAGGTACTTATACAGCATGGCCGCAAACAGCGCAAAGTTGAGCTGATCCGTGCTGATGCCGACGTAGCACCAGTAGGCGCAGAGGATGCGCTGCGCTTTTTTGGGCATGCGCAGGGACTTGAGCACGCGGCTGACGCTGTAACCGCCGCACTTTAAAAAGTTTGCGTGCTCCTTCATGAGCACCTTGGAGTCCGCCTTGCCGCCGGAAGCGCCAATATACGCCAGCGCCGCCATAATCCCCTTGCAGAGCGAGATAAACTTCTCCATGGAAGGGCGGCTGCCGGGGACGTACGCTTCCATTTGATCGACGTACTCTTTGACGCCGAACGGCATGACGATATCGAGGTTGTTCTTACCCTCGGCGATGGTGAGGAGCCGGTAGGCTTCCGGCACCGCCGCCCAACCGACGGAGATACCCAGCGTCTCATTCAGGAGACGCCGCACTTCGCCGGGATTCTCCGCCGAGCCGACGTCGCAGAGCTCGTGCAGCGACGGTTCAAACTCAAACCGCCCCCGCACAAAGCTGGTTGCAAATCCGCCCGGCAGGTTGTGCTGCTCGACAAGCAGCACCTTTTTGCCAGCCTTTGCCATAGTCGCGGCGGCGGTGAGCCCGCCGTTGCCCGCGCCGATGACGACCGCATCATATGCGTGTTCCAATGTTTCAACACCCCTTTCCAAAATAGATCAGATTTTTCTGTATAG
>CAZECJ010000297.1:0-2064 GCA_964510645.1 uncultured Verrucomicrobiota bacterium | reverse complement strand
CTGGATGTCAGATATTCTCCGATATGAGTGAATAGATCCTGGATGTCGATCATGCCGGCGAGGGTGCCGTCGGCGTTCAGAACGACAAGGTCGTCGAAGCGGTGCTTCTGGAAGATGGCGAGGGCATCGGCGGCGAGGCGGCCGGCGCGGACGGACGACGGGTTCTTCGTCATGAGATCGACGACGGGCCGGGTCTGGACGTCGGTGGCGCCGCCGGCGAGGTAGCGGCGCAAGTCGCCGTCGGTGAAGAGTCCCACCACGCGCTGGGCGGCATCGACGACGGCGACGGCGCCGGCCTGGACCTTGGTCATGGCGATGACGGCGGCGCCGATCGTGGCGGAAACGGGGACGGAAGCGAGGCGGTCGCCGGTGCGCATGATGTCGTCCACCTTCAACAGGAGCGCGCGGCCGATGGCGCCGCCGGGGTGGAACGTGGCGTATTCCTCGCGGGTGAGGCCGCGGGCTTCGAGGAGCGCGATGGCGAGGGCGTCGCCGATGGCTAGCGCGACCGTGGTGGAGGCGGTGGGGACGAGATTGAACGGGCAGGCCTCGCGCTCGACGGAGGCGTCGAGCACGACGTCCGAATGCTTGGCGAGGGTGGAAGCCAGGTCGCCGGTGAGGGCGACGATGCGCACGCCGGTGCGTTTGAGGATAGGCAGCAGGTTGACGAGCTCGTCCGATTCGCCGGAGTAGGACAGCGCGAGGACGGCGTCCTCGGCCTGCAGGAGGCCGAGATCGCCGTGCATGGCTTCGGAGGGATGCAGGACGTTGGCGGGGGCGCCGGTGCTGGTGAGGGTGGCGGCGATCTTCTGGCCGATGTGAAAGGACTTGCCGACGCCGGTGACGATGATCTTGCCGCCGCCGGCCAAGGTGGCCTGCAAGAGGTCAACCGCCGCGTCGAACGCGCCGTCCAGCCGCTCGCGGGTCCGCTGCAAGGCGGCGATCTCGACGTCGAAGACGAATTGGGCCTTTTCCAGATGGGAGGAAGATGCGCTCATGGAGGAAAAATTAGCGGAAAAGGCCGGGAAGGGCAAGGGAGGACCGGGGCACGGAAATCAGCGGTCCGCGAGTCCTTTGGCGGGCTGGAGAAAAACCTGGGCGACGAGGGCGTCGCGCACGTCGCGCCGGGAATGGAGCTTGGCGCGCAAGGGCACGCCGACCTGATGGGGCGGGCCGAATCCGGGGATGGGCAGGATTGGCCAGGGGGAGAGGCGCATGCTCATGGCATACAGGCGCGGCAGGATCGTGCCGGTATGCCGCGTGGCGGTGTCGAATGCCCGGTGTTCGCCCGCGCGGCTCTGGACGCCCGGGATGATGGCGTTGGCGGCGAATTCTTCGGCGCGGCGTTCGATTTCGGCCTGGCGGGCGGCGGCTTCGGCTTCCCGCTTGGCTTGGGCCAGCCGCCGGGCCAGCGCCGGCGCGACGACCGCCGCCGCCGTGCGCCGGAGAGGGGGTGGGACCGCGGTTTTTCGCGCCGGCTGAGGCGCGGGCGGCGGCGTGCCCGGGATATCGCCGCCGAGGCGCTTGAAGATCTCGGCCAGCTCGTCGGGCGTGGGGGATTCCCCGCCGCCCGGGCGGGCGGCGGAGGAATCCGGCAGCGGCTCCGGGCGCGCTTTCCGGTTCATTTTTTTCTTCGCGGCGTTGATCTGGAGAAAAAGCCAGATGGCGCCGGCGATGAGCCAGACGACGACGTCGATGAGGGACCCGTCGCCAGAGGCCAGAAAAATGGACGGCCAGAGCGGCATCAGGCTTGCGGGGGCTTTTCACCTTCGGCGAGGGACTCGCGCATGGAGGTGTCGGCCATGACGTTTTGCATGCGCAGGTAGTCCATCACGCCGAGCTTGCCTTCCTTCATCGCCGTGGCGATGGCCCGCGGAATCTCGGCCTGCGCGGCGACGACGTCGGCCTGCTTGGCCTGGATGAGCGCGCGGTTTTCCTGCTCGGCGGCGACGGCGGTGGCGCGGCGGCCTTCGGCTTCGGCCTGGCGCAGCTTCTTGTCGGCTTCGGCCCGCTCGGTCTCGAGCAGCGCGCCGACGTTGGCGACTTCGCGCGCGCCGGAGACGC
>CAZECJ010000296.1:0-2068 GCA_964510645.1 uncultured Verrucomicrobiota bacterium | reverse complement strand
CAGCCGGCGGGATTTCCCGATCGTGCTGGCCCAACAAGGCGACGGCGCGACCACGGTCGCGGGCACGATGATCGTCGCCCATCTGGCCGGCATCCGGGTCTTCGCCACCGGGGGCATCGGCGGCGTGCATCGCGGCCATCCGTTCGACGTCAGCGCGGATCTGATGGAACTGGCGCAAACGCCGGTCGCCGTGGTTTGCGCCGGGGCCAAGGCGATTTTGGATTTGCCGTTGACGCTGGAAACGCTGGAAACCCACGGCGTGCCGGTCGTCGGCTACCAATGTTCGACCTTCCCGGCGTTCTACACGCGGGATTCCGGCCTGCCGCTGGACGTCCGCTGCGACACCGCCGAAGAAGTGGCCGCCATCCTTCGTGCGCGCGAAACGCTCGGCTTCCCGACCGGTACGCTGATCGCCACCCCGGTGCCGGCGGAACACGAACTGCCCGCGGACGTCGCGGAAAAAGCCATCGCCCAGGCCTTGCAGGAAGCGGAAGCGCGCGGCGTGCGCGGCAAGGAAGTCACGCCGTTCCTGCTGGCGCGCGTGAGCGAACTGACCCACGAAGAAAGCCGTACGGCCAACGTGGCCCTGCTGCAAAACAACGCGCGCGTGGCCGCGCAAATCGCGGGCGCGCTGGCGGCTTCGTAATCCGCGCGGATAAAACCCGAAGACCGGGACGGGGTCGTCCCGGCTCCATTTCGGAGGGTTCCGATGGAGGCCCGACGCCTTCGTCGGGCCGTCTGAATCGGACTATTGGACCGCGGGGATTTTGATGCGGTAGTTGCGGATGTCGGGCCAGGCGTTGGTGTCCCGCCACGTCATGGGGTCGTTGGTGGCGACGATCGTGTCCAGATTGGCCCAGGGCACGTTGGTGTCGTTCAGGTTCCCGTCGTGCCCTTGGATCTGATACGTGCGGCCGGACACCGACTGGAACGTCAAATCCATGACGGTGGGAGACACCATGAACTGGCGCTCCCAGCCGATGTAGCTGCCGGGGACGTTGGGATCGGTGCTGGCGACCCACTCGCTGTAGTTCGGGAAGCCATCCCCGTCCCAATCGCCGGCGGGGCCATTGGTGGTCGTGCCCATCTTGAGCAGCTCCCAGTCGTCGGGCATGCCGTCGGCGTCGGCGTCCCACGGCACGGTGATGACGACGGCGGCGTTGGTCGAATCGGTGCCGTCGTCGGCGGTGAACGTCGTGCTGACGTAGACGGCGTCGGTGGTGCGGCCGCCCTGGCTCAGGGCGGTCACGTGCCAGGAGAAGATGCCGGTGTTGGGATCGAACGCAGCGAGCTTGGAACCGCCGACCGGCAGGTTGGAGGCCGTCAGCGTCGTGGAGGGGCTGTCGTAGTCGATGGCCGCGACGGTGAAGCTGGAGGTGGCGCCCACGGGCATGACGTACGGGCCGGCGGGCGTGAATTCGAGCGCCGGCGGTTCATTGGCCGCGGCAACGGACGAGGCCAATTCGAGGGTGAAGACCAGCGCATTGGTGCCGACCAGCTCCACCTGCCGGGTCTGGGCCTGGTTGCGCATGTTCACGGTGTTCCAGGCGTTGGACATGTCCGTGGCGGCGGCGTTGATGCTGCCGGTGGCGACGGCGAGCCGGACGGTGCTGGCCAGGCCGGCGGAAGGCTTGTAGGTGGAGACCGCGAGCGAGGCGGACCCCGCGGCTTCCTCCGCGAGGTTCCGCTGGCCGGAGCGCAGCAAGGCGTCGAGGTCGGGCGAGAGGCCGTTGCGGACGTAGAGCGTCTTGCCGGGCATGGCGTAGGAAACCGCGAAGACGTTGGTGGCGGCGCTCGCCAGCGAGATGGTCTTGCGCACGCCCGCGTTGGAGAACGTGACGGAGTTGGCGGCGGTGGACGCCACGTACAGCGGATTCACCCGATTGGTCGTGCCGTCCCACCAATCCTTGAGCGCGGAGGTGCGGTAGGCCCCCACCCCGCCGCCGCTCAGGTTGTCGGCGCCTTCGTCCTCGGTGCCGGAGTCGGGCATGGAGACGAAGTTGCCGATCATCTGGACGACGTTGGTGCCGGTCTTGAGCCAGGCGCCGACCATGCGGCCGCCGCTGCG
>CAZECJ010000295.1:497-2073 GCA_964510645.1 uncultured Verrucomicrobiota bacterium | reverse complement strand
CAATTCAATATATGTTGTTTGGATTAGAAAATATGCCATTTCCACCACCCACAAAACCAAAATTTAAATTTATAGATTTATTTGCGGGTATTGGCGGATTTAGAATTGCGATGCAAAATTTAGGCGGAAAATGTGTATTTACATCTGAATGGGATGAACAAGCACAAGTGACATATAAAGCAAATTTTGGAGAAATTCCATTTGGTGATATAACAAAACCGGAAACAAAAAAATATATTCCTAACGATTTTGATATTTTATGTGCCGGTTTCCCCTGTCAAGCTTTTTCAATTGCAGGAAAACGTGGCGGATTTGAAGATACACGCGGAACTTTATTTTTTGATGTAGCAGAAATAATTAAAAACAAACAACCAAAAGCATTTTTCCTTGAAAACGTTAAAGGTTTAAAAAATCATGACAAAGGAAAAACACTTTCGACAATTTTAAATGTTTTGCGAAATGATTTGAATTATTTTGTTCCCGAACCTAAAATCATTAATGCAAAAGATTTTGGAGTTCCACAAAATAGAGAAAGAATCTATATTGTAGGTTTTAGAAAAGACTTGAATATTGATAATTTTGAATATCCAAAACCGTTTGATAAACAAGTGGTATTCGCAGAAGTAAAAGAAAATAAAGTTCCAACAACAAAATATTATTTATCAACTCAATATTTACAAACACTTATAAATCATAAATCAAGGCACGAAAGTAAAGGGAACGGTTTTGGATATGAAATAATACTAGATAATCAAATTGCAAATGCAATTGTTGTTGGTGGAATGGGACGAGAAAGAAATCTTGTAATTGACAACAGAATAACAGATTATACACCTGAAACAAAAATAAAAGGAGAAGTTAATCGAGAAGGAATACGTAGAATGACACCACGAGAATGGGCAAGACTACAAGGATTTCCGGATAATTTTAAAATCGTAGTTGCTGACGCATCGGCATATAAGCAATTCGGAAATTCTGTTGCAGTTCCTGCAATCCAAGCAACAGCAGAAAAAATAATTAAAAAACTAAATACAAAATAAATTATGCTCAAGGGAAACAAAGGTGAATGGAGTGAGTTTTATGCATTTTTAAAGCTACTTGCAGAGGGTAAAATTTATGCTGCAGATAAAGACTTGAATAAAAATGAAAAACTATTTTATCTAATTCTTAAAATTATTAGAAATGAAAACGGAAAATTAGAATATTTACGAAACGAAAAAATTTATATACAAAGAAGTACAGGTGAGATTTTAACTGAAATTCCAATAAAGAAAATCATTGATTATTCAAACCAACTTTTCGAAGGCATTAAAAATGCCGAAACAGGTCAAAGAGCATTTTCATTGAATTTTATGTCTAATATTTTCAAAAAATTATATACTACAAAATTATCTGATGATAAAGTAGAAACCTCAGATATTAGGATAGTAATTCACGACCCAATATTACAAACTCAGCAATTACAGGGATTTAGCATAAAATCATATATTGGCGGGAAACCGACGCTTTTTAATGCAAGTAAAAACACAAATTTAATTTACAGAATTTTACCGGAACTTACACCGGACTTAGTTTT
>CAZECJ010000295.1:0-487 GCA_964510645.1 uncultured Verrucomicrobiota bacterium | reverse complement strand
AATTAATTCACTTGAAACTTATTCAAAACGGATAGATTGGCTTATAAAAAATAATTACAAACTTAGCTTTATCAAAATGTATAGTGATATTTTTAAAACTAATCTCGAAATGATTGACAGCCGATTGCCTGAAATATTAGCGCATTGGTTATTATACCGTTATATAAGTGGAACAAATACATTAGTTAAATTGACAGATTATTTAACAAATTCTAATCCTTGTCATTTTAATATAGATTTAAATCCAAATTTTTATAACCGTAAAATTAAAGATATGCTTGTAGATATGTCATTAGGAATGCAAGCAGGCAAAATTTGGGACGGGACTTTTAATGTAACTGGTGGTTATATTGCAGTTAAAAAAGACGGTGATTTAGTATGTTACCATATTTATAATAAAAATGAATTTCAAGAATATTTAATTAATCATACTAAAATTGATTTTCCGGATAGTAGTCCTAATCGTTGTGATTTTGGTAGAGTTTTA
>CAZECJ010000294.1:0-2099 GCA_964510645.1 uncultured Verrucomicrobiota bacterium | reverse complement strand
ACCTGGGTATTAGGACGATATCGCAGCCTTCGGGAAGCGCCGATGCCCTCGCTGCGGCCCTGAACATCCTCTTTATCCTGTTCCTTCTGACCGAGTTTCCGTTCTTCTTGCTTACTATGCATCCTACCCTGGTAATACCTTCAAGGCCGGGCGCTATGCGGATCAACATCAGGGATCCCTTAAGCAACCGGCCTTCATTCCGTATTCTATCGAAGTCCGCGCTTCGCCTCAGCCTCTCGTATCCTGACATCCATCTCATCGCCACACCTTATAATAAATGAAGCCGTCGCTTCGACGGCCCGTGGCGGATACTAGCCCGGTTTAGAGGGAGATGCGTGCGCGGCCCTTTGCGCGCCTCCTCTTAAGGACATTGCGTCCTCCGGGGGTGCTCATCCTTACGAGAAAGCCGTGAGTGCGGGCCTTCTTCCTTGTATTGGGCTGGTATGTCCTCTTCATGGCCATTCCTCCGTCGTTTGAACTGATGCGCATTCTTTTCAATAGCAAATTAGATTTTACTTACTGTATGAGCACATTGTCAATGCAGACTATCGACTTAGGTCGGAATGCACTGTACAAACGCATGTTCTTTGTACTTTCTGGTTTCACCCGAAAGGCCTTCGCACCCCAGCAAAAGGGGCCTTATTCACATCATGTTAATAATGCTGTTGATAACCCCGATATGCGGCTGATAAAATCAAGTCGGGGAGCGTTTCAAAGCCCCTTATTTTTAACTCCCGTTTTAGCTGGCCTTTTCAGGCGGCTTGCGATGCGTGGGTTGCGACAGGGGCCCTGATTCGGTCACATTTCGGCGAAAATCCGCGGACTTCCGATGCTTTGGGCCGAAATGCCAGAAATGCACGGATGACAGCTTTTCAACAGATTGTTGACAATACTGTTGATAAGCCAAGGCAGGTCGGAGGATTCCGCAGCCGGAAGGCATTACCCCTTTCTAGTGGGCTTGGGCTATAGGTGATTAGTCCTTCGGGATTCTGCAATAGCGAATTTGCTGTGATTCGTCTTTCAACAACAAATCGGTGCCTGGCGGAAGGCATGAAACCTTTTCTGATAGACCGGCCTCTGCATAAGTATTTAGGGATGGTATGCGCTAGGAACAAGACGCAAGCGAAGGGGTATGTGGCCTGCAATGGCGAGAAAAGGGCTTCTATCAAGGATATTGTCAGGTTCTCAGGGCCATGCGGAGGAACAGCCCGCACAGAAGCCCGCACCTCCCATAGATAATGAGATCTCACAGCATAACAGCGATATAAGCTATTCCGCGCGGATAGCTGTATACGACTCATTCACGGCAAGCCCTTTCATAGTGGATATAGGATCCGACGATTTCCTTAGAATCGTCGACGAGATCTCCGCGAAAGCATACAACCTGGGCAGGGAAAGGGGCGGCAAGATTCCCTACATCGTGATTAGGGAGGTCGTCGAAAACCTGATTCATGCCGGATTCAAGGACGTCGTGATAAGCGTGGAGCCGGACGGAAACGTAATAAGGATCTCGGACCACGGCCCCGGGATAGCGGACAAGCAGAGTGCCTTCACTCCGGGTTTCACTACCGCAACAAGCGACTTGAAAAGGTACATCAAAGGGGTGGGTTCAGGGCTTCCCATAGTCAAGGAGTCTTTGGAGTTGATGGGCGGTTGTGTTATTCTTGAAGATAACCTCTCATCGGGGCTGGTCATAACACTCAAGGGCAGACAAGAGGGCGCGCCCCTTAAAGCGCCAGCCAAAGCCACAGATGAGCCAACAACAGAGGCTCTACCTGAAAAAGATGAAAAGGTCAGTGAAATAATCAACGGCATGAGCGACAGGGACATCGACGAGAACCTATCGGCAAGGCAGAAGAAGGTCCTCATGCTCATAGCCGAAAACGAGACAACCGGCCCTTCGGCAGTTGCAAAGGAGATGCCCATAAGCGCAGCCACGGCTTACAGGGACCTTGAGGCCCTGGAGGCCCTGGGACTCATCTCCTCCTCCGACGGAAAGAGGGCAGTCACTTCAAGGGGAATCTCATACGCCACGCATATAACGAGGAACCGTCCTTCTTAATAGAAATTGGGGGTCGACCGCCATGTCCACTCAAGAA
>CAZECJ010000293.1:0-2114 GCA_964510645.1 uncultured Verrucomicrobiota bacterium | reverse complement strand
CGCCGTCGATGTCGGCGGCTTCGTAGAGGTCGTCGGGGATGCCCTTGAGCGCGGCGAGATAGATGAGGCAGCCGGGGCCCATGCCGGCCCAGAGCATCGGCAGCACGCAGGAAAACAGCGCGGTGCGCGAGTCGTCGAGCCAGCGGACGGGCTCGGGGAGCGTGGCCAGCAAAGCCTGAAAACCGGGTATTGTTTTATAAAACAATACCCAGTTTCCGGGGGAGGACGAACCCCAGATTTCGCGCAGGGGACCGAGGGGTGCGGCAGCGAGCAGCAAGCCGGCGGCGAGGACGAAGAGGGCGGGTTTCCAGAGGTTGTGGTTCAGCAGGCGGCGCATGAGGTGAATGGTGAGAAGCAGCGCGGCCAGCGAAAGGAGCATCCACCCGGCGGCGGGGATCTGCATGACGAGGCGGTTGATCAGGCCGGCTTCGGAGGGCTCGTAAAACGTCTTCCAGAGCAGGATGACGACGAGGCCGGTGATGGAGGCCGGCAGGTAGAAAATGATGCGGAAGATGATTTTCCCGCGCGGCACTTCCTGCAGGAGGATGGCGAGCAGGATGGGCGGCAGGAAGGTCATCGAAATGACGAGGAACGAATAGCGGGCGGACGTCAGCAGCGCGCGCCACCAGTCGGGGTCCCACAGCAGATTGGCAAAGTTGTCGAGGAAGACCCAGGTGGAGGTTCCAAAAATGCGGTAGTCGAAGAACGCCATCGCCGCGCCGCGGAAAAGCGGGACGTAGCCCCAAAGGAAGATGGTGGCGGCGGCAGGGAAAAGGAGCAATAGCAAGGCGAGCCCGTGACGGGGAAAATGAATTATTACTATATTACGGGACTGACCCCTATTCGTCCGATCCTTGCCCAGGAACATTCGCGCCATTTGGCGGATGGCGAGAACGACGCTGGCGGCGAGGAAGAGCAGCAGCACCGCGGCGGCGTCGCGGCGAACGCGGAGCTCTTTCGGCGGGACGATGCCGAGCATGTCGGCGTCGGCTTTGTGGCGCGCGTCGACGAGCAGGTCGAGCAGCTGCGCGCGGCGCGCGTCGGGATCGGCGGAAAGCTGGCCGGAGAGGGCGAGTTCCTCGGCGCGGCGGATGGGGACGGTCAGGATGTCGTAGATGACGTTGGCGTTGCGGCCATAAGGTTCGGGGCGGCCGTCGGCGAGCGCGATGGACAGGCAGTCGCGCCATTCGGCGGGAATGGTGGCGGCGATGGATTCGTAGCCATGGGCGCGAAGCAGGTCGGGGTGCAGGAAGCGGCCGAGGCCGCCTTCGACGAGGTGCTTCACGCGGACGGCGGCGGCCTCGGGGGAATTCTGGAAGCGGATGTATTCCCACGCGGCGTCGCGGACGAGCGGGTTGGTGACGCCGGCGAAGATGCCCATCATGCGCGCGTTGATTTCGGTGCCGCGCGTGACGGGGCCGACCGGCAGCGGCGCCATGCCGGTGATGTCGGGGTTGAGGGTCGCGAAGAGTTTTTCGTCGATGTAGGAAAACATCATGCCGAGCTGGCCGCGCCGCCACTTGAGATTGGATTCGGCGACGTCCTTGATGACGTAGCCGCGGCGGGGCTTGCCGGCGGCATCGGTCCACGGCTCGGTGGTGAGGCGGACGTAGAAGTCGAGGGCTTCGGCGGCCTGCGGGGTATCGAAGACGGCGCGCCAGCGGTTTTCGGTTTCATCGAAGGCGAGTGCCTCGCCGCCGGCGCCCCAGAGAAACGGCATCCAGAGGAACGACTCGTCCTTGCCGCGCGAGAGTCCGAGGCCGTAGATGCCGTGGGCGGGATCGGCCAGCTTGCGGCAGGCGTCGTAGAAATCGGTCCAGGTCCAATCGGGCCGGGGAGGCGGGAGGCCGGCGGCATCGAAGAGGTCGCGGCGATACAGGACGACGCGCCCGAGGGGCGGCCCGCCGGGCAGGGCCCAGACGTGCGTCGCGCCGTCGGGGCCGGGGCGGCGGACGACGGGCTCGATCTTCGGGTGCAGGCGGCGGGCGACTTCCTCGGGGGCGAGCGCGGAAAAATAGCCGTCCTCGGGCAAATCCAGGGGGCGGAGGAAACCCTGCGAGATGTAGGTGTCCGACTGGCGGAAATTGACGTAGAGCACGTCGGGGGCGACGTTG
>CAZECJ010000292.1:0-2117 GCA_964510645.1 uncultured Verrucomicrobiota bacterium | reverse complement strand
ACAGCCATTTGCAGTTCATCCGCCAGGTGATGGCCGTCGGCGCGGTCCAAAATCCGGTCTATCCGCCCGCCTTTTCGTGGATCATGGCCTTGCCGGCGGCCACGTTTGGCTTGGATCCCTATGGAGTGGCGCGGTTCGGCGGCGCTTTTTGGGGCGCGGCGCTGGTGTACGCGCTGTATGCCCTCGGGCGGTTCGATGGACGGCCGTGGGCGGGGCTTTGCGCCGCCGCGCTGGTTGCGTTTTGTCCGGCCTGGATGCCGCTGATCAAAACGGGCGTGGGGGTTTTCGCCAACCAGTTCGGCCTGTTTCTGCTGCCCTTGATTTTGTTGTTCCATTTGCGGATCGGCCGGAATTCCGCCTTCTGGCTGCTGATGGCGTGCGCGCTGTCCTTGGCCTCCGCGGTGCCGATGATGCTGGTCGCGCTGATGCCCGTCCTCCTGCTGGACCGGCTGTCGGCCGCCGCGATCCGCGAATCCCGCGGGTGGCGGAGCACGGGCCTATTGGCGTTGGCCCTGGTGCCGGCGTTCGCCGTGCTGGGGTGGCACTCCGCGCATATCCAGGGCATTCACCGGGCCGCCACCATGGAAATCGTCACCGGGGGGGCCGTTAAATCGTCGCCGGTATCCGAGCCCCCCGCGCGCGCAGTCCCGGAAACAAAACCGCCCAGCGCGAACGTTCTTTTGCTGAAGGATTTTTGTTCCGTGAAGCGGAAGGGATACGGCGACTCGCGGCTGAACTTGGCCGGCGCCGGCCTGGGGCTGGCGTTTCTGGCGGCGGGCGTCGTCGGCCTGCGCCGGAAAAACGCCGCCCTGCGCTTGCTGGGCGCATGGGGCTTGGTCACGTCGCTTCAGGCGGGAACGGGACTGTTTCAATTCACGGGATACCAGCGGGAGGGATGGAGCCTGCTGCTGGCCGCGGCGTGGCTCGGGGGAGGGGCCGGCGCGCGGGTTCTGGCGCTGGAAAGAGGCCGGTCGACGTGGAGGGGATTGGCGCTGGCGTTTTTGGGCGTATGTTTCCTCGGCTCCTTGCGGTATCCGCCGGGCCACGCTCCGTCCTTCAGCACGGCGGAAGACGAACTCATCGACGTGGCGCGGGCCGCCGCGGATCGCGTGCGGCGTTCGCCGGCCGAGCTTCCGCTGACCGTCGTCATGCGCCCCTTCACCGGATTCCACGGGAACCAAGGCGATCCGCTGGCCGCGGCCGTCGGGGAGTCGAAGCGGGTTTCCACGGTGGCCGTCGGTCCCGAGACGGCGTGGAGCGCGGTGAGTCGACCGGGCCGGCAGTATTTGTTCCTGATGGATCGCGTCCCGTTTGAAAGCCATTGGAGCCCGGGTTTGTTTGCCCGCGTGCAGCCGGACCAGGTGGATCATTTTCTGGAGGCGCACCGCCATCTCTTCGGGATGAACCGCAAGGTGGAAGAATGGGCGGAACGGCTTCCAGAAAGCAAATGGAAGAAGGAACGCCTGTCGACAAGCCGCGGGTTGGAAGGCATACTGGCCCAACCGATTTTGGAATGAGATGACGGCGGATTGGACCATGTTGTTGATCGTGCAGGCGTCGCTCTGGGCGTTCTACGCGCTGGTTCCCTGGTTGGCGCTGAATCGCTGGCTTGCGCGGGATCCGTGGCCGGTTCAATGGGCGTTGGCCGTGCTCGCCGGCACGGCCAGCCAAGCGGTTCTGAGTCTCGTTTGGAGCCTTGGAATTCGGCAGCCGGCGCGCGGCGAAGGGGGGGGCTATCTGGCGTTCTGGCTGATCGCCGCCCTTGTGTTTTGGCTGAAAAAGCCGCCGGCGGCCGGCGGATCTCCGGAGAAATTGTCGCTCTGGGAGCACGCCGGCTTGGCCGCGACGTTGCTCGCGGGTTTTGCCGTTCGGCTTGTCCACCCGCTGCGGTGCTGGGCCCTTGGGCAATCCGACGCCTATTCCCATTTGTCCATGTTCCGGGACGTCGCGGCGACGGGTTCGCTCGGCAACGCGCTCTATCCGCCGGGATATGCCTGGACGATGTCGATGCCGTCGGCGGTCCTGGGGGTGGACCCGTACCACGTGGCGCGGTTCGGTGGCGCGTTTTTCGGCATGGCCATGGTGCTGGGCGTATACTTTTTCCTAGGCGAGGGCTG
>CAZECJ010000291.1:0-2123 GCA_964510645.1 uncultured Verrucomicrobiota bacterium | reverse complement strand
GCACTTCCACATTTTGGAATAACTCACTATATCGTTCAGGGAAAAAGGTGTGGATCGGAACCACCTTGCGCGGATTGATTGCTGTCACGATTTTCTTTAAATCTCCGGGACTGGCATGCCCTGATGTATGGATACTAATTTTAGGGATAGCATTCCGCTCCAACCATTCCTTCAACCTATTGTAAGAGTCTTTTTCCCAATATCCCTCCCATTGAGAATAAATATAAGTGGCTCCTTTCAAACAATTTCCCCGCTCGAGGTCAGGACAATGCAGCGGGCGAAAAAGCAGTGTCGATTTGCTCTGTGCCTCATGCAAATTCTCTATGAAAATACGGTTTGCTGCATGGTGTTTAAGCAGGTCAAACCAGGCGTTTTCTTTGATCTGGATGCGTTGAGCTTGGGGGATGAACAACGCAACCTCCGGCCAGTTGGATTGGGGGATATGAAGATTACCGGTTGCTTCTAGAATGGCAGCTGTGTAAAGATCAATGATTAATTTTCTGCCTGTCCGTTTGCAAGCACGCAAGATAGAAACGAGACGATCGATATTTTGTGCTGAAGTATGAACCAGCGCCAAACCTTCGGTAGTGGAAAAAGCCTGTACAAGTTGTGTCTCAATATCAGCTTCAGTGGGAAAATGTTGGTCATCATTGAGCTTTCCTAGTGAAGATCCTTCCACAAGTAGTGCATCTAAATTCGTAGGAGGATATGCAACCAGGTGCTCGAACAGGACTGCCTTACGGCCATGAGCACGAAGATCACCACTATAGAAGAGGCGTTTCCCACTACTCTCAATCAAGAGAGCATAGGCATCATAGGCAGAGTGATCGACAAGGAAGGGGGTAATTCGAAAAGGACCTGCTTCAAAATTTTGTCCGGATTGGTAATCCCATCCCTGTGAGGGAACAGGCCAGTTGCCAGGTAAGAAAGGCGCGGCAGCAGTCAGAATGCGGCGAGCAGCAGGTCCCATGCCAATGGGAATCATCGGTGAGATATGAGTGAGCAAGCCGAAATGGTCGAGGTGGGGATGGGAAATAAGTATGCCTAGTAGAGATGGATCATTGCCGTCTAATCCGGAGATCTCAGGCAAGTATTGACTACTATTTTTTTCTGCATCCAGCGGTAAGCCCAAATCAATGAGTAGTCGCTGACCATAGCTTTCAACTTCGACACAACTTCCGCCTATTTGTTTGCTTCCACGATGAATGCATACCCGCATGAAATTTCTTTCCATTAGAATGCTGGATGATTGATTATGGTACCGATTGCATGTCGCAAAATTTGGACATAACCAACCTAATTAATTGTAAATATTGCATGTTGAAAAAATTTGGTTATCGGGAAGACTATTTCAGCTCCCATCATCATTAATTATACCCACCTACTTAATCCAAGCAATCAAAAACGTTCTCCACGAACTTAGAGAGAGCTTCAACTTTCAAATTCAAGGCCATTGTTAATTCGGTCGACATAGCAGCAGAGAAAGAAAATATAAGTTTAATGACTTTGTGTTGGAAGAAATTGGTGGAATTGCCAATCCCATCGGCACCTAAGAACATAACAAAACAAGGTTGTTTACAACCATACTCATTTTGTGTATAATATGAGTATGGTTGTAAAGAATGAATTGTCGCAATTAGAAAGAATAAGAAAACTTTTAGCAGACCAACATGGATCACTTTTAACTTCCGATCTAGCTAAGTTCAATATTCCTAGAATCTACCTTTCAATCTTGGAGCATAACGGCGAGATTGAAAGGGTTTCAAGAGGAGTATATAAGTTGGTTGCTTCTATTGAAGATGGAATGTTTAACTTTCAAGTCAGATATAAGTCGTCTATATACTCACATGAGACAGCCCTCTATCTTCACGATTTGACGGATAGAACCCCATTGTCCTATTCGATTTCTGTGCCTGTTGGATATCACTCAATTAATCTAAAAGAAAGCGGACATAAAATTTTTTATGTAAATCGAGACTTGTTTGATTTAGGTGTTATTTCGATGAAGTCTCCTCATGGAAATGAAATCAGGACCACGAATCTCGAAAGGACGATCTGTGATGTATTGCGGAGTAGAAATCAGATAGATATCCAATTCGTGAACGAAGCCTTGAAAAAATATG
>CAZECJ010000290.1:0-2146 GCA_964510645.1 uncultured Verrucomicrobiota bacterium | reverse complement strand
CGTGGAGTTCCTTGGAGCTAGGGTGCATCGTTGACGATCTCCGTGCCGACGCCTTGGTCGGTGAACAGTTCGAGGAGGAGGGAATGCGGAAGGGCCGCGTCGATGATGTGGGTCTTGCGCACGCCGGCCTTGAGGGCCTTGAGGGCGCCGCTGATCTTGGGCAGCATGCCGCCGCCGATGACGCCGCGCTCGATGAGGCTCTCGACCTCGGAGAGGTGGAGGGTGCTCATGATCGAATTGCGGTCCTTGGGATCGGAAAGCAGTCCGGGCACGTCGGAGAGGAAGACGAGCTTCCGCGCCTTGAGTTTTTCGGCGAGGCCGGCGGCGGCGGAATCGGCGTTGATGTTGTAGATCTGCCGCGATTCGTCGGCGCCGAGCGGCGTGATGACGGGGGTGATGTCGGCCTCGAGGTAGGCCTTGACGGGTTCGACGTCGACGTTCGTGATTTCGCCGACGAGACCCCAGTCGAGGACTTCACCGGTGTCGGGGTCGGCCTCGGAGTGCTTGTGGACGGCGATGATGTCTTCGCCGTGGATACCGCGCGCCTTGCAGCCGAAGCCGTTGAGGATGGAAACGAGCTCGGGGTTGACCTCGCGGTTGAGGACCTGCTCGACAATTTCCATGGTGGCGGGATCGGTGACGCGCAGGCCCTTGACGAAGGTGGCCTGGAGGCCTTTCTTCTTCATGCTGGCGTTGATGGCCTTGCCGCCGCCGTGGACGATGACGGGGCGCATGCCGACGCAGCTCATGAACGCGACGTCTTCGAGGATGTCGCGGACGACGTCGGGGTTGTCCATGGACGAGCCGCCGAACTTGACGATGATGGTTTCGCCCCGGAAGCGCTGGATGTGCGGCAGGGCTTCGATGAGGACGCTGGCTTTCTGGATGGCCTGTTTCATAGTTGGTCGCGCATTATCCGCCCCTTGGGGGGCGGGGAAAAGAAAAATTCAAAGACTCAATGTCCAATAACCAATATCCAATGTTCAATTTTCAAGTGTCCGGTCATCCCGAGCCAGTCGAGGGATCTGGGCTTTGTCCCGCCGGCGTGCCGCGGGTCGAGGCCGAGATGTTTCGACTCCGGCGCTGCGCGCCTGCGCTCAACATGACAAAACCGTGAACCTTGAACCTGCAACCTGGAACCTCTCCGCCTACTTGTTGATTTTGACGTAGTCTTCGGTGCAGTCGCAGGAGTAGACGACGGCGGCATGGCGGCCGAGATGGAGATCGATGGTGATCGCGAACTCTTTCTGGGCGACGATCTTGGACAGCTGCTCGATGGACGCGCCGGCCTTGAGGCCGTTTTTCACGGCGAGGAGCTTGCCATAGCGGATTTCCACCTTGGTTTCATCGACCTTGGCGGGAGAATAGCCGAGGGCGTCCATGATGCGGCCCCAATTGGGATAGGTGCCGACCCAGGAGGTCTTGACGAGGAACGAATTGGCGACGGAGCGTGCGGCCGCTTCGGCGTCGGCGGGCGTGCGGGCGCCTTGGACGCGGACGGTCACGAGTTTCTGGGCGCCTTCGCCGTCGCGGACCATGGCCATGGCGAGGCGGAAGGTGACGCCTTCGAGCGCGGCGACGAACGCGGGCCAATCGCGGTGGCCGGGCTTGAGGGTCGCGTTGCCGGCGCGGCCGTTGGCGAGCAGCAGAACGGTGTCGTTGGTGCTCTGGTCGGCATCGACGGAGATGCGGTTGAAGGATTGGTCCACGGCGGCCTTGAGGGCCTTCTGCATGGCGCGGCGGTCGACTTTCGCGTCGGTGAGGAGGAAGGCGAGCATGGTGGCCATGCAGGGCTGGATCATGCCGGAGCCCTTGGCGATGCCGGTGAGGCGGCAGGTCCGGCCGTTGGCCCGGAACGTCGCGGTGTAGCGCTTGGGCACGAGGTCGGTGGTCATGATGCCGCGGGCGGCGGATTCGCCGCCGCCGGGGACGACGGCCGGCGCGAGCTTTTCGATGCCGGGGAGGATGATGTCCATGCGCAGCGGGACGCCGATGCGCCCGGTGGAGCAGACGAGGAAGGTTTCGGGAGCGATGCCGAACTGCTTGGCGGCGTGGACGGCCATGGTCTGGGCGTCGCGATAGCCCTGCTTGCCGGTGCAGGCGTTGGCCTGGCCGCTGTTGACGACGATGCCGTGGGCGACGCCGA
>CAZECJ010000289.1:0-2149 GCA_964510645.1 uncultured Verrucomicrobiota bacterium | reverse complement strand
TGGGCGGCGCCCTTCCAGATGTTGTCGCCGGCGACGAACAGCGAGAGGCCGTTCGGGACCGTGGCATCCTTGCGGATGCGGCCGACGAGGGTGTCGTACTTGCCGGAAGCCTCGATGGGCATCGGGAAGACGGACTTGGACAGATCGTCGACGACCTGCACGCCGGGGGTCTTCGAAAGAATCTCGCGGGCGCGCTCGGGGGTGATCGGATTGTGGAACTCGACGTGGATGGCCTCGCTGTGCCCGTTGACCACGGGGACGCGCACGCAGGTGGAAACCGCCTGGATGGAATCGTCGCCGAGGATCTTGCGGGTTTCGCGGGGCAGCTTGGCCTCTTCGGAGGTGTAGCCGGGCAGGTCCTTGGCTTCGGAGCCGATCTGCGCGATGACGTTGAACGCGATCTGCGCGGGATAGACTTCGTGGACCATGGGCTGGCCGGCGGCCCAGGCGCGGACCTGGGTTTCGAGCTCGCGGATGGCCGCGGCGCCCGTGCCGGAGACGGCCTGGTAGGTGCAGCACACGATACGCTTGATCTTGGCCTCGCGATGCAGCGCGAAAAGCGGCATCAGCGCGATGGCGGTCGAGCAGTTCGGGTTCGCGATGAAGTTCTGGTGGCCCTTCAGCGCATCCGCGTTGATTTCCGGAATGCACAGCGGCACGCGCGGATCCATGCGGAAGTCGTCGCCGTTGTCGACGACGCAGCAGCCGACCTCGGCCGCGCCCCAGCCCAGGGTCTTCGACGCGCCCTTGGCGCCTTCGGTGCCCGCGAAGAACGCGAAATCATAGCCCTTGAACGACTCGGGGCCCGTCGCGACCTTCACGTCGACCGGCAAGCCGTCGATCATCTCGGTGCGCTCGCGGGTCGCGAACGCGGTCAACTTGGCCATCGGGAAATTGCGCTTGCGCAGCAGCCGGACGATTTCCGTTCCGACCGCGCCGATGCCGACCATGCACACATTGTATTTCTTCATTGTGGTTCTCCTAAAGGAAGGGGGGAGGAATCTAGCTGGAATTTTCGATTTGTCAACCAGCGGGCTAGACGAGGCCTGCGATCAGGTCGCCGACCTCGGACGTGCCCAGGCCCATGCGGCCAGCGGCGAGGGATTGGATCTTCCCGCCGTTGAGCGCGGCCGTGACGGCCCGGTCGACGGCTTGCGCCGCCTCGGACTCGCCCAGGGTGTCGAGCATCATGCCGCCCGCGGCGATGGCCGCGATGGGGTTGATGACGTTCTTGCCCGTGTACTTCGGGGCGCTGCCGCCCATGCACTCGAACATCGAGACGCCGTCGGGATTGATGTTGCCGCCCGCGGCGACGCCGAGCCCGCCCTGGACGATGGCCGCCAGGTCGGTGATGATGTCGCCGAACAGGTTTTCCGTCACGATCACGTCGTACCACTCGGGCTGCTTCACGAACCACATCGTGCAGGCGTCCACGTGGTTGTAGTCCTGCTTCACGTCCGGGAAGTCGCGGTCGCCCATTTCCTTGTGCGCGCGGACCCAGAGGTCGCCGCAGTGGGTGAGGACGTTGCACTTGTGGACGAGGGTCAGCATTTTCTTGCGGTTGCGCCGCCGGGCGTACTCATAGGCGAACTTCATGCAACGGTCCACGACGGGCCGGCTGTAGACCATGACCTGCGTGGCCACTTCGAGGTTCGTGCCCTTCTGCACCGCGCCGCCGACGCCGGTATAGATGCCGCCGGTGTTCTCGCGGATGACGACGAAATCGACGTCCTTGGGTTCCTTGTCCTTGAGCGGGCAGTCTTCCTTGCGGTAGAGCTTCACGGGGCGCAGGTTGATGTACTGGTCCAGCATGAAGCGCGCCTTGAGCAGGATGCCGCATTCCAGGATGCCCGGCTTGACCTGCGGATGCCCGATGGCGCCGAGGTAGAGCGCGCTGTGCTTGCGGAATTCCTCGATGGCGGAATCCGGCAGCGTTTCGCCGGTCTTCAGGTAGCGCTCGCCGCCGAAGTCATAAGGGGTGTAATCCAGCTGGAAGCCGAACTTCCGGGAGGCGGCGCCAAGGACCTTGACGGCCTCGCGGGTGACTTCAGGGCCGGTCCCGTCGCCGGGAATCAATCCGATGGAATAGGTCTTTTTCATAAGGCCGGCCATTTATAGGGTTTTCGCGGGCGGAATCAAGCCCGGAAAC
>CAZECJ010000288.1:0-2184 GCA_964510645.1 uncultured Verrucomicrobiota bacterium | reverse complement strand
CGCCGAACGAGGCGCTGCCGACCTCGCGCGCGTACTTGGCCAGCACGCCGCGGGTCTCTTTGGGCGGCGACGGCTTCCACGCCGCGCGGCGTTTCCGGATTTCCGCGGCCGAAATTCCCAGATCGATCCGGCGCGTCTCGGCGTCGAGGACGATGGGATCGCCGTTTTTCACCCAGGCGATGGGGCCCCCGATCGCCGCTTCGGGGGTGATGTGTCCCACCACGAAACCGTGGCTGCCGCCCGAAAACCGCCCGTCGGTGATCAAGGCCACGTCGTGGCCGAGCCCGCGGCCCATGATCGCGGACGTCGGCGAAAGCATCTCGCGCATGCCCGGCCCGCCCCGCGGCCCTTCGTTGCGGATGACCACGACGTGCCCCTTCTTCACCCGGCCCTTCAAGATCGCGGCCAGCGCCGTTTCCTCGGATTCGAACACGATAGCGCGACCTTCGAATCGCAGCCCTTCGTGGCCGCTGATTTTCGCCACGGCGCCATCCGGCGCCAGGTTGCCGCGCAGGATCACCAGATGGCCATCCTTCTTGATTGGGCTGGATAGCGGCCGGATGATCGTCTGCTTCGCGGGATACGACCGGATGTTCTTTAGATTGTCGCGCAACGTGCGGCCGGTCACCGTCAGCGCGGCGCCGTCCATCAGCCCCTCTTCCACCAGCAGCTTCATCAGCGGCGCCGTCCCTCCGATGGCCACCAGCTCCGACATCACGTGCCTCCCGCTGGGCTTCAGGTCCGCCAGCACCGGCGTCCGCGCTCCCACGCGGGTGAAGTCGTCCAGTTCCAGATTCACGTTCGCCGCATGCGCGATCGCCAGCAGATGCAGCACCGCGTTGGTCGAGCCGCCCATCGCCATGACCAGCGCGATGGCGTTCAAGAACGCCGCGCGCGTCAGGATGTCGGAGGGCCGGATGCCGCGGCGGATCAGATTCACCACGGCGCGGCCGGCTTCGCGGCAGTCGCGCGTCTTGGCGGCGGAAACCGCGTTTTGGGCCCCGCTGTTCGTCAGGCTCATGCCGAGCGCTTCGATGGCCGAGGCCATCGTGTTGGCCGTGTACATGCCGCCGCACGAGCCCGCCCCCGGAATCGCGTAGCCTTCGATGGCCTGCAATTCCTTGTCCGAAATCTCTCCGCGCGCCTTTTTCCCCACGGCCTCGAACACGCTGACGATATCCACCGGCTTCCCATGGTGGCAACCCGGCTTGATCGTCCCGCCGTACACAAAAACCGCCGGCCGGTCGAGCCGCGCCATCGCGATCAGGCACCCGGGCATGTTCTTGTCGCACCCGCCGATGGCCACGAGACCGTCGAACGCCTCGCAACCGGCCACGGCCTCGATCGAGTCCGCGATGATTTCGCGCGAAACGAGCGAATAGCGCATGCCCGGCGTGCCCATGGAAATCCCGTCGGAAATCGTGATCGTGTTGAAGATCACCGGCTTGCCGCCGGCGGCCGCCACGCCTTCCGCCGCCCGCCGCGCCAGGCGGTCGATGTGCATGTTGCAGGGCGTGACCTGGCTCCAGGTCGAGGCGATGCCGACCTGCGACTTGCGGAAATCGGCGCGGGTGAAGCCGACCGCGTGCAGCATGGCGCGGCTGGCCGCGCGCTCCATTCCGTCCGTGACGGCCTGCGACCAGTGGCGTTCCAACGAGGGTTTGCGGGCGGGTTTGCGGACTTTCTTCATGGGCGGGCTCCTTTTCCGTTGCCGGGCAGTCTACTCCGCCGGGAAACGCAGCGCAACCTGGAGCCGTCAGGACGACAGCGCCCGCGCAATGAAACCGCGCTTCAGCTTCGGGCGCGGTACGGGAGCGTCGAACCAGGCGCGCACGTCGGCGTCCAGCCCCACGCCGTGCATGAAGTTGTACAGTGCCTTGCGCAAGCCCCGCCCCAGCATTTCCAGATCCCCGCTCGCCGGATCGACGACCCCCACGTCGTTTTTCGCGAACGGCGCCGGCGGCAAGGGCAGCAACTCGACTCCGAATTTTTCCGGATGCCGGCCGACCGGCGAATGCACCGTGCACGCGAACCGGTGGAAATAGCCGGAATGCAGACACCCCTCTTCGAAGAGTTGCCGCACCGTTTCCAATGCGTCCACCGTCTCCGGGACGGTTTGGCTCGGAAATCCGTACATCAGGTAGGCGTGCACGAGGATGCCCGCGTCGGCGAACGCCTTGGCCG
>CAZECJ010000287.1:0-2211 GCA_964510645.1 uncultured Verrucomicrobiota bacterium | reverse complement strand
ACGCCTCCAGGGTGAAAATGGTGGCAAAATTTATTCGACGTGGAATCCGGGTATTCCTTATGTGATTTTGGGATTTGTTTGGCAACGATTACTTGTTCTATAGGCGAACGACCACTCAGGATAATTTTTGTGCCTTTCCTTCGCACCAGAAAAACTTCTGGATACGACTTACAACCTTGGCATTCATATGCTAGGGCAAATACTTGAACATTTTGAGGGTCATCTATCGGATCATGTATGACATCCCCACCAAAGACAAAGTTATATGGTTCTATCTCATCACAGTTATGACAAAAGCATTTTATTGTTTTTGGGGAGATTTCTATGGAAGGGACGTATCTCATACCCTGACCACCGGTAAAAAAACTAGACAATCTTCTGTTTGGATTAATTATGCCCCAAGCAACTTCATTTGTGATTTGAAATAATTGATCGTAAAACGGTTTTATTGTCTTCAAATCGAATCGTGCTGCTGCTAACTCAGGAGCAATTTCTTTATATACGGATTCTGAATCTGGAAATGAGATATTAATATTTTGGTATAAATGTTTCGTGTTTAAGAGTTCCTGGATAGAATTCTCGATTAATGGTTTTAATTTGTTTCCGATAAAAGTGAAAACCTTTAGTTGATTCTCATCTAACGTTATGTTCATGTTACACCTGCTTCAGATAGATTTTTGGATAAAGGTGCATAGATTATTATTGTGTAATCTGTGCTTTTTTTAGTCAAATATCAGTGTCTGGAACACCTCTTAGAACCAGGTATTGCTAAATTGGAACAACCTACAATTTCACACATACGTGCTGGGACTAATCTGCCCTGAGCAATTTCAATCTTGACCTCATCGAAATCCACGGCGTAAACATGTGGGTTGTAGTTGATACTAACTACTTTTTGAGAATCAAGTGGATGGGTGGGCCAAGGATAATTTGCCGGGATAGCTGATCCAGAAACTAATCCAAGCGGTTGATTCATGAAGCAGGTAAAATTTCTATATTGGGTATCATAATAATAAGTACCGTTATAAGCTAAGGTGTTTATATATTCATCTCTGTTTGTAATAAAATCCATGGTTACTACAGATCTATATTTGTCATAATAATTCGGTAAACGGCTTGGATCGTGTTTTGGTTGAATAAATCCAGTGGAAGCTTCCCAATTATGTTCCAGGCATGAAGGGCAAAAGGGACTCACACTACCATCCCAAATATTTCCACAAACACTGCATGTGAGTTTTGACATAAATCCTCCCTTAAAATATTGGCCAATGGTACTGGAAAATATAGTGCTATTGTAGCAGCTTAATAAAAAAAGATGTAAGAATTCAAGTCAAAATTTTCAAAGCATGATGAATTTGAAAAGTTGTCTGTTACATCTTCACAATTGTCCCCCTAGGATCACCCCTTTTAGTTTTGTACAATAAGACCAAGTAATCGACACAGATTAATCGTCGCTGAAATCGTTTGGACTTTCTTATTATCGTTGGAGCGACCTTGCCAGTAAATTTTGGCAGGTCGTTTTGTTTTCCACAACAGAAAGGAGGTGGTCTTCGGAAAAAATCATTTGAACGATGAAAAACATACGCCAGCCACGCCAACACCTTAAGTGTGTGGCATGGCTGGCGGGTCTCAATCACTCAACTTGAAAGGATTATGAATGGAAGAAGGAACCACCCAATTTACCAAATTGCTCACCGGCGAGGAGATCGCCAAGATTCTGCATGTCTCGCGCGCGTATGCTTACCAGCTCATGCGTCAGCGAATTATTCCAACAGTTAAGATCGGACGCAGCGTGCGTGTGCGGCCGGCAGATCTGGAGGAATTCATCGCCAGGAATTTAGGACAAAACAGCCTAATTGCTGGACGTAATAGACAGAACTGATGTTCCAATTTCAAGAAAGGATGCTACAATGATTTGTAACAACCGCACCTTAATAAATGAATATCGAGAAAAACGTGGATTGCTGCCAGATGTTTCGCAACAGGAGGAAACAATGACTCAGCAATCCAGAAAAAGCAAAACCAGGCATCGTGGGCACAACGAGGGCAGCGTCCGTCCGACTCCGAATGGGACCTGGCGGGCATGGGTGACGTTGAAATCCGGAAAGCGGATCAGCAAGACACTTTCAACCAAACCTGAAGCCCGTGACTGGCTGCAGCAGAAGATGACGGAAGCAGAAGAAGCGCTCGATGCGGAGAAAACACTCGGAG
>CAZECJ010000286.1:0-2212 GCA_964510645.1 uncultured Verrucomicrobiota bacterium | reverse complement strand
GGTGATACAACTCCCATCCCCACAGTCTATTGCAGTAAACCCAAAAAAGTCGCAAATCCTCTTGATATTCTAATATCTGTAAGAGCTCCAGTAGGATCTGTGAACATTGCCGATAGTATATGCTGCATTGGGAGAGGCATTGCTGCCATTCGATGCACTAACGTGGACCATGTTAATCTTGTCTATTATTACTTAAAGTATATCCATAAGGATATTGAAGCCCTTTCGTCGGGTGCTACTTTTGGTTCAATAGGCATGCCTGAACTTAAGTCCATAAGGGTTCCGATAATGCTTAACGATAAGGTTTTGAAAGTGATTAGTAAGAAACTAGAAAAAAATCATAATACAATACAGCAGATGATTGAAATGATTAATTCTCAAAGCAATGCTATCAAGGCTCTAGAACATGCACTTCTATCTGAGATTTTTTTTGGACTGGGGGATTCATGAATAGCGCAAAAGGACGCAGTGTTAAATCAATTTCAATTATGGACAAAGCCTTAAAACGTGTCTGCAATATCCTTAGAAGAGATAAAGCAAAAGGAGCACGCTTATATGTTGCAGAACTTACGTGGCTACTATTCCTCCGATATCTTGATATAACGGAACAGCAGGAAGAAATGAAAGCTTCAGCATTGGGAAGTCAATTTGAGGCGACATTGCATACTCCATACCGCTGGCATGATTGGGCAGCACCATTTGATCGGAGTGTTTCTTTTGAAAAGACCATCACAGACAAGCTACAAGGCTGGAAACGTAGGGAGATGCTTGAAAACGGAGAATCAAGCTTTATTGACTTCGTAAACAATACCTTGTTTCCCTATTATTCAAAGCTTAAAGACAATGCAGGTGCATCCAATATACAGAAAGTGGTTTCCGAAATATTTATCAATCAAGGTCAGACTGTTCTGAAGAGTGACGCAAATCTTTTGGATGTGCTTGATGAGATTCATAGCTTAACCCAAGCAGAAATTGATACACAGCACATGTTCCCTATATCGCAAGCTTTTGAAGGGATGTTACCCAATCTTGGTGAAAAGAAAAACGATGGTGGACAATTCTTTACCCCTCGTGAAGTTATAAGGCTGATAGTCGAAGTTGTAAATCCTATTTTAGGGGGTAAGGTCTATGATCCCTGTTGTGGTACGGGCGGATTTCTAATTGAGTCTTATAAGCACCTGATTAAACAAAACCCCACAGCAACCCAGATAGAAGAGCTCAAAACAAGCACTTTTTGGGGCAGGGAAGATGCTGACGAAGCTATTCCAATATTACTCGCTAACATGGTGCTCCACGATATAGATTTACCTCGCATATGGCATGGCAACACTCTCACAGGTGCAGTTACTTTCGGGGACCTATTCGAAGGGGCTCCTGCGCAGTTCAAATACATACTTACCAATCCGCCGTTTGGGAGTAAGGAAGGCAAAGCAGCGCAATCGAGTTTCGCATATAAATCAGGAAAAGCTCAGATTCTCTTCTTGCAGCATATAATCAGCAGTCTGGAAGATGGTGGCACTTGTGGAATGGTAATTGATGAAGGCGTGCTCTTCCATACTAAAACTAAAGCTTACACTCAGACCAAACGGAAGCTACTGAATGATTGCGATTTATTCTGTATTGTCAGCCTACCGGGAGGGGTATTCGTAAATGCTGGTGCAGGTGTGAAAACAGATTTACTATTCTTTACTAAAGGCAAATCCACGGAACAGATCTGGTTTTACGATATGACCCTAGACGAGGAGTTCAAACCTCGTAAAGTAAATAAGGGCAATCCGCTCGAGTTTAAACACTTTGATGATTTTCTGATGCGGCTTAGGCTACCTGTTGAACATCCAAATAGAATAAGTGAACGTAGCTGGTTTATGACTAAAGAGGAAGCTGAAGCTAAAGAATACGATATTAAGGCTGTTAATAATAATGCGCCTGATTTCTCTGATAAGCGCTCTTCTGGTGAACTGGTCGAAGTGATAAGAAAGGCACAAAACGAAATCTCATTGTTGTTAGATCAGTTACAAGAAGTGAGTAGAGAGTAATAAGCACTGACCCCACTTTCTTGAGATACATCAGGTAGGTAAAGTTACTAACAACATCCCTCTTTCATCTAACCTGTAGGTTTGTGATCATCTGTTAAATCACTATTGTCAAAATAGATAGTTACACATAGCTGTCTGTCATAACTGCTCGACTATAACTCCCTGTATTGCGTGAA
>CAZECJ010000285.1:0-2220 GCA_964510645.1 uncultured Verrucomicrobiota bacterium | reverse complement strand
CCATAAAAATATGTCCATCGGCAATTCAGCAGAGAGTCGTAGTTGCTCAGCATTAACATTTTACGAAAATCTTCTCTGCAAAAGTAAAAATCTCCGTTATCCTTTCCTGACCCTCCGGTATAAATGCTGCTGTTAGATATGGACATACAGCGCTGCCATGCTGAGTAATCAGGATAAAAACCAGGTGTGCTGGCACTGCTATAAGACAATACATTTTCATCAGAATCTAATTTTGTTATAGAGACATCAAGGTTACTTTCTGATGAATAATCCTGACCAGTAACATAGTATTCATTATTATTCATTTTTTCGGCTGTTACATAGATATCCTGATTGGTTGGCATTTGTCTGATATCCAACTGGTTTAATAATGTATCCAGTTGAAGAATCTGGGTAGGGCTATCCGTAATAGATTGATGAAAGCCCTTGACAAATGCTTTATAATTTCCATTAATGTAAATCAGGGATTGAATATCTGTAATCATTGGCACACCTCCATAGAAATAATTCGATCTCACGGAATCTCCGTTCTTTGTGATTTCAAATAAAAGCACAGAATACTGGTGATTCGGACTACTTGTTGTCAGAGCTGCGCCAATTAGAATATTGCCTTGTGGGTTTTCAGTAATAGACATCTTTGATGTAAAAGGTCTATTGGTCATATATTTATTTTCCCATAAAATATTTAATGCTGTATCCATCTTCATTATCCAGATTTGAGCATTTGACTTTGAATCTGATTTCCATCCCCCAATCATCAGAAGTTCTGAATCATTAAGTGGGTATATGCATCGTATATCAGAGTAATGTTCCGATTGAATTGGATCAGTATAGCAATCAATAATTTTCCCACTTCGATCCATCTTCAATATTTGAGTATTTCTCCATACAGATTGGGTGATTTGCTTTTCACGGTAGTTTAAGCTCATAAAATATGACGAACCAATCTGCTTTATACAAATAGGTATTTCTTCATAAATGTCTCCAAAAGTTCTTATAAAGGATGTTTGGGCATAGGAGCTCATAAATCCTGATAAAAGGCAAAATAACAACAGCTTTTTCATAGCTTACAGATATAGCTTTAGAGGACATCAATTGGGTCAGGTCTGAATCTCAATTCACCATAGCTAATAATGGCATTATGCATAAAAATTATATAATTATCATTCAGTTTCTCCTTTCCCAACATATCAATACTAATAAAACTATAACCGGAAGGTCGAATACCGCCGTTCACAGTATCATTATAAATAAGTTCTTTGGTCTTGGTCAGATAGAACTTCAAATCAGCAGGAGGAATACATCCATTAAAATTGGGATACTGACTACTGTTCCAATAAAGATGTGAGTAGCGGTCATTGCTCAGCGGCGTATTGAAGGTGGGATCAATTGGGAACTTTAGCGGATCGATGATTTCTATAACAATAACGCTATCATAATAATAGTTACCCATTGGAACCCCTTTACATGCCATAATTCTTTTCTGTGTTTCTTCGGCAGCGTCACTCTCGGGATGAGTTCCTGAATTTGGTCCATCGCAAATACCCCCGTTCCCGTAATATTTCCAAAATGACCATGAGTCAATACTATTGAATACACATGGAACTTGTATCGGTCCATAAGCAAACACAGCGACTCCCATACAGTAAATTGTATCGGTGTTATAGTTGAGAGTTTTAACTGAAACGGCCAGCAACTGTTTGTTCTCTTCGTTCCTGGAATGATACATATCCCTGAGTTTATCAATCAGCTCAACGTATTTATTAAATAATACTGAGACAGTCACTTTTTGATTTGCCATGGGAATAGCAAAAAAGCAGGTATCCGTCCAGGTATTTTCGGTTTCGCGTGAAGCGTCCCCGTAAGTGTAATTGGCTGTCGCTCCCAGATACCAAATTGCACTGTCGGGAGATACTTCCCAGGTTGATTTTAGTCCGGATGAGCCGGTTTTCTTAAAGTTTCTTACAAGTGATGAAACCTTTTCATCGCTTATACCTGCTTTAGAATCAGAAATTACAGGTTCTTTCTTGCATGCTGAAATCATTAATGCAATACAGAGCAAAAGATAAAGTGGTGTTTTCATTTATTTGATTGTGCTGGTTAAAATTATAATTTATCTCATATAAGTATTTCATAATTGCTCACTAATTTAATCGGAATTCTTTAAAAAGGTAATACATGAATAAGAAAGAAAATTGTATTTATTTTTTATCCCCATCT
>CAZECJ010000284.1:0-2232 GCA_964510645.1 uncultured Verrucomicrobiota bacterium | reverse complement strand
GCACGCTGACGCACCGCGTGGCGTGGCTGGTGCTGGAACAGGGGGTCGATCCGCGAAACGTCCTGCTCTTGACCTTCACGAACCGCGCCGCGCGCGAGATGCTCGAGCGCGCCGCGCATTTGATCGGCGGCGACGTCGGCGGGCTGTGGGGGGGCACCTTCCACCACGCGGCCAACCGCATGCTCCGCCGCCATGCCGCGCGGCTCGGCTACGGGCCGGACTACAGCATCCTCGACGAGGACGATTCCGCGCGCCTGCTCAAGGCCTGCATCGCCGAGCTGGGGCTCAAGGACAAGAAGTTCCCGAAGGCGTCGGTGCTCGGCAGCGTGTTCGGGCTGGCCGCGAACCGGGGCGCGGACGTCGGGGAAACGGTGCGGGCGCATTTCGAGGAGCACGCGGTGGATCTCGACGGCGTGCTGAAGGTCCACGCGCTCTACGAAAAGCGCAAGCGCGGCTTGAACGCGATGGATTTCGACGACCTGCTCGTCAACGGCCTGAAGCTCCTGCAGGAAAACGAAGCCGTCGCGGCCTCCTATCAGGAGCGCATGCGCCACGTGCTGGTGGACGAATACCAGGACACGAACAATCTGCAGAGCGACTTCGTGGATTTGATCGCGGCGCGACACCGCAACCTGCTGGCGGTGGGCGACGATTTCCAGAGCATCTATTCATGGCGCGGGGCGGAGGTGAAGAACATCCTGTCGTTCCAGCAGCGCTATCCCGACGCAACCATCTTCAAGCTGGAGGAGAACTATCGCAGCGTGCCGGGCATCCTGGAGGTGGCCAACCAGGTCATCGCGGGGAATCCCGAGCAGTACCAGAAGGTGCTGCGCGCGACGCGCGCCGCCGACGTCAAGCCGGTGCTGGCGAAGCTGACCGACGGCGGGCACCAGGCGCGCTACGTGGTCGAAAAGGTCCGCCGGCTGCTGGACTCGGGCGAGGTGGAGCCGAGCCAGATCGCGGTCCTGTACCGCTCCCATTTCCACGCCATGGAACTGCAGCTCGAACTGGCGCGCGCGCACCAGGACTACGTCCTGATGAGCGGCGTGCGGTTTTTCGAGCAGGCCCACATCAAGGACGTCTGCGCGCTGCCGCGCCTCGCCGTGAATCCCGCCGACAGCCTGGCGTTCGGGCGGCTGATGGAAATGCTACCGAAGGTGGGCCCCAAGAAAGTCCAGACCCTGTGGGCGGCGCTGGGCGAGCACCTGAACCTGCGCGATTCGGCCAAGCGCATCCAGCTGGCGGGGCTGCTGCCGAAGGAGGCGCAGCCGCTCTGGAAGGCCATCGAGGACAAGCTGTTTCCGCCCGGCGAGGAAGACGGCGCGGTGCTGGAGCGGCCCGACGAGCTGGTCTTCCGCTTCACGGAGGCGTTCTACGGCGACTACGCGGCGGAAACCTTCGAAAACGCGAAGCCGCGTCTCGAAGACGTCGAGGAACTGTCGTCGTTTTCGGCAAAGTACAAAAGCACGGCGGATTTTCTGAGCGAGATGGCCTTGCTGACGAATCTCGACGCCGAGCAAAACCGGCATGCGGGGGCGCCGGCGGCGGCGATCCGGCTGACGACGGTGCACCAGGCCAAGGGGCTGGAATGGAAAGCCGTGTTCGTCCTGTGGCTGGTGGACGGCATGTTCCCGGCGGCGAAATCGCTCGAAGAAGAAGCCAACGAGGCCGAGGAGCGCCGCCTGTTCTACGTGGCCGTCACGCGCGCGAAGGATTACCTCTGGCTCTGCGTGCCGCGGATGCGCAAGGCGCGCGACGGCGGCGTCATGCTGTGCCTGCCGTCGCGGTTCATCGACGAGGTCGATCCAGCGCTGCTGCAGATCGATCAGGCCGGCGGCTTCGCGCCGCCACCGCGCTGGAACCGGTGGTAGGGGGCGTTTCGGATTTGTTGTAGCCGGCCCCGCTGGGGCCGGGGCTGTTAACCCCTCCGGCCCCACCGGGGCCGGCTACAGAAAATCGAAATCCGCTAGGAGCTCCAACTGGCGCCGAGGAGAGCCGCTTGTTCAACGTGACCGTCCCGCTTCATCGACGAGATGGATCCGGCGCTGCTGCAGATCGACAAGGCCGGCGGCTTCGCGCCGCCGCCGCGCTGGAACCGGTGGCAGGAGGCGTTTCGGATTTGTTGTAGCCGGCCCCGCTGGGGCCGGGGCTGTTCATCCCTCCGGCCCCACCGGGGCCGGCTAGTGTGCCCAGCATGGGCATGAACTTGTCATCTGAAAGGAGAAGACCGGA
>CAZECJ010000283.1:0-2240 GCA_964510645.1 uncultured Verrucomicrobiota bacterium | reverse complement strand
GCTCGGAGGGGATGAACATGAGGACGAAGTCGGGGGTGCGGTCCTGGAAGGCGGGAAGATCCTGGTAGCGTTTTTCGGCGAGGCGCTTGATCTGGGCCTCGACGGAGGCGACGAGGCGGCGGAGGGCTTCGGCGCGCGCTTCGGCGGTTTCGGCCGCGGCGTAGTCGGCGTGGTCTTTGAGGGACATCTTGGCGTCGACGACGATGCAGCGGTTTTCGGGGAGGCGGACGACGGCGTCGGGCTGGAATCGGCCGTCGGCGGAGGTCGCGCTGACCTGGAGATCGTAGTCGCGGCCCTGCTGGAGGCCGGCGGATTCGAGGATGCGCGCAAGGACGAGTTCGCCCCAGTTGCCGACGGCCTTGTTGTCGCCCTTGAGGGCGTCGGCGAGGTGGTCGGCTTTTTCGCCGACGGCGCGGCTTTGCTCGGCGAGCAATTCGACCTGCTGCTTGAGGGCGCTGCGCTGCTGGACGTCGGCGAGGTGGACCTGTTCGACCTTTTGCTTGAAGTCGGCGATTTTCTCGCCGAGGGGGGAAAGGAGGGCGCCGAGGGCTTCGCGGTGCTGGACGGAGAATTTCTGCGACTGGGCGTCGAGGACCTGCGCGGCCAGAACTTGGAACTGGTTGGCGAGCTCCGCGCGGGCGGCGGCGAGGGTTTCGAGCTGGGCCTGGAGGCGGATGGCGTCGGATTTGGCGCGCTCGATCTGCGCGGCGGCGCGGAAGGCGGCGACGGCGTAGCCGAGAGCGACGCCGACGAGGAGGGCGATCAGGATGAAAGCAGCAGAGCTCATGGGAACGAGTTAGCCGCAGCGGGGGCGGGAATGCAAGTCAAAGAGGGAAACTCAATATCCAATGTCCAATATCCAATGTCCAATCTTCAAGTGAACAGCCCCCGAACCTGGAACCGCCGACTTCAGGTGCCGACGTAGCCGAATTTCTTGAGCATCCAGTAGTTGCGGGACCAGTTGGGCTCGACTTTGACCCAGAGCTCGAGCTTGTGCTTTTTCTCGTAGATGTCGGTGAGCGCTTTTTCGGCGGCGTGGCGGATGTCGCGGATCATGTGGGCGCGTTGGCCGATGACGATGGGGCGCTGGGAATTCTTCTCCACGTAGATCGTGGCCGTGACCTTGACGACGTCGGCGGTTTCCTCGATCTGCTCGACGGCGACGGCGATGGCGTGGGGGAGTTCGGCCTTGAGGCGGATGTTGATCTGGCCGCGGATGACGTCGGCGATGAAGAAGGGGCCGGGATCGTCGGTGAGCATGTCGGGGGGGAAGAGGGGCTGGGGGGCTTCGGGCATGAGCGCGCGGATGGCGTCGAGGAGGACGGGGAGGCCGTCGCCGGTGGCGGCGGAAACTTCGAACCAGCGGATGGGCGGCGGGACGAAGGAGGGATTGCGCGCGAGGTTCTTTTCGAGGACCTCGGTCCAGACGGCTTCGTAGGCAGTGCGGCGCCGGCCGAGGTCGGTCTTGTTGAGGAGCGCGAAGATGGGGGACGTGTCGCCGGCGAGTTTCTGCATCCAGCCGCGGTCTTCGTCCTGCGGGGGGATGGAGCCGTCGAGCAGAAGCAGGACGACGTCGGAACCGGTGACGAGGCCGCGCGCGGTGCGGTTGAGCATCGAGCTGAGCGAATGCGTGGCCTGGCGGATGCCGGGGGTGTCGAGAAAGACGATCTGGAGGTTGGGTTCGTTGTGGATGCCGCGGACGGGGCGGCGCGTGGTCTGGGCGATGGGGGAGACGACGGAAATCTGTTCGCCGAGGAGGGCGTTGAGGAGCGAGGACTTGCCGGTATTGGCGCGGCCGACGATGGCGGCGATGCCGGCGCGGAAGGGAGGGACGGAAGGGGCGTCGGTCATGGGGCGGAGCCGAGGAAGGAGGAGAGATCGACGACCTCGCCGTTGGCCGGCAGGGAAACGTCCATGTGCAGCTGTTCTTGAAGGAGGCGGGCGAAGGATTCGCGCTGGGATTGTTCGCCGTGGACGAGGAAGATCTTTTTCGGCTTGGCGTCGCGGACGTAGCGGAAGAGCTCGAGCCGGTCGGCATGGGCGCTGAAAGAGTGGAGCGTCTGGACTTCGGCCTTCAGGGCGAATTCGTCGCCGAAGATGCGGACCTTCTTTTCGCCGTTCTGGATGCGGCGGCCGAGGGTGTTTTCGGCCTGGTAGCCGACGAGGAGGATGAGGTTTTTCTCGTTTTCGATGCCGTGCTTGAGATGGTGGAGGATGCGGCCGTGTTCGCACATGCCGGA
>CAZECJ010000282.1:0-2242 GCA_964510645.1 uncultured Verrucomicrobiota bacterium | reverse complement strand
GAGCTGGGCGGTGGACGGCACGGCCGCCACGCGGCCGAACGTGGTGACGTCGATCTTCCTGAACTTCGACCAGCAGGAGGCCTTCAACCACCAGCTGCAGGCGAAATACGCGGCGGTGGAGGCGGCGGAACAGGATTCCGAGAGCTACCGGATGGACGACGCGGACGTCGCGCTGGTGGCGTACGGCATCAGCGCGCGCATCGCGCAGGGCGCGGTGGACGCGGCGCGGGCCGAGGGCTTGAGGGCCGGCCTGTTCCGGCCGAAGACGCTCTTTCCGTTCCCGAAGGACGCGCTGAACGCGTTCGTGGGCCGGGGCGGCAAGCAGCTGATCTGCGTGGAAATGAGCAACGGGCAGATGCGCGACGACGTGAAACTGGCGATCGAATGCCGGTGCCCGGTGCATCTGGTCTACCGGCTCGGCGGCAATCTGGTGACGCAGGACGCGATCCTGGCGAAGATCCGCGAAACGGCGAAAAAGGCTTGAGGCAGGAGCGAGCGATGGAAAAGGTGATCGAAACGCGGGGCCTCTACAAGATGTTTCCGCGCAAGGGCGGCTCGGCGCTGACGGCGACGCACTACTGTCCCGGCTGCGAGCACGGCGTGCTGCACAAATTGATCGGCGAAGCGCTGGCGGACCTGGCGCTGCAGGACCGCACGGTCGTGATCAGCCCCGTGGGCTGCGCGGTGTTCGCGTACTACTATTTCGACACGGGCAACATCCAGGTGGCGCACGGCCGCGCGGCGGCGGTGGGCACGGGGATTTCGCGCACGAAGAACGGCGCCGTAGTGGTGTCGTACCAGGGCGACGGCGATCTGGCGTCCATCGGCCTGAACGAGACGATGCAGGCGGCGAACCGCGGCGAGAAGCTCGCGGTGTTCTTCGTCAACAACACGGTCTACGGAATGACGGGCGGCCAGATGGCGCCGACGACGCTCGTGGGCGAAAAGACGGAAACCTCGCCCGACGGCCGCGATCCGTTGCAGTCGGGCTATCCGCTGCATATGGCGGAGATCATCAGCCAGCTGCGGGCGCCGGTCTACGTCGCGCGGGTGTCGTTCTCGAACATGGCGAAGCTGAAGCAGGCCCGGCAGGCCATCCGCAAGGCGCTGGAAATCCAGCGCGACGGCAAGGGCTATGCGTTCGTCGAAGTGCTGATGGCGTGCCCGACCAACCAGAAGATGAACGTGGAGGCCGCGACCCGGTTCGTGGCCGAGCAGATGGAAGTGGAATTCCCGCTGGGGGTCCTGCGCGACCGCTCCGCGGAAGCGCAGCCGATCGTGCGGGCGGAGAGCGATTACCGCAAGGAGACGCTGGACCGCATGCTGCATCTGGATACCGACCGCGCGCCGGACGCGCAGCTCGATCCGGCCGCCCCGACGCTCAACGTGAAGATGGCGGGATTCGGCGGGCAGGGCGTGCTGAGCATGGGCGTGGTGCTGGCGCGCGCGGCCTGCGCCGCGGGCAAATTCACGTCGTGGTATCCGTCCTATGGTCCCGAGCAGCGGGGCGGGACGGCCAACTGCGGCGTGGTGATTTCGGGCCGGCCCGTGGGCACGCCCATGGTGACGGAAGCGGACGTGCTGGTGGCGATGAACCGGCCTTCGCTGGAAAAATTCGCGGGCGAGGTGAAGCCGGGCGGGCTGCTGCTCTACGCCGCGGAAATCGGCGAATTCGCCGCGCCGGCGGGGGTGCGGACGCTGGCGGTGCCGGCGCTGGCGCTGGCGAAAGAGGGGGGCAACCCCCGGGCCGCGAACGTGGCCATGGTCGGCGTGATGGCGGCGCTGGGCGGGTTCGGCCTGCCCGACGCGGCCTACCGCGAGGCCATCGCGGCCAACTTCCCCGGCAAGGAGAAGGTCGTGGCGCAGAACGAGGCCGTGTTCGCTTTGGCCAAGCAGTGGGGCGCGCGGCAGAAGCCGTAGCACGCCGTCCGGCGCGGAAAAACCGCGTGGAACGCTTTTCTTTGGGTTGCATCGGGACCGGGGGGTCTGGCATATTCCGCGGCTGGCATTTCCCTTGGATGTTGGAACCGGAAGGAGCGAGAGATGGCTGAACTGAATTACGGGTTGTCGGAACTGGCGACGGAAATCCGCGGCATGGTGCGGGAGTTCGCGGAATCGCGCGTGAAACCGGTGCGGGCGGAGTTGGACGAGACCGGGCATTTTCCGACGGAAATCCTGCGGGAACTCGGCAAGATGGACCTGATGGGCCTGTACATCCCGGCGGAATACGGCGGGACGTTCG
>CAZECJ010000281.1:0-2275 GCA_964510645.1 uncultured Verrucomicrobiota bacterium | reverse complement strand
ACACGTCCGGCCGCTTCCACGCCGCGTAGAACGAGATCAGCCCGCCCATGCTCGATCCGGCGATGGCCGCGCGCTCCGGATCCGTCCGCCAGGTGGCATCCACCAGCGGCTTGAGTTCCTCGACCAGGAACCGCAGGTAGTCGGCGCCCTTCCGCCCCGGCGAATACTCGTCGAAACGCGCGTCGGTGCAATCCGCCGCCACCACGATGAACGGCTCCAGCTCGCCGTTGAGGATCATGTCCTGCGCAAATTCGTCCACCTGCCAGTCCTTGCCCCACGTGGAGGTCGACGGATCGAACACCTGGCGGCCGTCGTGCATGTACAGCACCGGATAGCGCTTCGTCGGCCGCGCCTCGTAGCCCGGCGGAAACCACACGATCACGTCGCGGTCGCGCTCCAGGAATTTCGAATGGACCTTCGGCAACCGCTGGTAATCCCCCGTGATGCCCGGCTTCACCTTCGCCAGCCGCTCGTCTTTCCAGCCCGCCACCCGGATCTCGATCGTGCCCCCCTCGGCCGGCTGCAACACGTGGTTCGCCATGAGTTTCCCCTGCGCGTCCACTTCTTCCGTCTCCCAGCTTCCGCGCGTCACCTTGAACTCCACCGTTTCCGCCGCGCGCAGCGCCACCGTGGCTTCCCAGCGCGTGTCGTCCGTGCGGGTCATGGGAATCGCGGAGACGTTCCAGCGGCCGAGTTCTTCCGAACTGCCCGTCAAGAACACCTGTTCGCCCACCCCCAGCGAAATCGCCGTCTGCACCACCACCAGCATCCGAATCATGGCCGCTCCTTGCTTGCGGGCGCGCCCCGCACCTCCGTTTATGCCCGAATTCCTCCCGCCTGTAAACGCCAGAGCCGTTCTTCCGCATTGCCGCCCTCCGCCCCCTGCGCTAGGATGGCTGAAAATGCATCCGGAGACTGCCCCATGATCCATCCCACCGCCATCGTCGAACCCGGCGCCCAGCTCGGCACCGACGTCCAGATCGGACCCTTTGCCTGCGTCGCGGCGACCGCCCGCCTCGGCGACGGCTGCGTGCTCGCCCCCCACGCCATCGTTCTCGGCCACACGACTCTCGGCGCGCGTTGCAAGGTGCACTCCGGCGCCGTCATCGGCGACCTGCCCCAAGATCTCTCGTTCAAGGACGAACCGTCCTACGTCGTCGTCGGCGACGACTGCACGTTCCGCGAAGGCGTCACGATCCACCGCGGCACCAAGCCCGGCACGACCACCCGCATCGGCAACCACGTCTTCATGATGGCCAACTCGCACGCCGCCCACAACTGCGAGGTCGGCGACCGCGTCATCATGGCCAATGGCGCCTTGCTCGGCGGCTACGTCAGCGTCGGCGAGCGTGCGTTCGTCGGCGGCGGCACCGGCGTGCACCAGTTCTGCCATATCGGCCGCCTCGCCATGGTCGCGGCCTGCTGCTTCATCAGCAAGGATCTTCCGCCGTTCTGCAGCACCGCCAGCGCCCAGAACAGCCGACTCGCCGGCCTCAACGTGGTGGGCCTGCGCCGAGCCGGCTTCGACGCCGCCCAGCGCGCCCAGATCAAGCAGGTCTTCGACCTCCTCTATCGATCCGGACTCAACCTCACCCAGGCCAAAGAACGCCTCCGCGCCGAAACCGGCAATCCATTCGCCGCCGAATACGCCGAATTCCTCGACCACGCCAAACGCGGCATCTGCCGGCCCTCCCGCGACTCCGCCGACGAACCCGCCGATGCCTGATGCTCCGTCCATCCGGACCGCCCTCGGCGGTTTTCCCGACTACGAGCTGATCGATTCCGGTCGCCGCTGCAAGCTCGAACGCTTTGGATCCGTCACCGTCATCCGCGGCGAACCCAAGGCGTGGTGGGAACCGAACCTGCCGCCGGAACAATGGGACCGCGCCCAGGCCGTCCACGACGAAGACGACGGCTGGGAATTGCGCCCCGGCTGTCCCCGCGAATGGAAGCTCCGCTACGGCGACCTGACCTTTCTCGCCCGCATTTCCGACACCAGCAAGCACCTCGGCGTCTTTCCCGAACAATCGCCCCACTGGCGCGCCATCGAGCAGACCGCCGCGCCCGGCGCGCGCCTGCTCAACTTGTTCGGGTACACCGGCGCGGCCACGCTCGTCGGCGCCGCCGCCGGCTGGCAGCCCACGCACGTCGACGCGTCCAAGCCCGCCACCGCCTGGGCCCGCGAAAACCAAACCGCTTCCCGCCTCGACGACAAACCCATCCGCTGGATCGTCGAGGACGCCGTCAAATACGTCCGCCGCGAAATCAAGCGCGG
>CAZECJ010000280.1:0-2291 GCA_964510645.1 uncultured Verrucomicrobiota bacterium | reverse complement strand
AAAACCCCAACGGCACGACGCTGTGCATTCCGACGGCGTTCTGTTCGTGGACGGGAGAGGCGCTGGACAAGAAGACGCCGCTGCTGCGCTCCATGCAGGTGCTGGACGCGCAGGCGCAGCGCCTGCTGAAGATCTTCGGCCACGGCGCCGCGGAGCGGGTGTTCGCGACGGCGGGCTGCGAGCAGGAGTACTTCCTGGTGGACCGCAACTTCTTCTTCGCGCGGCCGGACCTGATCAGCGCGGGGCGCACGCTCTTCGGCGCGAAGCCGCCGAAAGGCCAGGAAATGGAAGACCAGTACTTCGGCGCCATCCCCGAGCGCGTGCTGGCGTTCATGCTGGAAGCGGAACGGGAACTCTACAAGCTGGGCGTGCCCGTCAAGACGCGCCACAACGAAGTGGCCCCCGGCCAGTACGAACTGGCGCCGGTCTATGAAAACGCGAACGTCGCCGCGGACCACCAGTACCTGACGATGACGGTCCTGCAGCGCGTGGCGCAGAAGTACGGCATGGCGTGCCTGCTGCACGAAAAACCGTTCGCGGGCATCAACGGCTCCGGCAAGCATCTGAATTGGTCGCTGGGCACGAAGAAAGCCAACCTGCTGGAGCCGGGCGACACGCCCCACCGCAACATGCAGTTCCTGGCGTTCTGCGCGGCCGTCATCCGCGCCGTGGACAAGCACGCGACGCTGCTGCGCGCCTCCGTGGCGCACGCCGGCAACGACCACCGCCTCGGCGCGAACGAAGCGCCGCCGGCGATCCTGTCGATCTTTTTGGGTGACCAGTTGACGGAGGTGTTCGCGCAGATCGCCAAGGGCGGCGCCGGCAAGTCGAAGAGCCCCGGCTTCCTGACGGTGGGCGTGGATACGCTGCCGCCGCTGCCGAAGGACGCGGGCGACCGCAACCGCACGAGCCCGTTCGCCTTCACCGGCAACAAATTCGAGTTCCGCGCCGTGGGCTCCAGCCAATCCGTGGCCGGCCCGTTGGTGATCCTGAACACGATCGTGGCGGATTCGCTGGACTACATCGCGACCGAGCTGGAAGCGGCCAAGGCCAAGACGCCGGAAGCCCTGGGCGCGGCGGTGCAGAAGACGATCCAGAAGATCATGAAGGAGCACGGCCGCATCATCTTCAACGGCGACGGCTACACCGAAGCCTGGCAGAAGGAAGCCGCCAAGCGCGGCCTGCCCAACGCCCGGAACACGGCCGACGCGATTCCCGCGTGCCAGACGAAGGAAAACGACGACGTGCTGGCGAAGTTCCACGTGCTGTCGAACCGGGAATTCCACAGCCGGAACGAAATCTACCTGGAGAAGTACGTCAAGGACGTGATGATCGAGGCGCGCCTGGCGTTTGAAATCGCCAAGACGATGATCTTCCCCGCCGCGGTGGAATACCAGAACCGCCTGGCCAGCACGTCGCTCGCGCTGAAGTCGATGGGCAAGAAGCATTGCACGACGGTGCTGGACGAGCTCAACGACCTGGTGGCGGAATTGCAGGACCGGCTCGAAGGCCTGCGCAAGGCCATCGACCACGAAGCCAAGGGCGACGTGGCCGACCACGCGCGGCATTGCCGCGATTCGATCACCACGGCGATGTTCGCGGTGCGCGAGGTGGCCGACCGGCTGGAAGGCATCGTGGCCGACGATCTCTGGCCGCTGCCGACCTACCAGGAAATGCTGTTCATCAAGTAATTCCGTTCATCGCCGTTGGCCGGGGCTTCCGTTTTCTTCTTGGACGGAAGTCCCGGCGACCGGCCGGAAATGAGGTTCCGCCATGCCGCCGAAGAAAATCCCCTCCGAGCCCTCCGGGGCCGTCGCCGCGGACCGCCACACGCGGGAAATCGACCTGCTGGGCGAGATCAGTCGGCTGCTGGACCACAGCCTGGACCTGCGGGAGGTGGCGAGCCCCATGCTGGAAGCGCTCTCCGTGCACATGGACATGAAGTACGCGACGCTGACGCTGCTGAACCGGAAGACGGGGGAGATCCTGATCGAGGCGTCGCACGGGCTCTCGGCCCAGCAGGCGCAGCGCGGCCGCTACCGGCTGGGCGAAGGCGTGACGGGCAAGGTGGCCCAGGACGGCAAGCCGATCGTGATTCCGCGGACGAGCGAATCGCCTTTGTTCCTCGACAAGACGCAGCGGGGCAAGCGCCCGGACGCGTCGTTCATCTGCGTGCCGATCAAGGTGGAACAGGCCGTGGCGGGGACGCTCAGCGCGGACCGGGCGTTCGATCCCGCGGCGGACCTGCAGCAGGACGTGCGGCTGCTGACGATCATCGCGTCGATGATCGC
>CAZECJ010000279.1:0-2302 GCA_964510645.1 uncultured Verrucomicrobiota bacterium | reverse complement strand
TCATCTTCGCGCAGGCCATCCTGATGTTCCCCGAGCGCATCCTGATGATGGTGCCGATCGACGCGGTCAAGAGCTTCGCGCAGGTCTACCTTCGCTACGGCGGGCCCACCTACGTGATCCTGTATTCGCTGATGATCCTCTTCTTCTCCTATTTCTGGGTCGCGACCCAGTTCCATCCGGTGCAGATCGCCGACGACCTGAAGAAGTACGGCGGCTACGTGCCCGGCATCCGCCCCGGCAAGCCGACGGCGGAGTTCCTCGACCGGGTGATGACGCGCATCACGTTGGCGGGCGCGATTTTCCTGACGGGCATCGCGGTGCTGCCGATGATCCTCTCCAATTCGTTCCACATCCCCGGCATGGTGGCGCAGTTCTTCGGCGGGACCAGCTTGCTGATCATCGTGGGCGTCATGCTCGACACGATGCGGCAGGTGGAGTCGCACCTCGTCACGCGCCACTACGACGGGTTCCTCCGCAAGGGCCATCTGCGCGGCCGCCGCTAGGCCGCAGGACAAGGGAGAACACCGCATGAAAGCCATCATCCTCCTCGGCGCGCCCGGCGCGGGCAAGGGCACCTTGGCCGAAGGCGTCCGCAGCGCCACGGCGTATCTCCACGTCTCCACGGGCGACATGCTGCGCAGCGCGATCAAGGCCGGCAGCAAGACCGGGCTGGAAGCGAAGGCGTTCATGGAAAAGGGCGAACTGGTGCCGGATGCCGTGATCATGCGCATTGTCGGCGAACGCCTTTCCCAGGGCCAGCCTTCGGACAAATACATGTTCGACGGTTTTCCCCGCACGCTGGAGCAGGCGCGCCAGCTCGACGAGACGCTCGCGAAGCTCGGCGCAGCCGTCAACCAGGTCTTTTTGCTCGAAGTGCCCACGCCCGTGATCGTCAGCCGCCTGAGCGGCCGCCGGATCTGCAAGGGCTGCGGCGCGGTCTACCACGTGACGAACATCCCTTCGAAAAAAGAAGGCGTGTGCGACCAGTGCGGCGGAACCCTCTACCAGCGGCCCGACGACAGCGAGGCCACCGTCCTGAACCGGTTGGAAGTCTACCAGCGGCAGACGGCCAGCCTCATCGATTTCTACGAGCAGAAGGGCGTCTTGGTCCGCATCAACGCCGGGACGAATCCCCAGGCGGCGACGGCGGAACTGATGTCCAAACTGGCCTGAGCAGGCCTGGCCGATGATTCCCATCAAGACCCCGGCGGAATTGCGCAGCATGCGGGTGGCCTGTCGGCTGTCCGCCCAGATCTTGGCGGAAGTGGCGGCGCAGGTCCGGCCGGGAGCGACCACGGGCGAGCTCGATGCCTTCGCCGCCGGGCGGATGCAGGCGCTCGGAGTCAAAAGCGCGTTCTTTGGATATGGCGGATTTCCGGGATACACGTGCATCTCCCTCAACGAGGAGGTGGTGCATGGGATCCCCGGTCCACGGGTGATCAATGCCGGCGATCTCGTCAGCGTGGATCTCGGCGTGGCCGCCGAAGGATTCATCGGCGACAACGCGACGACGGTCTGCGTGGGCGCGGTGGATGCCGAGTCGGCGCGGTTGTGCGAGGTTTGCGAGGCCGCCTTGGCGGCGGGCATCGCCGCCGCGCGCGCCGGGAACCGGATCGGCGACGTTGGCCATGCCGTCCAGACAGTCGCCGAAGCCGCCGGGTTCGGCGTGGTGCGGGATTTTTGCGGGCACGGCGTCGGCCGGAAGCTGCACGAGGATCCGCAGGTTCCCAATTTCGGGATCCCCGGCAAAGGAGCGGTCCTGAAGCCGGGGATGACATTGGCGATCGAGCCGATGATCAACCAAGGCACGTTCCAGGTGGACGTGATGCCGAACCGCTGGACGGTGAAGACCCGCGACCGGAAGCGGTCCGCCCACTTCGAGCACACGGTGCTGGTGGGGGCGGCGGGTCCGGCGGAAATTTTGACGTGCGCGGAAAAGAAATAATAGAACTGGACGCGGAAGTGGTGGCTGTGATAGAACTACGCGCTTTCCGTGCCAGACTAGGGAACGGACATGAGTTTACGGCGTTCGTCCCGCGGGAGAAAGCTCCCGCGTCCGGATGGGTTTGTCTTCCGGGCGCGCGGATCCGCGTGGGCCTGTCGCCGTTCGACCTGTCGCGCGGAGAGATCGTGGAAGTCTTGAAGACAGAGGTTGGAACATGAAAGTCAGAACATCGGTGAAACGGATTTGCGAGCGCTGCAAGATTGTGCGTCGCAAGGGCGTGGTGCGGGTCATCTGCACCGATTTGCGTCACAAGCAGCGTCAAGGCTAAGGTCAGGAGAAGAAGAGCAATGCCCAGAG
>CAZECJ010000278.1:0-2317 GCA_964510645.1 uncultured Verrucomicrobiota bacterium | reverse complement strand
GCGCCGTTCGCCGCGAATTTGAAGGTCGTCGTCCGCGCGCTCCGCCACAGGGTATATTGCCAGACGTGGTCGCCCACCAAGGTCATGGGGCTCTGCGTGGTGGACCAACTGTTGAAGCTGCCCGCCATGGAAACGGAGGCATACCCGGAATAGGGGTCGCGAGCCAGCGGATCGGTGCCGCCGAAATATTCCGCCAGATTCGGATAGGCATCCCCATCCGGATTTCCGTACGGCGTCAGGGCGGTGGAATCGCCCGCGTGCATCTGCTCCCATTCGTCCATCATCGCGTCGCCGTCCGCGTCGCTGAACCCGGCCCATTCCATGGTGAACTCGCCCGTGCTGGCGTCCAGCGCGACGAGATAGCGCGCATTGAAAGGCCCCTGGAGCAGGGCATGTTCGTCTGAACCCAACGATGTCCCTAGGTTTTCCACGACGCCGGTGCCATCCGGCACGAGCGGTTCGGCGTCGATCGCGCCCCAGAAGGCATAGGCGTTGCTCGTCCAGGTCAGAAAATATAGCGGCGCCCGGTTCGTCGCGATCAGCAGCACGTCGCCCACCCACCGGTCGTGGCGATGCAGCGCATTGGTCCGCACCAGTCCGCCGAGAGAAACCCCCGCGGCCCCCACGACCGCTTCCGCATAGATCGTCGCCGACGTCGCCGCATTCCATTCGTTCGGCGACATGCCTGCGCGCCATTCCTCGAAGTTGGCGTACAGATCGCCGTCCGGATCGAGCGCGGCATCGGACGGATCGGCTGGATTTAAGCCATAATCCTGTTCCCAGGCATCCGGTAGACCATCCCGGTCGGCGTCGGCCGCCGGCTCGTTCGCGGAAAGGGTCAGATCGTCCAAAATCGTCGGCGTCGCCCCGTCGTGAAGGAAACAAACGCCCGAAAAGACGGATGTGGGATTGGCGAACCCCAGGCCGGAGCCGATCTCCGCGCCATTCAGCCGGAGCAACCATTGCCGGCTCGCTCCATCGGCGCCAACGGAAATGCGCGACCATTCGTCCGTCGGCAAAGGCGCGTGCGCCAGCGTGGTCCAATGGCCTGCGGTTCCGTCGTACACGCGCAGCAGACCGTTGCTTTGCACGTGGAACGCCGCCGTGGCCAGCGGGGGCAGGGCATTCGTGAAATCCCGTTCGGACCGCGCGGGCCGGACGTAGAAATCGATCCAGACCGCCTCGTTGGTGCGTTCGGCGCAGTTGAAAAAGACGAGGCTTTCGCGCCCCGTCACGGACAAGGCGCACAAGCCGTTGTGAACCGTTTGCGTCTGGTTGAGCGCCCCGCCCCACGGCACCGCCCACCCCTGCCGGCCGTCTACGCTCCGGCCCATCGGCAGCCGCTCGAAATCGGCCACGACAGGCAAGAGCGGAATCTGCGCGACGGCCCGTTCGCGCCACGTCGCCTCCTCTTCGCAATCGTCGTACGTATTGGACAGCGCGTCGTTGCCCAGATCGCCCGGCATCCGGTCCATCGCGGCTTGCAGCCGCGTCCAGGCGCCGCGCAGGTCCCCCATCTGCGCCGCCAGTTCATGGAGCACGTACGGCGCGCGCCAGTGGTTCGTCTTCAGCAGGAACGCCGCCTCGGCCAGCTCCGCCGCCCGTGGCCATTCCGATCGCGCGCAGGCCGGATCGTTCAGGATCTGGTGGGCGCACTCCGCCAGCGCCCGCGCGTTGGTGGGACACGCCGCGACCGCGGCCTCGGCGTAGGCCCGGGCGTAATACCGCGGAAAATAGGCGTCGGTTCCCAAGCCCCGCTGCATCAGCATCCACGACGTCGCCCAAACCTCGTTCGATTCCGGCCGCAACTCCGCCTGGGCGCGCAACCCGGCGTTCGTGTACACCCGGAACAGCCATTGCTCGGCCGCGCGCACGGAACTGGACATGGGATAGCGCAGCATCGTCGCCGTCGCGTTGCTGGCCACGAGTTCCCAATCCTCCGCATCCCACGCCGCCTGCGCAGCAGCAACCAACCCGGATGCCGCCGCTTCGAAATCCGCGGGAACGTAGGTTTGGCCGACGGCCGCGAAATCCTCCTCCAGCCACGCCAACGCCGCGCTGATGGATTGGGTCGGCCCGATCTCGTGCCCGCCCTCGAACACGACGTCGTGCACGCGCACCGCGGAGCGGGCGTAATAGTTCGTATCCTTGGACGGCGGCAAGTCGGTCGAGCCGTTGACCCGCGCGATGGCTAGGCGATCGGGAAACACCGTGTAGTCGTCGTAGTCGCCGATCCAGCACCCCATCAACAGCACGCCGGTCGCCTCGTCCCAATACTCGCGGGAAATGGTTTGGACGCGCCACGAGCCGCCCGACA
>CAZECJ010000277.1:0-2349 GCA_964510645.1 uncultured Verrucomicrobiota bacterium | reverse complement strand
TATCAGCAATATGATCAGTTTTTGCGCAGTGTGTGGTTTGTGGATCCTGGGGAGTGGTATCTTTTCTGTCCAACCTATTTTAGAATTCCTGCAAGGGTAGTTCGGCTGCAAGTCGGGGCAATGGTACACTCAATTTGCCCTGCGGCTTTTTGCCAATACCGGTTTAATTTTCTTTACGAATGAGCTGCTATCCGGAGGGAGGAGCGTGTTCTTGCGCGATGTTCCCTTTCCGTGCAGAAATCTTTACTATTTTGCGTGATCGCAGGCTGGAATCAAATGAATGAATGATAGGAGTCATTGATGATGGATCACAAGAGTGAAAGAGTTCGGCATAATGCTTGCCGGCAAGTACTTTGGCCCTGTGCCGCGGTGAAGTGGGTGCTTGTTCTGGCCATCTTTTTCCTGCCGGCAATGGCGCATGCTGTGGTAAACCTCAAAATCACCAAGTTGGCAGATGAAAGCGCGATCGCTTCCGGCGCTACAATTACCTACCGGATTCAGTATACCGTCGCCAGTACGACTGAAAACGCCCTCAACGCGGTCATCACTGACATTCTGCCGGTTGAGCTCGCCTCTTCGGCAAGTGATATCACCCTGGAGGGCGATGATTTCGTCACCTCCGCCATCTATACAGCCGCGACACGAACCGCCCAGTTCCTCTTCGAGTCTCCACTGGCGGCCGGTACGACGGGAACCATCCTGGTCAAAGCCCGTTTTCCTCTCGGCACCACCCTGGATGGAACAATCGCGGAAAATACCGCCACTTTCACCGCTGACAATGGCACAACCGCTGTAAGCCCTCCTGCGACGGTGACCAGCACGGCCGGCTTCAGGATGACCCCGGTCAAGGACCGGTCCACCGGCGGTGCGCTCGATCAGGCGACGACCTACCGCCTGCGGCTGCGCAATCCCAGCCCCAATGTGGGCGGTCTTGATCTGCTCAATACGGTCATCGTCGACAGCCTGCCTGCGGGCACCGTCTTCGTCTCCGCCACCAGCGGCGGCGTCTATGACAGCACCGCCCACACGGTGACCTGGAACCTCGGCACTGTTGCCGTCGGCTCCTCCAGCACTTCCTATCCGGCCGAAGTGCGCGTGACTGTGATTTTCCCTTCCACCATTTTTGAATCCGGCCAGAGCATCGTCAACCATATGTACTTCTCGGGCACGCCACGCGGCGGGGAACCGGTCTCGGGCTCCACGACCGTGACCAATACCCTCACCAGCGCCTCAGCCGGACTGAACCTCTCCAAGTCGAACACAACGACCTCCAATCTCGCACCTATCGGTTCAAGCTATCTTTACCGGCTCAATATCTCCAACTCGGGCTATTTTCCGCTGGACAGTGTTGCCATCGCGGATGACGTCCCGCCGCTGCTCGAAGTCACTTCACTGCAGGCGAGGGGAGAGGTCTGGTTCCAGACCAATCTGAACAGCGCCTGGACCCGCTTCGGAACCGACGTTTACAGCAATTTAACCACCATCCCGGTCTCTTCGCTGGGTTTGACCGCCGGTGAATACCTCACTGCCGTGCGCTTCTATCTCGGCACCATCCCCTATCCCTTCACCGGATGGTCTACCAGCGCCCAACCTGGCTATACGGCTACGGTTCTGGCCGTCGACCGCTCGGGAAATACCATTGTTCCCGGCAACGCAATCGTCAATACCGCTTCTCTCTTTTACAAGTATGAGACGAGTTCCTATAGCAAAACTGCAAAAAATACCGTTCTGGTCTATGACGGAGACACGCGGCCGCGGATCGAAAAAAGCAATACTACGACTGCTGCCAATAAACCCGGTCAGATGGCGACCTATGAACTCTACCTGCGCAACATGCTGCCGGCCGTCGATCCACTCCAGAATCCGGTCATCGCCGATCTCCTCGAAGCCAATCTGACCTACGTCGAGGGCAGCTGGACGCTCCATTCCGCCCCGGCAGGCACTCCGGTGCCACTGTTTGAAAAGATCGACAACTATAACGGCACCGGCCGCACCCTGCTGCGCTGGTCCTGGCAGGACGCATCGGCCTACAATCTCTCCCCCAACACTGGTATTCGCATCCGCTTCAGCGCAACTCTTGGCTCTACGATGCTGCCGGGAACCAAGGTCAACAATACCGCCTACGTCGCCGGCTTTGATAATCAGTCCTTCGATCTCGGCAGCGCGCAGCGGCAGCTTGCCGATAACTATGATCTGGATACCGATTATAATACTTCCGAGCTGTTCGCTGCAAGCAACGCAATAGTTATTACCGTGGGACAACTGGCCACCCTGGAATCGGTGAAATGGGTCAGAGGGCAGTCCGACAGCGCCTGGACCCGCTATCCAGACACCGGCTGGACAGTCCCC
>CAZECJ010000276.1:0-2370 GCA_964510645.1 uncultured Verrucomicrobiota bacterium | reverse complement strand
GGCGGCCGCGACCTGCAGCGCCTGGTGCAGGAACTGCTGGGGCACTTCCGCAACGTGCTGGTGTGGAAACACGCTCCGGAGCTGGCGGATTCGTTCGACTTGACGGGCGCGCAGCTCGACGGGCTGAAGGCGCAGGCGGCGCTGGCCGACGGCGAGAAGCTGCTGCGCGTGGTGGAAGTGTTGACCGAGGCGGCGAACCAAGCGCGGTTCGCGCTGTCGCGCCGCACGGTGGTCGAGGTGGCGCTGCTGAAGGCGGCGCGGGCCGCCACCGTGGTCAGCCTGGACGAGTTGATCGCGCAGATCCAGTCTAGTTCGGCGGGTGGCGACGCGCCGGCGTCCCCCGCCGTTTCCCATTCAGCTCCGGCGCGCGCGGCGGTGCTTCCGCCTCCGGCCCATGGCCATCGCCCGGGGCACGACGAAGCGGCCCACCTGAAGACCCGCTGGCCGGCGCTGCTGGGGGTGATCGCCGAGACGGCGCAATTGGCTGCGCCCTATCTGAAGGAAGCCGAACCGCTGCGGGTGGAGGGCGACCATGTCATTCTCGGATTCGATCCGGAATTCAGCGAACATTTGAGGCAGGTGGATACCTCCCGGACGCGGCTGGCGATCGAGAAAGCCCTCGGGCACGAACTGAAGCGGACCGTCGGCGTGAAGTTCGCGATCGAGGAACGGCCGCAGGCCGAGGTGGAACCGCAGCCGCCGCCGGCAACCGAGCCGAAGGCGAAGGCGGCACCGGCGAAAAAGCGCAATTTGGCCGACGATCCCATCGTCAAGAAGACGTCGGAACTGTTCGGCGGAGAAATATTCGACGTACGAGAATAGAGGAGCGAGACATGGCGAATTTCATGAAGATGATGAAGCAGGCCGCGGACATGCAGAAGAACATGGCTCAGGCGCAGGAATCGCTGGCGGCGATCGAGCTGGAACACAGCAGCGGCGGCGGGGTGGTGACGGTGAAGATCACCGGCGACGGCAACGTCGTTTCGATCCGCATCGATCCGAAGGCGATCCAGGCCGGCGACGCGGAAATGCTGGAGGATTTGGTGCTGACGGCGGTGCGCGGCGCGCAGGACATGGCCCGGGAAACGGCGGCCAGCGAGATGAAGAAAGTGACGGCCGGCATGAACCTGCCGCCGGGATTCGGGTTCTAGGAGATCCATGGATCCGCTGCATCCGTTGACGGAAGCGCTGGCGAAGTTGCCGGGCATCGGCCGAAGGACGGCCGAACGGCTGGCCGTTCATCTGGCGCGGAATCCGTCGGGCGCGGCGCGCGAACTGTCGGCGGCGCTGGCGGGGGCTCAGGAAAAGCTGGCGGCCTGCAAGCTGTGCGGGAGCGTGACGACGAAAGAGGAGAATCCCTGCCGGCTGTGTTCCGATGCGCGGCGGGACGAGGCGATCCTGTGCGTGGTGGAGGATCCATCGGATATCGCGCTGATCGAGCGCAGCGGGGAATACCGCGGACGCTATTTCGCGCTGATGGGCAAGATTTCGCCGATGCGCGGCGAGGGGATCGGCGATCTGCGCCTGCCGGCGCTGCTGGAGCGCGCGGCGAAAGCGAAAGAAGTGCTGCTGGCGCTGAACTGCGACGTGGAGAGCGAGGCGACGGCGTCGTATCTGCGGCACGTTCTCGCGCAGAAGCTGCCGAAGCTGAAGCTCAGCCGCTTGGCGCTGGGGATTCCGGCGGGCAGCGCGATCGCGTTTTCCGACCCCGTCACGCTCGGCCGCGCGATCCGGGGGCGAACCGAGGCGTGAGCGCGAAATCGGACGGATCGGTCTGAGCGGACGGATCGGTCGGGTCAAAAAAACCGGCGCGGGACAACCCGCGCCGGTTTGCGTGGTAGCCCCGGGCTGCTACTTCTTGGCCTTCTTGGCGGCCTTCTTGCCCTTGGGCGGCAGCCAGGCGACGATGCGGCACATGCTGGATTCAAGCTCGATGCCGCGCAGGGGGAAGCAGCCGATCCAGGCGCGGGTGCTGCCGAGCTTGGCGATTTCGCCCGCGATGTTTTCGGCGTGCACGAGCTTCTTGGGGAAAAGCTTCAGGTGCATGACCTGATAGAACTCCTTGACCGGATACAGCTCGTCGAAGGTTTTGCCATACACCCGTTTCAGCTTGGCGTCGCACTCCTTGAAGCTGCCGGGGTGCCAGGTGCGGATGATGGTGTTCATGGGATGGTCCGCGCTGCCGCAGTCCACGCCGATCCACTTGATCTGCATCTTGAGGGCCCATTCGTGGAAATCGGGGCTCGGGCCGGGATGTTTCACGAAGTAGCGGATTTCGTCGCCAGTCTTCTGGTCCCACGAATAGCGGTGGTAGCCGGTGTTGATGATCAGGATGTCGCCCTTCTTGACCTCGACCTTGTCGGTGATCAT
>CAZECJ010000275.1:0-2414 GCA_964510645.1 uncultured Verrucomicrobiota bacterium | reverse complement strand
TCACAAGCAGTCCGGGAGCTGTGTAATCAGAAATCAAGACATTATGCCCGCCACACAGACCATTATATCTGCCTGTGGCTTCATCAAAACTTTCAGCGTAAGCAAACGCGTCAAGCTCCCACGTGAGCCGGCCGACACCGTCACGAACAGCATCGAGCAATACCGAGGGCTCTTTCAAGCGAGGCAGGTATGGATAGCGTGCAAAATCTTCGACAAGCTGTTTGATGCTCACATGCGAACCTCGCCAGAGCGGCACGCGGTCTAGCTCCATCTTCAACCTCGTTGCTCCAAGAGCCGTCAGCATCAGTTCATCGTTTCGCAGTTTCTTGCTGGCGCGTGCCGCGAGCGTGTCTTCGCCGCTCAAGCGGTAAGCTTGAAATACAACTGGATCCTGAGGCTTCGGCTGTGTTGGCACCAAGAGCCACTGGTAGGTTTCAGGCAGCCTCGCTTCAACCGCACTATCGGCCGATTTTAACTGAATTTCCGCTTGTTTAACCTGATGGGGTGACAGATCCAGAATATCTTTCTCGCTGAGGATCGACTGCCACGCCAAATATCTTCGGACTGCTTCGTCCAGATCTTGCAGCCTTATCTTGTCGGCAGCCAGAAACACAAGTGTATTACGAAATAGCCGGGGTGTATTGCCGCGTGATTCAAAGATGGACTTCGCCTCATCTTCTGCAGCACTATTGGGCTCCTTGCTATACGGATACTGAAAGCCAAGGACAACCAATCGTGCTTCAAGGTCATCGGGGATATCTTGATTGGACTGTGGCAAAGTGTGGATACGATTGAAATCGCCCATTCGTCGCAACTCTTGGCGCAGGCGCTCTTCCAATTCGTGAGTTACTTTGTCGATATCACGCGTAAACTGTTCCGCCCGGTCCTCAGCCAGCTTGGTGACTGTTGGCTGAGTTGAGTACCAATAACGTGAGCCATCTTGGTAGAGATAGGTCGCAGCAGCAGCGAGGCGGCGTAGGGCATCACCAAAGACCGCAGGAGACTCTCCCGGCATCACACAACCAAGTTTGATCCGACGATCCTCGATGCCTCGATGGGCGGCTGCCGATGTCGGCGCAGAGCCCAAATAAATCGCTCTCGCCACTCGCCGACAAGCCGCGAATTTGCCAAGATTGGGTATCTCTCCATCCATCCGGAGAGGCAGGGAGTTCGGGCCATCAACATCTTTCTCTATGACCGGAGCCCAATTGTCTGACAGATATCGCGTCAGCTCAAATTGCACGCGAGGTTCGTCAATGGCTATATTGGCAGGAAGAATCAGGGGATTTTTGTCGCCTTTCTCCCAGAGACTATGGATTACTGCAGCCATCAAGCGCAACACACCGCGGGTACGCTGAAACTTGATGAGGGTTGACCAGTCTCCGTAAAGCCGGTCGAAGATCTCCGGGTGAATGGGGTAAGCTGCCCGAATACGTTTTTCGTATTCAGCTTCGTGGCACTCGGAGGGAAATTCTTGATGTTGAGTTCGATAAAGTTCTGCAAATGCGCGAGCCACTACGTCACGAGCCTTAAATTGTGCTGGATCTGTCAATGGCTCAAACAACCGCCGGCGCACGATTTCAAAGCCCTCCTCCGCACTGGCCGGGCGCCATGAAGACTCAACTCTGCCAACCACGTTTCTTAGCCTCTCAAGCGCTTCACGGCCGCGCTGACCACCGACTTCAGAGTCATCAGCTTGTGTGTGCGGCGAACCGGAGGTGTCTGAGGCCGGCAAACTGATTACGAGCAGACAATTCTTTGCCAGCTTGGCTGATTCTGTGAGCAATTGGGCAAAGGTGAACTGGGTCTCGAAACTGCCGGCCGGAAGATCTGTTTGATCATGAAGCTGCCGGGCATAGGCCACCCACTCATCGATTAGGATCAAACAAGGTCCGTACTCGACAATCAATTCTCGCAAAACATCGCCCGGGCTGGTCGCCTTCTCGTCATCGGCTTGGATGCGAGCGAAGGCTTTTGCACCACCCAACTGCCAAGCCATCTCGCCCCAGAGTGTATGCACTACTGTGCCATCTGGCTTTGTCACTGGATTGCCGGGGGATATTTTATTGCCGACCAAGACCACACGACGAATAACCGGAAGATCTTTTACTCCCGCTTCAGTCATCACCGCATCTATCCCAGCCAACTCTTGTGGAGATACGCCAGAGAAGAGATGGAAAAGCGCGAGCATTGAGTGGGTCTTGCCGCCGCCGAAATTGGTTTGGAGCTGCACGACGGGATCTCCACCACGGCCAGAAAGCCGTTGGACAGCGCCAACCAACATTGATTTCAGGCTTTCTGTGAGATATGTGCGGCGGAAGAACTCAGTTGGATCCCGGTACTCATCGGTCCCCTCCCCAATATGGACCTGCCAGAGATCAGCTGCGAACTCCGCTTGCTGATATTTACCGCTA
>CAZECJ010000274.1:0-2420 GCA_964510645.1 uncultured Verrucomicrobiota bacterium | reverse complement strand
TCCACACCGGCCCGTTCTGGGATCTCGCGCCCGGCGATCCGACCGCCACCCCCGAGTTCGTCGCGCGCATGTGGCGCACCTATTTCCTGCGCATGGCCGAACTGGCCCGCACGGGGCTCTACGACGTCTGCTCGCATTTCGACGTCGTCAAGCGCTGTGGCCTCCGCGCGCCCGATGCGTTGATCGCCGAGATCGTGCCCCCCGCGCTTGACGCCGTCGCCGAAGCCGGCATGGCCATCGAGATCAATACCAGCGGCTTCGATCATGGCGCGGCCGAAGCCTATCCCTCGCTGCAAATCCTGTCTTGGATTAAAGAACGCGGCATCCCGATCACCTTCGGATCCGATTCGCACGATCCGTCCCAGATCGGCCGCCACTTCGAGGAAGCCCTCTCCCTCGCCCGCACCGCCGGCTTCACCCACCGCGCCGAATTCCGACGCCGCAAACAGACCCGGGTGCCGTTCTAGCTAGGCTGGAAAAAAGCCGGCACGAAGTCGTGCCGGCTTCCTTCTGGATTCTGACGGCGGAATCCTGAATTCGCTTGTTCAGTTCGTCCGGTGCGTCACTTCCACAAGGTGATAGCCGAACTGGGTTTTCACCGGGCCCTGAACCACGCCGACCGGCGCGCTGAAAACCACTTGGTCGAATTCCTTGACCATCTGGCCCGGCGAAAACGTGCCCAGCGCGCCGCCGTCGCGGCCGGACGGACAGGACGAATGCTGCTTCGCAAGTTCGGCGAAATCCGCGCCGTCGGCGATTTGTTGCTTGAGGGCGTTGCACTGGACTTCGGTGCTGACGAGGATGTGACGGGCGGCGGCTTGGGCCATGGGAATCTCCTGGGGTTGGGGTTGAGCGACATACGATGCCCGATGGGCATGAAAAATCAAGCCTTCACGGCAAGGCCCCCGCGCCTTTCGGCGCGGATGCGGCTTCCGGGCCTCCGAATTTCCGGGAAAGCCGCTCGTAGATCTGCCGCTGGATGTCTTCCGAACTGCGGTCGATCACCGCCGGGTTGGCCACGGCCACGACGCGGCCCTTGTCGTCGAACACCCAGAAATCGCGGCTGGCCTGGTTGCATGGGAGGCATTGGGGTATGACGTTTCCCGGCTCCAAAGGCTTGGAGGGATCCATGTGGCCTTTCTGGAGAACCGTGAGGGTCTCGGGCCAGTACAGATGCGATTCGCCTTCGCGCGACCCGCAGGAGGCGCAACGATTGCCGTAAGCCGCCTTGAGGCGCTGCCAGTCATCCGGCCCGATCGCATCCTCGCGCCGACGAGCGCTGAACCCCGGATAGGCCTCCTTCAGGCTCGCCAGCCGATACGTGCCCGGCGGAAGATCCTGCGTCCGGTCGTCGTTGCGCGTTCCGGACAAGACGTACCAGCCCGACTGCGCCGCCAGATGGCGGGCCTGCTGGACGTCGGTCGCCTGCGGATGGAAGATCCGCACGAATTCGGTCAATTCGGACTTGGACACCGTTTTCGTGTCCGGATAGCCCTGCGCCAAATACACGAGCGCCAGGGCCACTTGGGTGAATTGCCCGTCCGCGCGGTACAGTTCCGGCAATTTGACGCCCTGCTTCTCCAAGAAGCGGGCGTGGTAATCCGCCAGCAGGTCGTAGGTCTTTTGGATCTGATCGTCCGCCAGCGGTACGCCCGCGGCCGGTTGTTCCGGCACCGGCCGCACGGCCAGGTCTCCGCCGCAGGCTACGCCTGCGGCAACGGCAACCAGCGCGACGACGAGCGGAATTCTCACGGGGCGGTTTTCTTTCCGGATGTTTTCACGGCGCGGCCTTTGCGGCGAACGGACAAACAAAAGCCCCCGCGCGTTCGGCGCGGGGGCGCGTACCACCGGCGCTTACCAGTTGGGGAAGATGCGCGCGATCAGCGGCGTCGTCTTGACCAGCATCGGCGCAATCACCAGCGCGACCACGCTCATGAGCTTCATCAGGATGTTCAGCGAGGGGCCCGCGGTGTCCTTGAAGGGGTCGCCCACGGTATCGCCCACCACCGCCGCCTTGTGCGCGGGGCTGCCCTTGCCGCCCAAGGCGCCGGCTTCGATGTGCTTCTTGGCGTTGTCCCACGCGCCGCCCGCGTTGGCCATGAACAGCGCCATCATCACGCCCGACACCGTCACGCCGGCCAGCAGGCCGCCGAGCATCTTGGTGCCGAACACGAAGCCGATGAACACCGGCGTCAGCACGCCCAGCAGCGCGGGCACGGTCATCTTCTTGATGGCCGCCGCGGTCGAGATGTCCACGCAACGGGCATAGTCGGCCTTGACGCCTTCCTTGCCTTCCAGCAGGCCGGGGATCGACTTGAACTGGCGGCGCACTTCCTCGACCATCGCGAAAGCCGCCTCGCCCACCGCCTTCATCGCGAAGGCCGAGAACAGGAAGGGCATCATGGAACCGACCAGCAGGC
>CAZECJ010000273.1:0-2436 GCA_964510645.1 uncultured Verrucomicrobiota bacterium | reverse complement strand
TCAAGCAGGACTTCTACACCGTCCTCTCCTCCCGCGACTGCCTCCCCGAGGCCGAGGCCTTCCTCCGCGCCGATCCGCACCTGCGGCCCTGCTTCGTCGAGTAGGCTCTCCGGCGCGGCGCGCGCGCGGCATGCGTTTTCCACGCGGTGGAAATCTTTCTTCCACGCCGTGGGAACCCGGCGCCGGCCGCCTCTACAGCCCCGGGGGGAGCGGCGTGCGCCACTTGGTGATGGAATAGGGCTCCGCGCGGAAGCAGCGCATGGCCTCGCGCAGCATCGCCAGGGCGAAGTTCGGCGCGCGCACGATCAGCACGTTCTCGTCGTTCCGGTCGAAGGCCCCGGCGGAGAAGTTGGCCGATCCCAGCACCACGGTCTGCCGGTCCACCACGATCACCTTGTGGTGCAGCAGCACGCCCGGCGACATGCGCACGTTCGCGCCCATCGCCACGAGCGCCTTCGTGTTGGCTCCCGGATGCGTCGCCATCCCGGAATCCAGCACGATCACCACGCGCACGTTCCGCGCCAGCGCCTTTCCCACCGCCTCGGTCATCTCCTTGTCCGTGAAGGAAAACGCCATGATGGCGATCTCGTTGGTGGCGCGGTTCATCTCGGCGACGAGCGCCCCGCGCACGTCGTCCTCGGGCGTGAACAGGTTGTGGACGACGACCCCGCCGACATCCACCTCCGGATGCGGCGTGGGATAGGCGAAGCGCTTGCCGTGGCGCTTCTCGAAGATCTCCTGCCATTCCTTCTCGTAGTTCTCGGCCAGCTCGGGGCTTTCCAGCACGATGGCGTGGTTGTCGTTGAACCGCGAGCAGTTGCGGGTGAGGTTGTAGGACCCGGTCCAGATGCGCAGCTTATCGGCGATCATGAACTTGTTGTGCATCAGGCCCGAACGGTTGTGGGCCAGCGTCAGGATGCCGGCCTTCTCCATTTGCTTGAGATGGTCGGCCACGGCGTAGGCTTTCGCGGCGTTGTCGTCGGCGATGATCACGCGGACCTTCACCCCGCGCGCGTGGGCATCCAGCAGGGCCTGGGCGAACTCCGGCAGATCCAGATCGTAGACGCAGACGTCGAGGGTCTTGTCGGCGGAAGCGATGAACGACGTCACCGCCTTCTCCATGCTCGGCGAGGGACCGAGGAAAAAAAAGACGGGCACGTCGCCGAACTTCCCTTGCAGGACGGATTCCTTGTAGAAGGGATCGACGTCGAACTTCAGCATGGACGCCGCGCACGGCCACGCCCAGCAAAGCCCGGCGGCCGCCATCCACGTCCATTGGCGCATTCGTTTCATCGCGCTAGGACCTTATCATGCTTCCGCATCCGGAACGAAACGCCATTTTGGACCAGCGGGTTCAGGCATCGATGGCGGGCCGCAGCGGGCCGGAGACCTCGGGCACGGCCACCCAAGCAAGCGCGATTTGCTGGACGGCGGTGTCCGCGCGGCGCGGCTCGATGCGAACGGACGACAGCGCCAGATGCTCCGGATCGAAGGATTCCATGAGGCGCGCGACTTCTTGGCCGGCCTCGGATTCCAGTTCGGCGCGCTGCCGGCGGACGGCTTCCAGCGTCTCGCCGGCCTGCGCCACGTCGAGCTTTTCCTTGCCGGCGCGAGTCATGGCGCCGATACCGGTCGTGGCTCGGCCCAGGCCTCCGACGCGGCGCCCCAGCAGGATCGACAGCGCCGCGGCGCCGAAATGGACGGCCGTGCCCACGCGCTGGCGGGACAGTTGTGCTTTCTCGTTCTCGACCTTGGCTGCGGCGCGGCGCTCGCGCTCGACCAGCGCGTCGAGCTTGGCGGCGTATTTTTCGCGAAGCTTGGCGACGGCTTCGTCGCGCTTTTCGCGCAGGATCTGCGCGGCGCGGATGCGGAAGTCGCCCTCGCTTTCGCCGGGATTCGCCGCCAGCCGATGCGCGGGCAAGCTGGGCAGATCCACCGTGAACGCCTCGGCCAGGTACGCCTTGTAATCCTTTTCGTGCTGCGCGTAGCGCTTGGGATCGGCTAAGGGGTCAGTCCCGTAATTTAGTAATTTTTCGGCCCCGGCGGCGGCGGGAGCCTCCGGCGGCGCGAGAGGGGCCGGCGCGGCGGACTTGCGGGCGGCCATCAGCGTTCCCATCTGCGCAGGCGAGAGCGGCCCGCGCAGATAGGACATGCACCAGCGCGATTCGAACAGGACGGGCGCGTCTTCGTGGACGTTGCGCATCAGGAACACGCGGTTGCCGAGGTTCGCCAGCAGGTGGTCCAGCGCGGCGCGATCGAGCCCCTCCCCCGCCGCCGCGCTCGTCAGGCCCTCGATCACGCGCATCTTGTCGCGCTCCGTCTGCAAGCGCCCGATGAACCACGTGCCGCTAAGGGGTCAGTCCCGTAATTTAGTAATTTTCCGGCCCCGGCGGCGGCGGGAGCCTCCGGCGGCGCGAGAGGGGCCGGCGCGGCGGA
>CAZECJ010000272.1:0-2443 GCA_964510645.1 uncultured Verrucomicrobiota bacterium | reverse complement strand
GGCCACGTAACAAAGGGCAACGGCGGCAGCGACGGCAACGGCTATCCCGATGGCGTACTTCTGAATCATCCTTGATTCTCTCATGGGCATGCTCCTGGGGTGTGCATTGGCCCGTTGCCGCGCCAGAAAAGAGGCGCGAACTCCAAGCCCATGTCTCACCTGAGGGACCGCGAAGCCCCTTTCATGGAACACAAGACAGGGAGCCGCGCCCAGGGTCGGGCGCGTCTCCGCATATCTCGTTCCATGATAAAAATTCGCGGTTTTCAGGCGAAACGATGACTGCGTAAAACGCAGTAAATTTGATTTCTTAAAGAACAAGTCCGAACATGGTTCGTTTCGGAACTGCCCGAACTTTCCCAGAAGAACGAGAAAATGGCGAGCGGTTTATTGCACTTTATGCAAAAACAAGGGCGATGCACTGTGAATATTGGCCCCATTACTTCTCAATTATAAACAACAAGTTCTCTGTCTGTGCCTACCGTCGCCGTTTGTCTAAGTATGCATTACATGAATACATCAGCCATGAATTTACGCCTTTGTGGAAAAATCCGGTCCGGCGGTCGAGCCGCGATTCCCCGCAGGAGGACAACCGGTTTCCAAGCTTTGCAGCGGCGGACGGATGCCCTATCCTGCCCTCTTCCATGTTGCCCATCCACGCCATCCGGAACGATCTCGCCATCGCGCTGAAGCGCTCGCGGCGGATCATCCTGACCGCGCCCACCGGCTCGGGCAAATCCACGCAGGTGCCGCAGATGCTGCTGGACCTGGGCGCGCTAGGCGACGGCAAGGCCGTCATCCTCCAGCCCCGGCGCCTCGCCACGCGCCTGCTGGCCAAGCGCGTCGCCGAAGAGCGCGGCGTGCCGCTCGGCGGCGAAGTCGGCTACCAGATCCGCTTCGAGTCCGTCTGCGGTCCCGCCACGCGCATCCATTTCGAGACCGAGGGCATCCTCCTGCGCCAGATGCTCTCGCAGCCCGACCTGCCCGGCGTTTCCGCGATTTTGTTCGACGAATTCCACGAGCGGCACGTCTATGGCGACGTCACCCTCGCGCAGGCGCTCCAACTCCAAAAAACGACGCGGCCGGACCTCTTGCTCGTCGTGATGTCGGCCACGCTCGACACGCGCCTGCTGCAGCCCTATCTGGAGCCGTGCGAACTCGTCCATTCCGAAGGCCGCGCCTTTCCCGTCGAGATCGAACATCTCGCCAAACCGCTGCATCCCGACCGCGACACGCCGTGGGACGCCGCCGCGGAGGCCTACGAGCGCGCCGCGCGCGAAGGCCACAACCCCGGCGACGCGCTCATCTTCATGCCCGGCGCCTACGAGATCCAGCGCACGATCGACGCCCTGCGACAGACCGATGCCGCCAAAGGCGCGCTCCTGCTGCCCCTGCACGGCGAGCTCCCGCCCAACGATCAGGATGCCGCCGTTGCCCGCTACGACCGCAAGAAAATCGTCGTGGCCACCAACGTCGCCGAGACGTCGTTGACCATCGACGGCATCCGGCTCGTGATCGACGCCGGCCTCGCGCGCGTCGCGCGCTTCGATCCCTGGCGCGGCATCAATACGCTGCTGATCGAAAACATCTCGCGCGCCTCCGCCGACCAACGCGCGGGGCGCGCTGGCCGCACCGCGCCCGGCCGCGCCATCCGCCTCTGGACGGCCAACGAACATGCCGGCCGCGCCGGCCACGATTTGCCGGAGATCAAGCGCGTCGATCCGTCGGAAATTCTCCTGACCCTCAAGGCGCTAGGCGTGCGCGACGTCGAGGCCTATCCGTGGCTGGAGCCGCCCGAACCCAAGGCGCTCGAGCGCGCGCTGACCCTTTTGCGCGATCTCGGCGCGCTCGACGCCTCCGGCGCGCCGACGCCGATGGGCCGGCGCATGCTGTCGTTCCCCGTCCATCCGCGCTACGCCCGCATGCTGCTCGCCGCCGGCGAACGCGGCGCGGTCAAGCCCGTTGCGCTCATCGCGGCCATCGCGCAAGGCCGCCCGCTCCTCGTGCGCAACGCGGGCAAAGCGGCGGCCGACCAGCGCCGCGACGTGCTGGGCGATGGCGGCGGCTCGGACCTGTTCGTGCTCATGCGCGCGTGGACCTACGCGCGCCAGAACCGTTTCGACATCGACCGCTGCCGCCGCCTCGGCATCCATGCCGGTTCCGCGCGCCAGGTCGGGCCGCTCTGGGACCATTTCCTGCGCATCGCCGAATCGCAGCAGCTGCCGATCGAATCCGCGCCGCCCGAGGACGAGGAAATCGCCAAGTGCGTGCTGGCCGGCTTCTCCGACCAGGTCGCGCGCCGCCTCGACCGCGGCACGCTCCGCTGCGACCTCGTCCACAAACGGCGCGGCGAGCTTGCCCGCGAATCCGTGGCCGACGAAGCCCCCCTGCTCGTCGCCAACGAGATCCACGAGATCGGCCGCGGCGACGGCGAAGTCAACGTCCT
>CAZECJ010000271.1:0-2460 GCA_964510645.1 uncultured Verrucomicrobiota bacterium | reverse complement strand
TGCTGCATCCCACGTCGTTGCCCGGTCCTTATGGAATCGGCGAAATCGGCCCCGAGGCCGATCGCTTCGCCGACTTCCTGCAGGCCACCGGCCAGCATCTGTGGCAGATCCTGCCGCTGGGGCCCACCAGCTACGGCGACAGCCCGTACCAGTCGCCTTCGACCTTCGCGGGCAATCCGCTGTGGATCAGCTTCGACCTGTTGATCAAGGATAAGCTGTTGTCGCGCTCGCAGCTCAAGAACTTCCCGTCGTTCCCGGCGGACAAAGTGGATTTCGGTCCCGTCATCGTGGCGCGCTTCGCCGTGCTGAAGAAGGTCTGCGCCTCGTTCTCCGAACGGGCCGCGCCGGACATGCAGCGGGAATTCGCGGACTTCTGCGCGCGCAGCGCGGCTTGGCTCGACGACTACGCGCTCTTTTCCGCCTTGAAGGACGCCCACGGCGGCGTGCCGTGGACGCAGTGGGAAGCGGACCTGATCCGCCGCGAACCCGCCGCGCTCCAGGTCGCGCGCGAAAAATTCGCGGCCGAAATCCGCGCCGTGAAGATCGTCCAGTACCTGTTCGAACGCCAATGGAAGCGCCTGCGCGCCTATTGCGCGGCCCGCGGTATCCAATTCATCGGTGATATCCCGATTTTCGTCGCGCACGACAGCGCCGACGTCTGGGCCAACCAAGGCCTCTTCTTCCTCCGGCCCGATGGCCAGCCCAGCGTGGTGGCCGGCGTGCCTCCGGACTACTTCAGCGCGACCGGCCAGCTCTGGGGCAATCCGCTCTACAACTGGGCCGCGCACAAAGCCCAGAACTACGATTGGTGGATGGCCCGCCTGCACCGCATCTTCGAGCTGGTGGACGTCGTCCGCATCGACCACTTCCGCGGCTTCGAAGCCTATTGGGAAGTGCCCGGCGCCGACACCACCGCCCTGAACGGCAAATGGATCAAAGGCCCCGACCAGCACCTGTTCGAAGTCCTGCTCCAGCGGATGGGCGCCTTGCCCATCATCGCCGAGGATCTCGGCGTCATCACGCCCCCCGTCGAAGCCTTGCGCGACCGGTTCGACTTCCCCGGCATGCGCATCCTCCAGTTCGCGTTCGGCAACGACGACCGCGCCGCCGAGTTCCGGCCCGAGAGCTATCCCGCCCATTGCTGCGTCTATACCGGCACCCACGACAACGACACGACCGTGGGCTGGTTCCACAGCCAAGCCGGCGAGGGCAGCACCCGCACCCAGGCGCAGATCGACGCCGAAAACAAGATGGTCCTCGACTATCTCCACACCGATGGCCATGAAATCCACTGGGATTTGATCCATCTGGGCTCGCGCTCGAACGCCAACACGTTCGTCGCCCCGCTGCAGGACGTGCTCGGCCTGGGCTCCGAGGCCCGCATGAACACCCCCGGCGTCGCCGGCGGCAACTGGCAGTGGCGCTTCGCGTGGGACCAGCTCACCGACGCCATCCGCGACCGGCTCGCCTACGTGACCCGCGCCACCGGCCGCATGCATTGAGCCTTGCCCTGGGTGGGGTGGACGACCAGCGCGGTTCTGTATTTTGCAGCAGCTCCGCGTTGTAGGCCGGACCTCTGCGTCCGGCGGGATGCGCGCCCGCCAGGAGGGCGGGCCTACAACCTGCCCGTCCTCAGGTCCGATGTTGGCCGCGCATGACGACTGGAATGGCCCTCGGACGGCGGAGTTGATCAAATTTGCTTATCCTGTAGCCGCTGAGCAAACCCGGCACGCGGTCGTGCCGGCTCCAAACAGCCACGGAATCCATGCCTTTGGAGCCCCCGACGACCCCGTCTGGGGATGGAAAACGGTCACACCATTCTGAAATCCATCGGAAGGGGCTATTTCCGCATGCGGAGACCGTGGAGACCCGTTCCGTAGTAGTCGGGCAGGGGGCCGCTGGGATGGAATCCGAGTCGCTGATAGAGCCCTTGCGCGGCGGGATTCGGGGTGCGGACTTCCAGGCTGAAAGTTTGCGCGCCGCGCCGCCGGAGCTGGCCGAGAACGTCTTGCGCGAGCTTCGCGCCCAGACCGCGCCCGCGGAAATCCGGATGAACCGACAAGGCGTAGAAGCGTCCGGAACACCGGTGCGGTCCATGGCGGCGGAGCAGGCCCACGGCCCAGCCAACGAGCCGGTCGCCTTCTTGGGCCACGCGGACGCAGGCCCGGGGATTGTTCAGCAAGCTCCGGATCTGGCGCAGGTTGAAGCGCTCGCCCGGATGCCGGAAGCAAACGGTTTCAAGGTGGGCGAGTTGCTTCAGGGAATCGGGCGTGGCCGTGCCGCGGGTGATTTTCATCGGCACGTGGCCGAAACCGTCGCGAGGGCCGCGAGGGCCGCGGGGGCGAGGGGGGCGGGCCGCGGCCGGGCCAGACAATACTTGTTCAGGCGCCGGATGGGCCGATAGGTTTCCTTGGTGAATTGCAGCGAGGGCATGCCGCAGTCGTCGCCGGCGTTGCATTC
>CAZECJ010000270.1:0-2543 GCA_964510645.1 uncultured Verrucomicrobiota bacterium | reverse complement strand
TCCACCGCGCTCGTCACGACGTGCTTGCGCTTCGGATTCGCCGCCGCCACGCCGAAAATCGCCGCGTTGTTGCTTTCCGTCGCGCAGGAAGTAAAAAGCACTTCCGACGGTTCCACGCCGCCGAGAAACGCCGCCACCGTCTTCCGCGCGGCCTTCAGCGCGCCGGCCACCTTCAGCGCGGGCTCGTACATGGAACTCGGGTTGAAGAATTCCGGCCCGAAAAAGGGCTGCATCGCGGCGACTACTTCCGGCGCCACCGGGGTCGTCGCGTTGTTGTCGGCGAAAATCAACGGGGTATCGCTCATGGCGGCCTTCCGGTCAAACGGGGATCACCTGGATCCGCTCGTCTACCTGATCCTTGAGCGTCCGCTCGACGATGAGTTGCAGCGTGCGCGAGGCACCCATGCAGCCCGCGCACATGCCGCGCAGCGCGCAATAGACCTTCCACTCCTTGATGTCCACCAGCTCGATGTCGCCGCCATCGCCCTTCAGCACCGGGCGGACGGTTTCGTCGATGACCTTTTCGATCTTGCGGTAGAGCAGGAACGGCGACGGCCCGGCTTCCGCGACGGGTTCCGCGGCGACGGTCGTTGGCGCCGGCTCGCCGGTGCCCCAGGTTTCGTTCAGGATGTCCTGCAGGCCGCCCGGCGCATAGCGGCAGGCGCCGCACATGCCGCCGGCCTTCAGCGCCGACACGATGTCGTCGATCGTCCGCAGGTTCAGTTCCTTGATCTTGCGCCGCAGATAGGGCTCGGTGATGCCGAAGCACTTGCAGACCACGCGGCCGTCGTCTTCGGCCGTTTCGCCGGTCAGCTTGACGCCCTGCGCGGCCAGATCCACGCCGCGCTTCTTGGCCCAATCGGCCACCGCCGCCTCGAGCGCCTCGGCGCCCATCACAGAACAATGGATCTTCTGCTGCGGCAGGCCTTCGAGGAAATCCACGATGTCCTTGTTCTGGATCTTCAGCGCCTGGATGGGCGTCAACCCGTGGCCTTCGATCAGCGCGCACAGCGCTTCCGAAGCCGCGATGGCCGAGGTGCATCCGAACGTCAGGTACTTGGCCTCGACGATGACGTCCTTCAACGGATCCGCGTTTTTCTGCACGCGGAACGTGAACTTCAGCGCGTCGCCGCACACGATCGAGCCGTGCTGGCCTACGCCGTCGGCGTTTTCAATCTCGCCCAGATGCGTGCCGGGCTTGCCCTGCACCGCATCCATGAAGATCCGCTTCGTTTTTTCGCTGTATTCCCAAGCCATAAATCCTTCTTTCCAGTCGGAGAAAGATACGCCCATCCGGCTAAAAATCAACTGCCGGAACAACTTCTCTCCATCTGCCGCTCCATATTTCGCGGATTCATTATTTACAACAAGTGAAGTCAGCGGTTGTTATGATCGAGGCAAGGTGATAGAGATGTTACCCGTGAATGAAACGCTTCTCATGCAACCCTTGAACCCCACGCTTTGGCGCACCTGCAAAATGCTGACGGGGCGAACGCGCCTTCGCTTGCTGAGACTGCTCGTTGCCTGTCCGGGGGAATGCGTTTCCGCGCTTGGAAAACGGGTTGGCATCAAACCGTCCGCCGCCAGCCAGGAACTGCGGCGGATTCAATCGCGCGGTTTATTGCAGGCAGAACGGCATGGTGTCCATCTGATCTATCGACCGGTCGCCGACCCGCAGGTGGCTTCCGCCGCCCCGCTTCTGAAAGCCATTCAGGCCGCTTGCGCCGTTTTTCCTCCGGAAAGAGACGGGGACATGGCGGTCATTGCCGCCGGCTTGTCGCACGAACGGCGCATCCGAATCGTCCGATCTCTCCTTGAGGGGAGCCTTGCCACATCGGATCTGCAATCCTCCGTCCGCATTCCCGATCATCCCTTCCACGCCCATCTGGCCACCCTGCTGGACAGCGGTTTCGTGACCCGATCCCGGAATCGCCTGCAATTCGCCGTGCCCAACCACCCTTTGGCCAAGGCATTGGTCAAACTTCTCCGGCAGGGAGTTGCCCGCTGAATTATCCTTGGTCTTCCAGCCGCCGGCCGTGGCGGAGGATCTTCCAGCCCTTCCTGGCCAAGCGCGTGAAAAACGGCGGACAATCGCCCACGTGGCTGATCACCAGCGCCCGGTTGACATAGCGGAAGTTGCACTTCGCGCTCATCCGCTTCCACAGGTCGTAGTCGTCGAAGTAGTCGGTTGCATCCCACCCCCCCACCTCATCAATCAGGGATTTCTTGTGGACCACGTTGGCCGTGTTGATGAAGTTGTAGCGCAACAGCTTTTCGCGGCTCCAGCGGTGCAGCCACGGCTGGAACGGATTTCCGAAGATGCGCCGGCCCGTCGCCTTGTCGCGGTATTGGCAACGGCAATAGAACACGGGTTGCTCCGGATGCCGCTCGACTTCCCCCATCATGACGCGTAGGAAATCCGGATGGTATTCGTCGTCGTCGTCCAGATACGCGATATAGGGCGCCCGCGCCATCTGGAACACGCCGTGGTTCTTGGCGATCGCGCCGTGCGCGACCGGCGGCGACTTCTCGGGCAAATTGTA
>CAZECJ010000269.1:0-2584 GCA_964510645.1 uncultured Verrucomicrobiota bacterium | reverse complement strand
AAGAAACGCTACCTCCTTTGTAAATAATATTTAATTGACTTGATATATTTTTAATACTGCCATTGTCATAGTATTCAGTAACGGTCATTTCTATTAGCGTGTCTTTCTTTACTTCTTTGTCTGTGAATGTTAGTTGGCCGTTTATTTTCTCGGAAAATTGTTCATAGAATCCTACGTTTTTATTTGTTGTGCTTCTATTTTTTATAAAACCGTTTTCATAATATTGAGACGTTGTATTTGTCTTCAAATTGTATTCTGCCTTGATTTTTCCATTGTCGAAATAGTGTTTCCATACTTTAATCGGTTTACCTTTTGCAAATTGTCCCTCGGCTATAACAATGTTTTTATAATTTTTAAATGTGAATTGTCCAGAAATTTTGTTTTTGAAAATGTCAGAAAACTGTTTTAAGATTGATAACTCATTTGTCGTTGCAGGAATGTCATTAACTTGTTTTGACAATCTATCACAATTACCGCCAAAACTAAAAACTCGTCCGCTCCCTCCTGTATAAATGAGATAGGTCATACCAACTTTCATGTATGAACCAGCACGAAGTGTTACAATGTTAGTATCAACATTGCCAAAATAAACTGTTATTATTTCCACAGTTGCTGTCCCATCAATACTATTGTCAGAATTTGATACGATAATATTGTCAGGATAAGTTGGAGTTGAAAACGTCAAAACTTTACAAGTAAAAATTGTTCCTGCTTTTCCTTGAAAAAGTCTTTCTGTCAAAGTTCTGTTTTCATCAGAACAAGAACCCCACGAACTTTGACAAAGTCCTGCGAATAGAAATATGATTAGTATTGTCCTCATAAAGTTACCGATAACGTTCCGGGGCTTTGCAGCGGGCGGGTTTTTAACAGGCCTGCCGTGTCAACCCGTCCATAAAATTAATTAATTTCCATTCCTTTCAAATTTTGCCCGCACCCGCCTGATGCAAAGCCCCTGTTACCGAACGTTAATTCTTTATTATTTTTAATGTTTGTCTTTCGTTGTCTGTATTTGTCACAACAATAAAGTATAAACCGCTGGTCAGAGAACTGATGTCTATATCAGTAAAATCATTTGTCTTTTCAAATTGTTTTTGTCCAACACAATCAAACAATTCAAGTGTTTTTGTTTGTCCGAATTGTGGGGGAATTTGAATGTTGACTTTACCTGTAGAAGGGTTGGGGTATACTGTAATTCGATTATTCATTGATGATGAATAATGGTCAATTCCTGCGACTTGACCATTAGCATCGGTTTTTATTAAATAGACATCCATGGAATCAAGAACAGTACCTCCATGAGTTCCTGTAATAATTAGTCCGCCATCAAAGGTTGCAGCACCAAATTGTCCAACGTCAGCATAATCGTCACCATGAGTTCTGGTCCATATTGTATTTCCATTTACATCCGTCTTAATTAAAAAAATATCCAGATTCAATGATAAGTAACCTCCAGAAGTGCCTACAATAATATAATTATCATCATTGGTTTTAACTACTGATCTTCCTTCACTACTTTCATTATTATTAGAATAAGTTCGCGACCAAATTGAATCACCATTTTTATCAATTTTCATTAATAAAACATTGTATCCACCCCAAATCTCAGTTCTTCCGCATATGATATAACCGCTGTCATTAGCTTGAATTACAGAATATCCTTCCTGTAATTCATTTCCACCATAGACTTTGGTCCACAATGCATCGCCGTTATCATCTGTTTTGATCAGAAAAATATCCGCATTATTAAAAGATGCTCTTCCTGTAATAAAATATCCATTATCGAATGTGTGAATAACTGATGTGCCCGAACTTTGATTTTTAGGTCCGGAATATTCTTTTGTCCATAAGGTATCACCGTTTTCATCTGTCTTAACTAAAATTGTATGAATTGGTGACATTATACTGTCACGTTGACCTCCAGTGTATAGAAAACCATTGTCATTTGTTTTAATAATTGAACATCCATAAACGTAATACCCCCAATGATTGACTCTAGTCCATAATGTATCGCCATTTGCATCAGTTTTTATCAAAAATGTAAACTGTTGTTCGTAATTATAAGTGCCTCCAATTACAATAAATCCATTATCATTGGTTTGTAAAACCGATGCCGCATAATCATTATACACCCCTCCATATGTATGTGTCCAAATTGTATCACCATATTTATTTGTCCGTATTAATTGAGCATCTTTTAATCCGGCTCCAAAACTTTCTGTATATCCTGCTATGATATAACCACTATCAATGGTTTGTAAAACAGAACCTCCATTATCAATTTTGTTTCCACCATAAGTCCTCTCAAAAGTAATCTGCGCATACCCAAAAACACTTAACAATAAAAAAGACAATAAGAGTAGTAGTTTTTTCATGATGATTTTATTTGTGCCGGGTTTTTCTTTAATGTTCGGTAACGGTCGAGGCTATGTGCAGTAAGGGATTGCGGGATACTTTCCTGTCAACCGACACGAAATTTTATGCGGGGCAGAATGCTCAAATTACCTCTGAAACCCTTATTGCATATAGCCTTTGTGTGTGCCCTGCATGAGCATCATGCAAGCGCACACTTGTTGTAAGCTTTAGA
>CAZECJ010000268.1:0-2584 GCA_964510645.1 uncultured Verrucomicrobiota bacterium | reverse complement strand
ATGCCCAGCGCGCCGACGTTCACCACGTGGTTGCTCCACGGGGGGAACTGGTTGGGATACGACGCTTTCGCGAAGATGTTGGTCAGCGCCACGAGGGTGAAGTTGGCCGGCGCCGGCCCGTTGGTGGACACGCGGAAACGGACTTCGTCCGGGTAGTTGGTGAAATTGAACCGCAGCCAATAGCTCACCGTGGACGTCGCCGTCAAACCCGTCAGCCGCGGGGAAATCAGCCACTGGTCGCTGTGGTAACCATCGCTCGCGCTGCCGCCCGTGGACCAGGTACAATAGGCATTGTGCGTTCCCGCGTTCGCCGTCGCCGGCACCGAGCTGGTGCCGTTGCCCCACCCCGGCAGCGGCATGACGCCGATGGGCAGCTGGTACCAGCCGCTGCCGCCCTGCAGATTGGTCTTGATCCAGCCCGGCGGCGGCACGCCGTACTCGAACGATTCAGACATCTGAGCCCACGCGGATCCGCCGCACAAAACCCAAAACGCCAGAACCATCGGCAGCATTCCCCCGCACCGGAAACAGCCGCCCGTTGATTGCCGCATGCCACCCGTCATGGAAGATGAAAACCCACTCATCGCCGCCTCCTGGCCCAATCGAACATGCCGTTCGCCGACCCCACAACCATTCTGGAAGCCGGCTTTGTCGCTTTCATGAAGCATCCACCGATCCCGCATGGAGATACAAGCGCAAAATGGCGAAGACGGGATGAAGCTCCGCTCCCGGACCCGTTGCCTCGGTTCAGGTTGCGGGCCTCTCGGCCCGATTTGTCTTCCTTTCTTCCTTCTTCATTCTACATTCTTCATCGAAATGAACTGCCCCCTGCCGACGCCGCGCTACGACACCATCACCCTCGCCCACGGCGGCGGAGGCACGCTGACGGCGTCGCTCATCCACGATCTCTTCCTCCCCGCGTTCGGCGCGCACGCTGCCTCGCCCCACGACGCGACGCTATTCGCCCTCGGCGGGCGCCGCGCGGCCTTCACCACCGATTCCTACGTCGTCCAGCCGCTCTTTTTCCCCGGCGGCGACATTGGTTCCCTCGCCGTCAACGGCACCGTCAACGACCTGCTCATGGCCGGCGCCAAACCCGTGGCGCTCACCGCCGGCTTCATTCTCGAAGAAGGCCTGTCCCTCGACGTCCTGAAACGCGTCGTCGACTCCATGCGCGCCGCAGCCCAAATCGCCGGCGTTTCCATCATCGCGGGCGACACCAAGGTGATCGGCCGCGCCAGCGGCGACGGGCTCTATATCAACACCAGCGGCGTCGGCGAAATCGCCGTTCCCGAACCCCTCGCCCCCGAACGCATCCGCGCCGGCGACGTCATCTTGTTGACTGGCGATATCGCCCGCCACGGCATCGCCGTGATGGCGCAGCGCCACGGACTGGCCTTCGATCCGCCCGTCGCGAGCGATTGCGCCTCGCTGCATGCGCCGTTTCTGGAGTTGTTCGCGAACGGGCCCGTTCCCCATTGCGCGCGCGACCTCACGCGCGGCGGCCTCGGCGGCGCGCTGTGCGAGCTGGCCGCGGCGGCGAAATTGGCCTTCCAGATCGATGAAGCCGCGCTTCCCGTCGCCAAGCCCGTGCGCGGCGCCTGCGAGCTGCTGGGCTTCGATCCCCTCTTCGTCGCCAACGAAGGCTGCGCCGCCCTGTTCGTCGCCCCCGGCGACGTCGAGGCATCTCTGGCCGTCCTGCGGCGCCATCCGGCCACCGCGCAGGCCGTCGCCATCGGCGCCGTCGCCGAAGGCCGCGGCGTCTCCGCCCGCACCGCGCTGGGCACCGTCCGCCGCCTCGCGCCGCCCTCCGGCGAGCAGCTGCCGCGGATCTGCTAGATCTCAATATCCAATATCCAACACCCAATATCCAACCGATCAAGTGAACAGCCGGCGGGCGAACGCCCGACATCCGTCATTTGGAAATTGGATATTGGTCATTGGTTATTGGATATTGACTCCCGCTCTTACTGCTCCTTGTCCTCGTAGAAGACCTCTCCGGTCTGCCCGTGGGTGATGCGGAAGTCCTCGATGTGCAGGTTCACGTCGCTCACGAACGTCAGGTGCGTCGCGCAGCGCTTCTCGAGGTTGATCAGCACCTGTTCGTCTTCCTTGCGCAGACGCTCCATGATCATGGGGTTGACCGCGATGCGCAGGGGCACGTCGCCGCGGTGCTGGTTCTTCTTCATCACCTCGAGGATGCGCCGCTGGATGCGCACGCTCATCGACAGGTTCGAGAGCACCTTGCCGCGCCCGTGGCAATACGGGCAATCGGCGTAGTTCGCCGCGCGCAGGCTTTCCTCCATGCGCTGGCGCGTCATCTCGATCAGGCCCAGCTGCGACACCGGCAGCACGTTCGTCCGCGCCTTGTCGCTCTGCAGCGCCTCCTTGAGGGTCTTGTGCACCGTCGTCTGGTTCTTGCGCGACTTCATGTCGATGAAGTCGATCACGACCAGCCCGCCGATGTTGCGCAGGCGCAGCTGGCGCGCGACTTCCTGCGCCGCCTCGACGTTGACCTGCAGGATGCTTTCCTCCTGCGTCTTGCCGCCCTTGTGCCGGCCCGTGTTCACGTCGATGGCCACCA
>CAZECJ010000267.1:0-2670 GCA_964510645.1 uncultured Verrucomicrobiota bacterium | reverse complement strand
CTACATCGTGGCCGACACGTACGTGGACGTCGAGGGCGTATCGTACGAGGGGCCCTATCACCTGAGCGTGGCTTTTGCCGAGGACCCGAACTGGGTGCCACCGGACCCGGGGCCCGAAGCGGATGGTCCGGAGCCGATGCCCGACACCGTGGATGTGGTGGAGGTCGTGGAAATCGCGTCCGATGTGCTCGAACCCGAAGACGTCACGGCTTCCGAGACGATCGGGGATGTTCCGGTGATCCTCCCGGATCTCCCGGGCACGGACACCGCCGTGGGGCCGGACGGTGAGGACAAGAGCGGCGGCGGAGGATGCAGCGCCGGAACCGCGGCAGCACCGTGGGCCTTCCTGCTGCTGCTGCCTCTGTGCATGTGCCGTCGTCGCCGGTTCTTGTAGGGCACGGTCACCAGACCGCGCTGCCTGGCACCGTGGGCCCCTTGGCACCGCAGGCCCTGAAACGGCGGGGCCTGATGGCCCCGCCCTACAGTTCTTCGCCGCGGTTCACGCCTGTGGGGCACGGTCACCTGACCACGCTGCTTTGCACTGTAGGGCACGGTCACCTGACCGCGCTGCTTTGCACTGTAGGGCGCGGTCATCAGACCGCGCCTGTCCTGTAGCGCAGGAGGCCACCATGAAACATCTCACCCGGCGTCTCGAGTTTTCGACCCACACCCGTCGCGCCTACCTCAACATCACTGACACCATTGCGGCCCTGGTCGCGGAAAGCGGCGTGAACGAAGGCCTGTGCCTGGTCAACGCCATGCACATCACCGCGTCGGTCTTCATCAATGACGACGAACCCGGACTGCACGCGGACTTCGATGCCTGGCTCGAGGGTCTAGCCCCGCACGAGCCCCTGTCGCGCTGGAACCACAACCGTACCGGCGAAGACAACGCCGACGCCCACCTCAAGCGCAGCATCATGGGTCGCGAGGTCGTGGTGGCCATCACCAACGGTCGACTCGACTTCGGACCGTGGGAACAGATCTTCTACGGCGAATTCGATGGGCGCCGCACCAAGCGGGTGCTGGTCAAAATCATCGGCGAATAGCCGAAAAGATGCGGGCAGAAGAATCGCGGATCAGTGACCGCCCCGCCCACGGGGCATGACGTTCCACAGGCGTGCCATCACCAGCGCACCAATCACCGCAAACGGCAGCGGCCACAGCTTCCAGACCTGCCAGCCATAGTTTTCGGTGATCGCGCCCACCGCGGTTCCGGTCACGGCCGCAGCCAGATACTGCATCCCGTCGAACAGACCCGCCGCGGTCGCAGCGCCCTTCTTGCCCCCAAAGTCCATCGATGCAGCGCCACCGATCATCCCGTGCGCGCCGTTCACGAAGAACGACAAGATCACCAGGCTGACCACGGCCCCGACCGGGCCGAAGCCCATGGCATCGGACAAATAGAACAGCAGAAGGGCCGCGGCCATGCCCACGAAGCCGAACACCACCACCGGGGCCCGCCGTCCCTTGTAGATGCGGTCCGACGAAATCCCGAAGGCAAAACCACCGATGATCCCCAGAATGGCAATTCCCCAGGCCGCGAGCTGCGGCCAAAGGTCCGTCTTGGCCACCCCGTGCACCTCGTTGAAGTACACCGGCCACCAGGCATCGACCACGCTGCGGCGCACGAGCCCGATCATCATGGACGCCACGGCAATCAGCCACATCGTGGGGCTGGTGGCAATCTTCTTGACCACGTCACGAACGCGCACCACCTCGCCTTCCTTGCCCACGGTGGCATCGCCGGTGTCCAGGTTTCCGTAGCCGGCCTCTTCGGGGGTGTCCACCACGAAGAAGAGGTTGCACAGGAACAGGATGAACACGAACCCGGCCGGAATCCAGAAGGCCCACTGCCAGGGCAGATAGGCCACGATCAGCGGCGCACCCGAGAAGGACAGAATCAGCCCGAACCGGATCAGCACGCCAAAGATTGCCCCGAACGTTCCCCGCTCGCGCAGATGGAACCACTGTGCGTTGATCTTCACGATCGACAGGGCCCCGAACGACTGGAAATACCCGTTGATGGCCCAGATGATGGCCATGATCCAGGCCATGTCCGTAGGACTGCCACCGATGGAAAACACCGGTGCCGCTGCCATCACCTTGGAACCGTCCGCGGCCCACATGGCCGGCGACTGAACCAACAGGGCGAACGCACCAAACAACAGGTTCATGATGATGACGCCCACGGCCCCGAACAAAAACGCCTTGCGCCCCCCGAAACGGTCGGCCAGAGGCGCGTTGATGACCACGGAAAGCCCGTAGACCAGGGGCAGCAGCGTCTCGAAAATCCCCAGGTCGGACTTGGTCCAGCCGAAGATCTCCTGCAGGGAGGGTGCCACTGCCGAGAAGTTGTATCGCGTCATGTAGAAGAACGAGTACATCAACCCGACGAGCATCCAGTTCTGGAATCGTCGTGCACGATACTTCGGGTCCTGAAAGACCGCATCCATGTTCGCGGCGTCCGCCATCTTCTGCCTCCTTGCGTGCTTGCGAGTTGTCAACGGTCCAAGGACCGTTTGGGGAGATTAGCACAGCGCAATATCAAATGATCACGATCATCTTTGCTTTCCCGCGCAATCGGTTATCCTAGGCGGCGGATGAACCGGTCGGGGGGGCGGGACCGGGGTGTCCCAGAGTTACTGCGAAGGCCGCCCGCCAAGGAGA
>CAZECJ010000266.1:0-2677 GCA_964510645.1 uncultured Verrucomicrobiota bacterium | reverse complement strand
ATAGCCGAAAACATCTGACGATCTTCTCGATTTCTGTCAAATCCGCCTCTGTTACCGACACCAAAGCTTCGACCTCGGTTTCCACCGCCAAAACTTCTGTTGCTAAAATTTTTAAATCCACGATCGTTTCCAAAATTTTTCATTATTTTTTGTTTAATTTTTTCTAATTTAAAGACCAAGTATTGTATCAGATTTATGGTTTAATTGTCGGACTTGCTGTCGCGGCTGGAGTTGGTGTCAATATTCCGTTATTTTTTATAAATTCTTTAATTTCATCAAAGTTATTTTCACCTAACTTTGGGTTTAGTATAAACTGACCGGTATTTGCCTTGGCGTTAACTAGTACGTTTGCATCAGTTAAAGCAATTGAAACGACTTTATAGTTTGCCACTTCAGGAATTTTTGTTACCAATTCTCCCATTCTGGCAAAGTCAACATCAGTAGTTATGTGTCTAGTCAAAGTTTGAATTGTCGGAATAATTTTAGGAATAAAACCAATATTAATAATTTTATCTCGTATGGCTGTCACCACTAGTTTTTGTCGTTCTGCTCGGTTAAAATCACCGCCACCAATAATTGAATGTCTCGATCTGGCATATTTCAAAGCCGTTGTCCCATCCATATATTGCATCCCTTTGTCAAAATGTAAATTTTCATAACGACAAGTAAATTGTTGCTCCAATTTGTCTCCCGACATCGTTGCTTCCAAAGCTTTCATGTCATCTTCTGATTTACTACAAGTATCATTTTTAAGTTCCTCAATTGGGTAAAACGGATCATCAAAAGTCTGTGGTACTTTGATATCAACACCTCCCAAACTATCAATAATTTTTGTAAAACCATCAAAATCAATCGATGCAAAATAATTTGGTTTTATGCCAGTCACTTGTTCTACTACATATTTTGCCATTTCACCACCACCAGCTTTTCCGGTAAATTCTGCTTGTTTATTAGGATATTTTTTATCATCTGCTCCAATCGCATAAGCCTCATTTATTTTTTTATTTGTCATTTCATTTCCAGAAATCGGCATTGGTACCCATAAATCTCGAGGAATAGAAATTAATTTTACTTCTTCCTCTCGTGGAACAATTTGAGCCAACATAATCGAATCAGTTAATAAACCTCCATCATGTGTGCCTCCACCATATCCTAAAAGTAATATTGAGTATGCTGCTAATGGATCTGGAGTTGGTGTTGCAGTTGGTGTAATTTCTGCCGACGGTTTAGATTTGTTTGGTTTGACTACCATTTTATTATAGTTAAAATATGCCAATCCGACGATTATTAATATTACCCACAAAATCCCCACACCAATCCACCACCAATTTATTCTTTTTTGCATGAGTTAGAGTATAACGCAAACTTTATTAACTTTTCCATTCTCTATTTTTACTCCCTCGCTTTTTAATTTGTTTTCTTTTTCTTTTGATAGATAATCATCGATATGACCAAAATATCCACCAATTTCTAAATTACTTTTAATTACTCTATGACAAGGTATTTGTTTTGGGTCAGGATTATTTTTCAAAGCATTACCTACAGCCCTATAAGCTTTTGACCCCAATTTCTCCGCCACTGATTTATAGGTCATTACTTTTCCCTTTGGAATATCTTTTACTATTTCATAAACTTTTTGATTAAAATTCATAAAAAATTGTACCCTACAAACCAATTTATGAAAAATTTTTCTATTTTAGTTACACTATTGATAAGATGTCAAAACCTTTAATTGTTTTTACTTACGCTCCTACCGGTCTTGGCCATATTCGGGTTACCGATGCTCTTCGTGATGGCCTCCCATCAGATTATGATTCCGTGGTTTTTTCTCCAAACGACCCTAGTATTGAATATATTCATCGTCTCACTAGTATTAATGTTGTGTTACGTCACATTATGGAATGGATTCAAAGAGGTGCTCCACAACGAATTTTTACCCATTTTTACCGTAAATCTCTAAAAAAGAATCCAGAAAATATTTATTTAGAGCTAATTTCATTAATTAAATCCCTTAATTCCTCTCCTTCAAAAATAATTATCGTTTCCACTCATTTTGGTCTAGCTTATCAAATCGGTATGCTAAAACCACTTCTAGAAAAAGAATTTAGGACAGAAATAAAATTAGTCGTTCAAGTAACCGACGATTCTCCTCAATCTATTTGGTACGTTGATGTGGCTGATTTAATTATTGTTTCTAGTCAATATGTTTCCGATGAACTTCAAAAATATGGAAAATCAGCCAAACTTAAACCAGTAAAATTTATTATTTCTTACTATCCGGTTAGTCCGCTGCTTAGTCAAAAATTAGAACCAGACAAAATTCAATCAAGAATTGATCAATACAATCCCCAATTAAATACCCCTATAAATATAATCATTCCAATTTCTGGTGCTGCTGTTGGTATGAATTATTTTATAAAACTTATCGAGAAACTCCATAAACTTTCCAATCGTTATCATTTTCATATTGTCTGTCGTCAAGCTCCTTTCACCGACAGTTTTATTATCTATATCAGAACCAAAAAACATGTCACTTTATATACTTCAGAAAATTATCAAAGTGTAGTTGACTTGTATGAAACTGTTTATCAAAATAACGTTATTGCCGCCGAAATTACCAAACCTAGTGAACAAGCCTTCAAAGCTTTATTAAAAAATGATTCTGTTGGTGGTTCGT
>CAZECJ010000265.1:0-2689 GCA_964510645.1 uncultured Verrucomicrobiota bacterium | reverse complement strand
CGCAGACGAACACGCTGGACGGGACGACGAACGACTGGACGATCGGCGAGCGGTTTGTCTACCAGATCCGGATCGACGTGCCACAGGGCGTCGTCAGCAACCTGGTGTTGACCGACACGATCCCGGCCGGCATCGACTGGGTGGGGACGAACCCGGACGCGGCGCTGGCCTATCCGGGCCGCGGCTACGAGTTCGAGATCCCCGCGGGCGGTCCGCAGTTCCCGACGAATTCGGGCGCGGGGCTGTCGATCGGAGACACCGATCCGACGTCGGCCTCCTCGGTGCTGCAGGATGGCTCCGGGCGGCCGGTGACCTTCACGTTCGCCGCCATCACCAACACGGCGGACGGCAACCTCGCCAACGACTACTTCCTGCTGCGGATGGAGTTCGTGGCGCTGACCAACGCGTCCAATGCGGGCGTCGGGGCGGGGGCGACGCGGGGCAGCAACGTGGTGAGCGCGACGGATGCTTTCGCGACGCTGGGCGCGACCGGACCGGTCTACCGCATCGTCGAGCACGACGTGCGGGCGCAGAAGATCCGCAGTCCGGCGACGGCCGACGCGGGCGACGTCATGACGTTCACGGTGGTCGCATCCAACCAGGTCAACGCGCTGGCCAACGCCTACGACGTGATGGTGTCGGACACGCTGTCGAGCAACGTCTACGATTTTGCCACGTTCTCCTTCGGGGCGGTGACGCCCGGATGGGCGACGGAACTGATCGGGACCTCCGGCGGACGGATCTTCCGGATGTACAGCGTTCCCGACACGGCGCTCGTGCCGAACAGCGGGGCGACGGGCGTATTCACCGTGGCGCTGGCGCAGGGGGTGCGCCCGAACCAGATCTACACGAACCGGATGGACGTCACCAACAGCACGACGCTGTACGGGCCGCCGCCGGGGGGCATCGCCGAGCGCAACGACACGGCCAACAACTCCGTCACGTTCAACGTGCCGGGGCTGGCCTTGGCCAAGGCGCTGGATGCTACGAGCGAAACGAATCTCCCGCCGGATTCGACGGGATCAAACGTGCAGATCGGCGAAGTGCTCACGTACCGCTTGGCGGTGACCTTGCCCGAATCGACCATCACCAACCTGACGGTGGTAGACCGGATTTCCACCAACGGTCTGGCGTACATCTTCGGATCGGCCCGGCTGGACACGTCCACCAGCTTCGTCGGCAACGTCGGCAGCTTCGTGGAAAGTCCGACCGACGCGCCGCCAGCTTATTCGGCGATGGGCCAGACGATGACGTTCACATTCACGAACGTGGTGGTGACGGGGGACAACTACACGACCAACAACACGTTCTACATGCTGTTGGACTACCTGGTGCTGAACAACGCGACCAATCGCGGGCTGACGGGCGGCCAGACGGTGCACACCAACCGGGCCACGCTGACATATAGCGGCAATCCGGGCGGCGCGGTGACGTCGGCGGTGGTGACTACCACCGTCATCGAGCCGCGCCTGACGCTGGCGAAGAACATCGTGCAGGCCAACGTGGACGCGGGCGACGTGGTGGACGTGCTGTTGACGGTCACCAACTCGGGATTGGCGACGGCGTACGACGTGGCAATCACCGACTTGCTCGATACCGTCTATTTCGATCCCGCGACGGTGACCGACACCGTCGCGCCGACCGGCTTCGTGTTCGGTTTGGCCGGCAATGCGCTGACGATCCGGTCCGACACCAACAGCCCGACGGGCACCAACACCATCGAGGTGGGCGAATTCCTGCAGTTCTCCTTCAAGGTGGCCATGTCGTCCAACATGCCGCCGCTGCTGACGGCCACCAACGTGGCCACCCTCAACTGGGACTCGCTGCGGTCCACGAACGTCTACGAAGTCCAGCGGAGCTACGCGACCAATGCCAGCGATACGATCGCGGGCTTGCCCTGGAGTTTCGCCAAGACCTTCTTCGGCACCAGCGAGACGGACTTGCCGCCGGATTCGACCACGACGAACGTGCAGATCGGCGAAGTGGTGACCTACCAGCTCGACATCACGCTGCCCGAAGGCACGGTCTCGAACCTGACGTTCCGCGATTTCGTGCCGGCGGGCATGGCGTTCGTGGTGGGATCCGTGGCCGTGGACACGTCCAGCTTCAACGGAACGCTGCCGGCAGGTCCGACCGTAACCCCGAACGCCGGGGCGCTCGGCGCGGACGGCGGAACGGTCACCATCGAGTTCCTCGGCGACACCGTGGTGGCGGGGGACAACGTTCCGGGGAACAATACGCTTGCGTTGCGGCTAGAGGCCCTTGTGCTGGATGCCGCCTCGGTATCCGGGCTCGCGCCGCAGACCCTGCTGACGAACCGGGCGGACGTGACCTATTTCAACAATCCGCTGGGACCGAGCAACTCGTTGCCTATCGTGGTCCAGGCCATCGAACCGCGGCTGAGCATCTTCAAGTCGCTGACGCCGACGAACGACGTGTCGGCGGACGACCTGCTGTCGATCACGTTGGTCGTGACGAACGCGGGCACGGCGACGGCGTACGACGTGGCGGTCGAGGACGTGTTCGATCCGGCGATCTACGATCTGGGCGAACTGGCCAACGTGGTCTTGCCCACGGGCTTCGTCCATGAAGTGGTCGGCAATGCCTTCCGGATTTTGTCGGACACGAATGCGCCGACGGGCACGAACACGATCGAGGCCGGCGAGTCGCTGACCTTCACCTTCGACGT
>CAZECJ010000264.1:0-2696 GCA_964510645.1 uncultured Verrucomicrobiota bacterium | reverse complement strand
CACGCGGCGGCCGATCCCGGCAACGGATGGACGTCGCATGCACGCGTGGGCCAAGGGCGCTATCCTTGGCTGAAGGACTATCCCTGCGATTCCTTTGCGGAGCAGCGCGACAACATCGCCGCATGCACGCGGTCGATCGAAGAGACGCTGGGCGTGCGCACGGCGTCCTACACGCCGCCCAGCGACATGTTCGACTCGGACACGGCGCGGGCCGTCGAGGCGGCAGGCATCGAAGTGGGCAACGAAACCGACGCCACGAAGTGGCAGAAGTTGCTCACTTTTCCGGTTGAACACCATCCCAAAGGCTGCGTCCGCCTGGTTGAACTGACGCGCATGTTGCCGCGCGATCCCGTGAACGCGCCGCAGATCGCCATGCTGAAGTTCTGGCTTGGCGTTGCGCGCCGCCGCGGCCGGGCGCTCGTGTTTTTGGCGCACCACCATTTGCTGATGTACAAATCCAACGCCTGCCATGCGCTGACCGCCGAACTGCTGCGGCACGTCTTGGCCGATGCCGAGGGCGACGTCTATCCGGCGACCTTGACCGGGATGGGGCGCTACTGGCGCGACGTCTTGAGCGAGCGGACGCGCACGGTCCAGATCCGGATCGCCGGGAACGCCGTGGAAATCCAGAACGTCGGCGACCGCGCGCTGGCGGGCTTGCCGCTGGAGATCGAATTCGGCGGGGGCCGCCGCTGCATGCGCTTGGTCGACGTGCCGGCGCATTCTTCCGTATCCATCGAGGTGAGGGGCGTCGGGTGAACGTGCAGGTCTACTCGCCTGAACGGGAGGCGGCTTGGAACGAATATGCGTCCCGGCATCCGGAAGCGACCGTGTTCCATCTCGCGGGCTGGAAGCGGGCCATCGAGCGCTCGACGGGCCATGCCGGCCATTATTTGATGGCGTTGGACCAGGGCCGGGTCGTCGGGATCTATCCGCTCTTCATCGTCTCCACGCGGCTGTTCGGCGCGATGGGCGTCAGCCTCCCGTTCGTCAGCTACGGCGGCATCGTGGCCGACCGCCTGGAGGCGGAACGGGCGCTGGGGGACGAGGCGGCGAAGATCGCGCGCGCCGCCGGTTGCGACCATATCGAGCTTCGCCAGCTGCATCCGCTGAAGTCCGCGTGGCCGACGACGGATCGCAAGGTGGTCACCGAAATTCCGACGGACGGCGGCGCCAGCGCGGTGTTCGCCCGGCTGCATCCGAACGTGCGGAACAAGATCCGGAAAGCGGAGAAAAACGGCGTCGCCGTCCAGCAAGGCGCGGAATTCCTGCCGGAATTCTACGCCATCTATTCCCGGAATCTCCGCGACCTCGGCACGCCGGTTCTCGCGCCCCGTTTTTTCGAAGCCGCGCTGGACGCGTTTCCAAACCACGTCCGGGTATATCGCGCCTTGCGGCAGGGGAAGACCCTTGCGGCGAAAATGGTGGTCCAGGATCCAGATACCTGCCATTTCGTTTGGTCCGCTTCCCTCCGGGAAGAACTATGCCATGCGCCGGTGCATGCGATGAACTGGCGGGCGATCGAGGAGGCTTGCCAGGCGGGCTGCCGGCGCATCGACCTGGGACGAAGCACGGCGGAGTCCAGCCATCTCGATTTCAAGAAATACTGGGGCGGGGAATCCCGCGTTTTGCCGTGGGCCTACCAGCTGCTGGATCGCCCGGATCTGCCGGGCCTGAACAAGGAAAACCGGAAATTTTCGCTGGCCATTGCGATGTGGAAACGGCTGCCGTTGGGCCTCAGCCGGATCCTGGGTCCGCCTATCGCGCGCGGTCTTCCCTGATTTTCATGATATAATTTCGCCATGCGCATTTTGTATTTCCACCAGTTTTTCGCCGGTCCGCAGGCCCCGGGTCCCGCGCAGCCGCGCGACCTGGTTCGGCTGCTGGCCGAGCGGGGGCATATCGTGGACGTGGTGGCGTGCGACCTGAACGCCTACAACGAGCAGACCGAACCCGAGGAGTCTGTTTCGACGGCGGCGGGAGGAAGCGTCCGAGTGCATCGTTTGCCGGTGCCGCGCAATTTGCGCGCAAGCCTGGCCCATCGCCTCAAGACCTATGGCCAGTTTGCCTGGTCGGCCTACCGGTTTGGCCGCGGGCGCGACGCGCCCGACGTCGTGATGGCCACCATCCAGCCCTTGTTCGGCGGGATGGCGGCGTTGCGGCTGGCCCGGCGCTGGCGAAAACCGTTTCTGCTGGAAATCCGCGATCTGTGGCCGGATGCGCTCGTAGTCAAGAAAGCCATTTCCAAGTGGCAGGCCGTGCCGCTGCACGCGATGGCGCGGTCGTTGTACTTCGGCGCGGATCGCGTGGCGAGCCTCACGCCCGGCATCAAGATCGAACTGCTGAAAAAAGGCGTCCCCGCGGATCGGCTGGACGTGTTGCCAAACGGCTTCAACGAGGCGTTTTTCCGGTTGGAGCCCGGAATCCGCGAGAAGATGCGGGACCGACTCGGTTGGGGCAAGCAATTCGCGGCGGTCTACGCCGGATCGCTGACCGAAGTGACCTCCGTCGAGACCATCGTCCGGGCGGGCGCGTTTCTGCGGTCTCGTCCGGACATCCGCATCGACCTGTTCGGCTACGGGCAAAGCAAATCCAAGGCGATGGCGCTGGCGGAGGAACTCGGGCTGGACAACGTCCATTTCCACGATCCGGTGCCCCGAACGCAGGTTCCCGCAATCTTGGCGTCGTCCGACGCG
>CAZECJ010000263.1:0-2739 GCA_964510645.1 uncultured Verrucomicrobiota bacterium | reverse complement strand
CCGCGCCTTCCAGCAGCAACGCGTGGTCGTCGGCCAGCACCTTGACCACCCGCAGATTCTGCGTCGTGATGTCCACCGAACCCATGTGGCCCGGCAACTTCTTGTTCTTGAACACGCGCGCCGGCCACTCGCGGTTGCCGATGGAACCCGGCTTGCGGTTCCAGCCGCCGCCGTGGCTCGCTCGGCCGCCGGCGAACCGGAAGCGCTTGACGACGCCCTGGAAGCCGCGGCCCTTCGTATGCCCCAGCACGTCCACGAACTTCACGCCGTCGAACATCTGCGCCGTCAGCACGTCGCCGGCCTTGGCCTCTTCAGCCGCGTCCACGCGCACTTCGCGCAGCACCTTCTGGGGCTTCGCGCCCGCCTTCTTGAAATGGCCCTGCTGGGGCTTCGTCAGGCGCGATTCCTTCTGCTCCTGGAAACCGAGCTGGACCGCCTCGTAGCCGTCGGGCTTCGCGCTCTTGCGCTGCACCACCACGCACGGGCCCACCTGCACCACCGTCACGGGCACCTGGACGCCGGCGTCGTCGTAGACGCGCGTCATGCCGATCTTCTTGCCAATCAATGTTTGCATGGACGTCCTCCCCTTAGATCTTGATTTGGATGTCCACGCCGGCGGGCAGGTTCAGCTTCTTCAGCTCGTCCACCGTCTTCGCCGTCGGGTCGATGATGTCCAGCAGCCGCTTGTGGGTGCGGATCTCGAACTGTTCCATGGACTTCTTGTCCGCGTGGACGCTGCGGTTCACCGTGTAGCGCTCGATGCGCGTGGGCATCGGGATCGGTCCCGCCACGCGGGCGCCCGTGCGCTTGGTCGTCTCCACGATCTCGCTGGCCGATTGGTCCAGCATCCGGTGGTCGAAAGCCCTCAACCGTATTCTGATTCGTTGTCCGCTCATGTTTTCTCTTTCAACGGTTCATCAACTCCCGGCACAAGTTCTCCGGCACCACGTCGAACCGAGTCGGTTCCATCGTGTATCCGGCGCGTCCGCGTGTCAAAGAACGCAATGTCGTCGCATATCCAAACAACTCCGCCAAAGGCACGGAGGCCTCGATCACCCGCGTTCCATCCCGCTGCGCCACGTCTTTCACCTGGCCGCGGCGCACGTTCAAGTCGCCCAGCACGTCGCCCAGGTTTTCCTCGGGCGCCACGATCTCGAGCGCCATGATGGGCTCCAGAAGGGCCGGGCGTGCCGTTTTCGCCGCCTCGCGCAGCGACATCGAAGCCGCCGACCGAAACGCAATTTCCGACGAGTCGACCGGATGCCACTGGCCGTTGACCACTGTCACCCGGACGTCCGCGATCGGGAAATTTCCCAACACACCTGTACTCAATCCGTCCCGGATTCCTTCCTCCACGACGGATCGAAAATCGTGCGGTATTAAATCAGACGAAATTTTGAAGTCAACACTATTTCCGGAGCCGCGCTCATTTTTTTCCAACCGCAACCCCACCATCGCGAAGTGGCGCTTGCCGCCCAGCTCCCGGTCGAACGCGAATTCCGCTTGGCCCGCCTCGGTGATCGTCTCGCGGTACGCCACCATCGGCCGCCCCGCGTTCGCCTGCACCTTGTATTCCCGCAGCATGCGGTCCTTCAAGATTTCCAGGTGCAATTCCCCCATGCCCTGGATGATCGTCTGGCCCGTCTCCGCGTTCTGCCCCACCCGGAACGTCGGATCCTCGTCCGCCAGATCCGCCAGCGCGGCCTGCATCTTTTCCTTGTCCGCCTGCGTCTTCGGCTCGATCGCCATCGATACCACCGGCTCCGGAAAAACGATCCGCTCCAGCACGATCGGCTTCTGCTCCGCGCACAGCGTATCGCCCGTCCCCACGCCCTTGATGCCCGCGATCGCGCCGATCTCGCCCGAAAACACCGCGTCGATTTCCTCGCGCTGGTTCGCGTGCAGCCGGATCAGGCGCATCACGCGTTCCCGCTTCTGCGTGCGCGGATTGAACACGTTCGCGCCCTTGCGCAGCTCGCCCGAATACACCCGCATGAAAATCAATTTGCCCACGAACGGATCCGTCGCCACCTTGAACGCCAGCGCGCACAGCGGCTCGAAATCGCCCGTCGTCCGTTCCAGTTCCTCGTCGGTTTTCGGATGCCGCCCCTTCACCGCCGGCACGTCCAGCGGCGACGGCAGATAATCCACCACCGCGTCCAGCAGCGGCTGGATGCCCTTGTTCCGCAGGCTGGTCCCGCACAGCACCGGCACCATCCGGTTCGCCACCGTCGCCTGCCGGATGCCCGAACGCAGCGCCTCGTCCGAAAGATCCCCCTCGTCCAGATACGCGTTCAGCAGCGCCTCGTCCGTCTCCGCCACGGCCTCCAGCAGCGCCTCGCGCGCCTTCTGCGCCGCTTCCGCCAGCTCCGCCGGCACGTCTTGCGTCCGCACCTTCGCCCCCAGCGCATCCTCGTCGAACGTCAGCGCCTGCATCCGCACCAAGTCGATCGCGCCCTTGAAATTTTCTTCCCGCCCCCACGGAATCTGCACCGGCACCGCCAGCGCCTTCAGCTTGTCGCGCATCTCCGCGACGACCCGCTCGAAGCCCGCGCCCGTGCGATCCATCTTGTTGATGAACGCGATCCGCGGCACCCCGTACTTGTTCGCCTGCCGCCACACGGTCTCCGACTGGGGTTGCACCCCGCCCACCGCGCAGAACACGCCCACGGCCCCGTCCAGGACCCGCAGCGACCGTTCCACCTCCGCCGTGAAGTCCACGTGGCCCGGCGTGTCGAT
>CAZECJ010000262.1:0-2741 GCA_964510645.1 uncultured Verrucomicrobiota bacterium | reverse complement strand
ACGCTGCCGGACCGCCCGCTCTCGGCGGCGATCATGAGGGCCGTCTGACCCCAGCAGTTCGTCGCATCGATGTCCGCTCCGGCGTTCAGCAAAATCTGGACGTCGCGGGGTTGCGGATCGGACACCGCCCGATGCAGCGCCGTATGGCCGTATTTCGGATCCCGCTCGTTCGGATCCGCTCCTTCCTTAAGCCGCCGGGCGATGGACCCGTCCAGAAAGGAGCCGTCATGCAGCCGTTTACAATCGGTACGGCCCGAACCCAGCTTCCGGAAATCCACGCCCGTCACCGTTTCGTCGCGATTGGAGAGCACGACCGTTTTTCGTTCTTCGGCGCCAAAGCCGATTTGGACTTCATACGTACCGAGCGGCAACCGACCGACGCGATAGCGGCCGGCCCGGTCGGTCATGTCGCCGTACCGGCCCTCGATCTCATCGCCCGCCAGCGTGCACCACACCGACGCATGCGCCACGGGCTCGCCGGTTTCGTCCCGCACCGTGCCGCTCAGGGCACCCTGCGCCTTGGATTCCGCCATGGAGCCGGGTGCGCCGAGCGCGCGGAGCTGTTGCGCCACTTCCGCGCGACCCTCCCAAACGGCTACGTCCAGCGGGGTGCGGCCGGCCCGATTGGTCGCGTCCAGTTTCGCGCCGGCCGCGATCAGCTGCGCGACGGCGTTCGTGTGGCCCCATTGGCTGGCGACGTGCAGCGCCGTCGCGCCTTCCGGGTCCGCCGCATCCATCTTGGCCCCGGCGTCCAGCAGCGCCTGGATGGTTTCCGCATCTCCGTTTTCCGCCGCGATCATCAGCGCGGTCTGCCCGGCGGCATTGGTGCGGTTGGGATCGACTCCGGCTCGCAGCAGTTCCGCAACGAATGGCGTTCCCATCTGGAGATGGAATCCGTACGCCCAGTCGAGCGTCGTCGCGCGCTCGCATCGGAGCACCGCGTTCGTGACGGCGGAATCCGGTTCTGCCAGCGTCGCCGTCCACAAAACCTCGGGCTGCGACAAAACGCGGACGCGGTATTCGCCGGGTGCCAGATACGCGAAGTGGAAACTTCCGTCCGATTCGGTGATGACCAACGGATCCCGCAATTGCATTTCCTCTTCACCTCCGCATTGCAGGGGAATACGCGGCAGGGGCTGGTCCTGCTCGTCCAGCAGGATGCCGCCGATCGTTCCTCGCGGCGGCAGCGCCAAGGCACTCGGTTGGGCGCCTTGCTCCAGCAAACAGGCGATGGCGTTGGTCTGGCCGCGGCGCGTAGCGAGATCCACGGCGGTGAGGCCCGCCGCATCGACGGCATCCAGACGGGCCCCGTTCTCCACCAGAGCCCGCATCACGTCCAATTGGCTGGAAAATTGGGCCAACCGCATCAGCAAGGTTTGGCCTTGGCCATCGACGGCATTCACGTCGGCTCCCTGCGCCACCAATTCCGCAATTTTTCCCGCATCCAGCCGCTGGAGCGGCGCCAGCAACTTCTGGGTGGGCACCACGCTCTTTCCGATCCGCAGCGGCGGCATTTCCGCCTCGGGCGCTTCCGGCGTCAATTGCGCGACGAAAACCGGATTCGACGCCATGCCGAGGATCGCGACGGCCCAGGTACGAGGTTCAACGGACGGAATGAAATAGGCACCCTCCGCGTCGGTCTTGGCCTGGCGGTAGGTCTTGCCGCTCGCATCGTCCGGCCATATCAGCTCAACCGACAAATCCGGCACCGGCTGTCCGTTTTCATCCACGATCCGGCCGCGCACGGCACCGGGCGGCGGCGCGAGCAGGTCGTGGGTCGATGCGCCGTGGGCAAGCAGATAGGCCGCCATGTCCGGCAATCGGCGCCACAGGGCATGTTCATAGGGGGTCAGGGCGTCCCTGGACGGCGTATCGACCATGCCCCGCAAGTACCGCTTGCGGCCTTCGGCATTCGGCGCCACGCAAACGTTCGCGCCGCCCTCGACCAGCGCCTGCACCAGATCCAAACCGGAATTCGCCGCGGCCATCGTCAGCAAAGACCCCGGCCACGTTTCTTGATTGGGATCGGCGCCGGCCGCGAGCGATTCCCGAATCTTGTCGACCCGATTTTCCTGAACCGCCCGCCGCAGCCGATAATCCAGATCCGCCTGGCGCGTGGTCGGCACCCGGAGGTTGTCCATGACCATCTGGTTTTCATTGAGTTCGACCGCGAGCGGCGCCACTCCCTCGCCCATGCCGTGGAGCTCATAGGCGCCCGCCGGAAGCCCGGAAAACTCGAAATCCAGGCCGGGATCCGCCGGCGGCACATAGGCGGAGGATTCCGTCGAGCACCAGTATGTATCGCCGCTCAGCGTGATCATCGCTTGCGCGAGGCGCTGCCCCTGCTCGTCCACCGCGATGCCCCGGATGATGCCGGAGCCCTCTTCCGCGGCCCGCGCCGGCTTTTCCAGCGCAAATACGGCCAATCCCAGGATGAAAATCGGCGAAAAACGGCTCATGAACGACCTTTCGGGAGGCTAGGATGTCCGAGAGTAGCCCGTTTCCGGGATTCGGGCCAATATTTTCTAATAATCCGGCCGGACATCCGTTAACATGGCGAGGTCCGACATGCATCGCCCGAATTCCAAATGAACGCCAACCCGGAAAAACCGATGAAACCCGACCAAACCCAATGGATCGAAGCGATCGTCGCCCGCTACGAGCGACCGCTGTGCCAGTACGCCTACCGGCTGACCGGCAACTTCGACGCCGCCCGCGACGCCGTCCAGGACACGTTCCTG
>CAZECJ010000261.1:0-2798 GCA_964510645.1 uncultured Verrucomicrobiota bacterium | reverse complement strand
GTGGACATCCAGCTCGCGCGCCAGCGCCTGCACCGCCAGAACCTCGTCGAGCGCATGAGCGCCGAATACAGCCTCCAGCCCGCCGACGTGCTCAAGTCCAAGGAGCCGGAATGGGAGGAAGGCGCCCAGCCCGCCGACCGCGAGGCCCTCGAAACGATGGTCGCGGAAATCCGCACCAAGATCCAGAGCATGGGCCCCGTGAACCTCGTCGCCATCGAGGAACACCAGGAACTGGAGGAGCGCTTCGCGTTCCTGAGCCAGCAGAACGACGACCTGGTGAACGCCAAGCAGCAGCTGCTCGACCTGATCCGAAAGATCAACGACACGACGACGTCGCTGTTCACGGAAACCTTCAATCAGGTGAACGGAAATTTCCAAGAGCTGTTCAAGCAGCTTTTCGGCGGCGGCAATGCCAAGTTGGTGCTGGTGGACGAAGAGAACGTGCTGGAATCGGGCATCGAGATCATCGCGCGCCCGCCCGGCAAGAAACTGCAGACCGTCTCGTTGCTCTCCGGCGGCGAGCGCACGCTGACCGCCGTGGCGCTGCTGTTCTCGCTGTTCAAGGTCAAGCCCAGCGCGTTCTGCCTGACGGACGAGCTCGATGCGGCGCTCGACGACAGCAACATCGCGCGCTACCTCGAAATGCTCAAGGGCTTCATCCTCGACACCCAGTTTATCGTCATCACGCACAACCGCCAGACGATCGGCCGGGCGGCCGCGCTCTACGGAGTCACGATGGAAAAACGGGGCATCTCGAAGATCGTCTCGGTAAAGTTCCACGACGAGGCCGAGGCCAAGCCGGCCGCGGAAACGCCGGCGGCAGCGCCGGCGGGCGATCCCGCCTAGGCCGGCGTTGGATGGGTCGCCGCCGGCCCCGGCGCGGCTGGTTCGGCACCGGCTTCCGGCTCGAGCGGATCGAGGATCCAGCGCTTGTTGTACCAGAACCATTGGCCGGGATCCTTGCGGATCTCGGCGTCGACGACGTCCATGACGAGCTGGGTGAGGCGGAGGGCGTCGACTTCCTTCTCCAACGCGGGATCGGGCTCGAACGGTCCGTGCAATTCGATGGAATGGCGGGTCCAGCCCTGCCGCCTCATGATGGCGAGGAAAATCGGGACTTCGACTTGGCGGGCGAAATGGCCCATGCCGGAATACAGATTGGCCTCGCCGCCGAAAAAGCGGACGCGGACGCCCAGATGGCGGGAGCGCAGATCGGGCATGATGGCGAGGAACTTGCCCTTGCGGAGATTGGAGAAGATCTTGCGCAGCGTGGTGCCGGATCCCCGCGGGAGCAGCTCGACGCCGGGCGCGTGGCGCAGGCGCTGGAGGTAATCCTGCACCAAGGGATTTTTCTGCACGCCGGTGAGCGTGAACATGTCGATGCCGCAGGAGGGGACGACGATTCCCGCCAGTTCCCAGTTGCCCATGTGGGGGCACGCGAAGATGGCTCCCCGGCCGGGATTTTCCCGCGCATAGGTCCGGACGCGGTCGAGCGCATCCTGCATGTCGATGGAAACCGGCAGCTGGCGCGGCCGGCCGCCGCCGATATAGAGGATTTCCGCCAGGTTGAAGCACGTGTTGCGCAGCGATTGCCAGGCGATGGCCCGGGCTTGGCGGGGCGAACATCCGGGGCCCAGCACGAGCTGGATACGCCGGATGGCCTCTTGGCGGCGCGAGGCCGCCAGCGCAAAGCCGACGCGGGCGAGACCGGCGGCCAGGATTAGCGCCGGCCGGTAGGGCAAGGTCGCGATGATTCCGCAGAAGCCGCGCAGAAGCAGATACTCGGCCCAATGTTTCGGACGATGTTTCACGGTTGCTTCTCCGGGGCGGGCTGGCGCGGGGGAACGCGCCGCGCCAGAACGGGGTCGGTCCACGCTTGCGGGATGAATCGGGCCGCCAGGTCCGCCAAGGGCGCGGCCAGCGTGACGCCGTAGCGGCGCTTCGGGTGCGGCGATTCCAGGGCGTGGCGGATCTTGCGGGCGACCTCTTCGGGCGGCCGGGTGAAGAGATCGGGTTTCTTGACCTGGCGCCGGCGGCGCTCGATTTCATGGGCGTACACGTCGCCGAATCCGGACTGGGAACGGTCGACGGTCCGGTCCAAGGCCTCGGCGGCATTCTGGCGGAAACGGGACAGGATGGAGCCGGGTTCGACGAGGGCGACCCAGATGCCGGTGTTCCAGAGTTCGATGCGCAAGGCGTCGGAGAGCGCCTCCAGGGCGAACTTGGAGGCGCCATAGCTGCCGAGCATGGGGGTGCTGATGCGGCCGAGGACGGAACTGACGTTGACGACGCGGCCATAGCCCTGGCGCCGGAAGACGGGCAGGAGGGCGCGGGTCAGCTGATGCGGGCCGAACAGGTTGGCCTCGAACTGGCCGCGCAGGGCCTCGCGGGAGACGTCTTCCGCGGCGCCGGCCTGGCAGAAGCCGGCGTTGTTGACGAGCGCGCCGAGGGTTCCGCCCGTCCGTTCGAGCAACTCGCGCGCGGCGCGCTCGACGGAAGCGGCTTCGGCGACGTCCAAGGCGATGGGAACAAACCCCCGGGCGCGGAGCGCGTCGAGATCGCCGGGCTTGCGGGCGGTGGGAAACACTTGCCAGCCGGCCTCCCGCAAAAGGTCGGCCGTGGCCGCGCCGATGCCGGACGAGCAGCCCGTCACCAGGACCGACCGCGATTGAACCTTGGGGATGCTCATGGCCGGATCATCATCCCTGCGCGGTCTGTGGACGTCAAGGCGGGAGAGGGGATCTGGGCGGTGAGGGATTCGAACCCCCGACATCCACGGTGTAAGCATGGCGCTCTAA
>CAZECJ010000260.1:0-2815 GCA_964510645.1 uncultured Verrucomicrobiota bacterium | reverse complement strand
GTTCCTGCAGGGCATCGGCTGGTACGGGATGGGGGATTGCGATTTCATCGAGGATTCGCGCGACCACGTGCCGAAGCTGATGGAAGTGAACCCGCGCTTCACCCGGAGCATCAAGATCCTGGTCGAAGCCGGGCTGGAATATCCTTATCTGCTGTATCGGCTGGCGCTGGGGTTGCCCATCGAACCGCAGTTCGCCTACAAGAAAGGCCTCAATTTGCGCTATTTCCTGAGCGATTGCGTCTGGTTCCTGCGCTCCAAGAACCGCTTCAAGGCCAAACCAAGCTTCTTCTGGTTCTTTGGACGCAACCTGCGCGACGAGATCTTCTCGTGGGCGGACCCGCTGCCGACCGTCGCGTTCGTCGTCGTGTTCTTCTCGCGGCTGCTGAACGCGAAGTCCCGCCGGGCCATGCTGCGGACCAAGACCAGGTGACAGGCGACAGGCGACAGGAAACAGAAGAACGTCTGACCTCTGTTCTCTGATCTCTGACCACTAGAAATGCGCATTCTCTACGTCCATCAGTTTTTCGCGGGGCCCGACGCGCCGGGACCGGCCCAGCCGCGGGCCTTGGTCCGGCGGCTGGCCGAGCGCGGCCATGCGGTGGACGTGGTGGCGTGCGATCTCAACGCCTACAACGAGCAGACCGAGCCCGAAGAGACCTATGAAGTTCCGGGCGGCGGAGCCGTGCGCGTGCACCGCTTGCCGGTGCCGCGCGGCTTGCGCGCCAGTCTGGCGATCCGCCTGAAGACCTACGGACGCTTCGCCTGGGCCGCGTATCGGTTCGGCCGCCGGCGGCCGAAGTCCGACGTCGTCATGGCCAGCATCCAGCCGCTGTTCGGGGGCTTCGCCGCTTTTCGTCTCGCGCGCCGGTGGCGTTGCCCGTTCCTGCTGGAAATCCGCGATCTGTGGCCGGACGCGCTCGTGGTCAAGAAGGCGATCTCCCGCTGGCAGGCCGCGCCGCTCGAGGCGCTGGCGCGCGCGATGTACTTCGGCGCGGACCGCCTCGCGTGCCTGACTCCCGGTCTCCAGCAGGAACTCCTCCGGAAGGGCGTGCCCGCCGACCGCGTGGACGTGTTGCCGAACGGCTTCGAGGAATCGTTCTTCCGGTTGGATGCGGACACGCGCGAGAAGATGCGCGCGGAGCTCGGGTGGGGCGACGCCTTCGTGGCGGTCTACACGGGGACGCATACCGAAGTGACCGCCATCGAGACCCTCGTGCGCGCGGCGGCAGCGCTGAAAGCGCGGCGCGAGATCCGCATCGATCTGTTCGGCACGGGCCAGACCAAGCCGAAGGCGATCGCGCTCGCCCGGGAACTCGGCTTGGACAATATCCATTTCCACGATCCGGTGCCGAAATCGAAGGTGCCGGCCATCCTGGCGGCGGCCGACGCCGGCCTCATGACGCTGTTCCGCAGTCCGCTGATCCACATCTATTTTGAAAACAAGTTCATCGACTACATGGGCTCGCGCCTGCCGATCCTGGCCGCGATGGATGGATTCCAGGCCGATTTGATCCGGCGCGCCGGCGCGGGCCAGGTCGTGTCTGCTTTCGATCATGAGGGGCTCGCGCAAGCCATCGCGGATGCGGCCGATCACCCGGAAAAATGTCGCGAAATGGGCGCCGCCGGCCAGCGATTCGTCGCGGCCCAGCTCGCGCAGCGCAAGATCTTGGACCGCTATGCCGAGACGCTGGAAGCCTTGGCGCGCGGCGAAATCGACGGCTTGCCGACCGGGGATCCGTTCCCATGAACCCGGGGCTGATGGCGATCGGCGGGGGGCTGGCGGCGGCGTTTGCGTTGCCGCGCTTGATGTTCTTGGCGCCATTCCGCATCGGCTGGGCGGTATATCTGGCCAACGTGGCGTGGGAACTCCTGCCCAAGAAAGTGGGCATGGGTCGATTCCGCCTGGAAGCCGTTGCGGGGGCGGCAGGGCTGGCGTTGCTGGCCTTCAGCGGTGCACCGTGGAGCGCCGTAGCGCTGGTCGGCGGGGGACTGATGGCGCTGGAAATCGCCAATCACCGCTGGGAGAAGCGACTGGTTCAGGGGCCCGTTCCTGCCGGCGCGATCCTGACGTTGGAAGCCCCGTTCGTGGCTCGACAACCGCGCTATTCCTTGGGCGTGCGCTGGACCGGAATGCCGTTCGATTTGGAACTCATAGCGGTCAACCCGAGGCCGGAATCCGCGACGCTGCGCGCGCGCTTGGACGCGCCGGCGGAATGGCTGGGCGACGCCGCGTCGGAACAAACGTTGCAACTTGATCCGGCAGGCGGCGTGGGGCGCGCGCAATGGACGCTGCGGCCGCGGACGAGCCAAGCTGGCGGAATGCTGGAAATCGTCGCGGAAGAAAACGGCCGGGTCCGGCGTTTCCGCATCGCGCACGACGGGTGCCTGACGGCGGCGGAAGCACCGCCGATTCGCGCCGCGATTTCGCGCTATCCGGGCGGCCGGCGCAGCGCGTTCGTCTGGCGCGGCGACATGGACCTGTACGACGTGCGGACGTTCCAGTCGATCGCCGGGCTGGAAACGGCGCTGGGCTTGGCGGCGCGGTACGCCTTTCCGCAGACGATGTGCTTGTCCACGCGGCTCTCACTCGACGAAGCCGCGGCGAGCGAATGGGCGGCGCATGCCGGCGTCGAAACCGGGGCGGCCGAAATCCCGCGGTTTATCCAATGGCTGCGCGACAAGGTGGATCTGCGCCACGCCTGCGCTTTTCCGGCGAAGGGGGAAGCGAAACCGTACGTGATGGAATTGGGCAACCACGGGCATCTGCACTACGACACGGCGGCGGCGGCGGCACCCGGGAACGGCTGGAAATCCC
>CAZECJ010000259.1:0-2821 GCA_964510645.1 uncultured Verrucomicrobiota bacterium | reverse complement strand
CGCGACCCCAAGAAATTCCAGCGCCTCGGCGGCCGCATCCCCAAGGGCGTCCTGCTCGTCGGCCCCCCCGGCACCGGCAAGACCCTCATCGCCCGCGCCATCGCCGGCGAAGCCCAGGTCCCCTTCTTCAGCATCTCCGGCTCCGACTTCGTCGAAATGTTCGTCGGCGTCGGCGCCTCCCGCGTCCGCGACATGTTCGAGCAGGGCCGCAAGAGCGCCCCCTGCATCATCTTCATCGACGAAATCGACGCCGTCGGCCGTTCCCGCTTCTCCGGCATCGGCGGCGGCCACGACGAGCGCGAGCAGACCCTCAACGCCCTCCTCGTCGAGATGGACGGCTTCGATACCCAAGAAGGCGTCATCATCATCGCCGCCACCAACCGGCCCGACGTCCTCGATCCCGCCCTGCTGCGCCCCGGCCGCTTCGACCGCCAGATCGTCGTCGATCTCCCCAACGTCGAAGGCCGCGAGGCCATCCTCAAGATCCACGCGCGCAAGGTCAAGCTCGACGCCGCCGTCCAGCTGCGCAACATCGCCCGCGGCACCCCCGGCTTCTCCGGCGCCGACCTCGCCAACCTCATGAACGAAGCCGCCCTCCTCGCCGCCCGCCGCGGCGCCGACACCATCGCCGACAAGGATCTCGAGGAAGCCCGCGACAAGGTCCGCTGGGGCCGCGAACGCCGCTCGCGCGTCCTCGACGACAAGGAAAAGCGCATGACCGCCTGCCACGAGGCCGGCCACGCCATCGCCCTCGCCCTCACCGAAGGCACCGAGCCCCTCCACAAGGTCACCATCATCCCGCGCGGCCAGTCCCTCGGCTCCACCATCCAGCTCCCCGAAAAAGACAAGTACACCGAAGGCCGCAAGCAGCTCCTCGGCATGATCGTCGGCGCCATGGGCGGACGCGCCGCCGAGAAAATCTGCTTCGACGACGTCACCACCGGCGCCGCCTCCGACATCCGCCAGGCCACCCATATCGCCCGCATGATGGTCACCGAGTGGGGCATGAGCGACAACCTCGGCCCGCAGTACTTCGGCACCCGCGAGGAACTCCTCTTCCTCGGCCGCGAAGTCTCCCGCTCCAACGAAATGTCCGACGAAACCGCCCGCAAGGTCGACGCCGAGGTCAAGCGCATCATCGACGAGTCCTACCAGCAGGCCCTCGACCTCCTCACCGCCAACCGCGACAAGCTCGACCTGCTGACCAACGTCCTCATCGAGCGCGAATCCCTCGACGGCCGCGACGTCGACGACATCCTCAAGCACGGCCATCTGCTCACCGCCGCCGAACGCAACGCCGCGGACGCCGCCCCCGCGCCCTGAGGCCGGTTTTTACGTAGCACGTAAAAACTTCGAGCGAAAATTACGTAGAACGTAAAAACTTTGAGCGAAAATTACGTAGAACGTAAAAACTTTCAGGCCGAAGCCCCCCGCGGCCTTGCGCCGCGGGTGAATCAGGCCGGCGATGCCCCCCTGAACCCTGAACCCCGAACCCTGAACCCGCCCATCCTCATGGGCATCCTGAACCTCACGCCGGACTCGTTCTCCGACGGCGGAAAATTCCTCGATCCCGGCGCCGCCGAAGACCAGGCGCGGAAACTCGAGGCCGACGGCGCGGCCATCCTCGACCTCGGCGCCGAGTCCACCCGCCCCGGCCACGAGTTGGTTTCCGAAGCGGAAGAACTCCGTCGCCTGCTGCCCGTCCTCGACCGCCTCGCCGGCAAACTGAAGATCCCGATTTCCGTCGATACGAGCAAAGTCGCCGTCGCCCGCGCCGCCTTCAACCACGGCGCGGCGATCCTCAACGACGTCTCCGCGCTCGCGCGCCCCGGCATGGCCGACTTCGCCCGCAGCGGCGATTTTCCCGTCATCCTCATGCACGGCGTCGCGCACGCCTTGTCCGAAGACGATGTGCATCCGTCCGCAACCATCGCCGCCTGGCTCGCCGCGCGCATCGCGGAACTGGGCCTCGCGCAGGACCGGATCATCGTCGATCCCGGCATCGGCTTCGGCACCACCCGTCCGCAGGATGCCGCGATCTTGGAGAACCTCGCCCCGCTCGTCGCGCTCGGCTACCCCGTTTTGATCGGCCTGTCCCGCAAACGCATCGTCCGTGCCCTCCACCCCGACCTCGACCGCGACGAAGCCAGCGCCCGGATGTCCCTCCAGGCCTGGCGCAACGGCGCAGCCATACTCCGGCTCCACGATTTACGCGCCTTCTGCCGCCTGGCCCAAGGGATTTCCTGACTTCACTATTTTCAACTAATGACTTCACTTGTTGTAAATAATGAAGTTGCCTTCTCCTTTACTTCGAATCCGAACCGTGGGAACTTGATTCCATGAGCCCGTTCCCCGTCAGTACCGAAAAAGAAGACCAGCTCCTGCAGCGCATGGCCGCGCTCGGCATCGCCGAAAGCGACTTGCAGGAATGGTTTATCCGCGGCGGCGGCCCCGGCGGCCAGAAGACGAACAAGACTTCTTCCACCGTCTGCCTGCGCCACAAGCCCACCGGAATCGAAGTCCGCTGCGCGCAGGAGCGCTCGCAATCCCTCAACCGCTTTCTCGCCCGGCGCGATCTCTGCGACAAGATCGCCGCGAAAATCCACGGCGAGAAATCGAAGAAGGAACAGGAACGCGAAAAAGTCCGCCGCCAGAAGCGCCGCCGTTCCCGCCGCCAGACCGCCATCATGGTCGACGCCAAGAAAAAGCACGGCGCGAAAAAAGCCCTGCGCCAAAAACCCGCGCGCGACGATTGATCAGTCTTCCAGCGGCCGCGCGGGGCGCTGCGGGATGCTTTTCACGACGATGGCCTTGTCCGGCA
>CAZECJ010000258.1:0-2890 GCA_964510645.1 uncultured Verrucomicrobiota bacterium | reverse complement strand
CGTGGAAGCAGGGCATCCTGCGCCTGGCCAAGATATTCTTCTGACCATGAAGAGCCGGGAACCAGCCAAGGTCGAATTGCGCTGTCCCGCCTGCGGACGCGATTCGTGGCTGCGGCGCGCGCCGATCTACGACGGCTTCGCCAAGACGGGCGAGGCGCTGACCTGCGCGCTGTGCGGGCACGCGTTCGCGTCCGAGGCCGAAATCCCGTTCAAGGACAACCGGCCAAAAGTGTTTTCCGAAGCCGACCGGCCGCGGCCGGTACAGGTGTTCCGCGAGGACGAGAAGGGGCGGATGTGCCGCTACTGCGCGGAATACGTGGTGAATCCGTTCCTGCAGCGCTGCGGCCTCCACCGCTGCGAAGTGCAGGCGACGGATACCTGCCCGCATTTCAAGCCCAAGCCGCCGCCCAAGGAAGAAGCGGAGCCGGAAAAACCGAATCCGTTCCGGCTCTAGGCGGCGGGGGAATCGCGGCTCGTTTCCACGGGCCGACTTTTACGTAGCACGTAAAAACTTTCGTCGATTTTTACGTAGAACGTAAAAACTTTGCGCGAAAATTACGTAGCACGTAAAAACTTTGAGGGATTTTTACGTAGCCCCTATGTGCCAATGACAATGAGACACAAAGCTGACCGAAGAAGCACAGGGCGGGAAGGCATGGAAAATGAACAAGGAAGTGTCTCAAGGAGCGGCCTCGGGGAACGAGGTGCCGGAGGTGGCCCGGCGTCGCCGCCACACGCGGAGCGATAAGCTGCGGATCCTGGCGGAGGCGGACCGGTGCGTCCGGTACGGGGAGCTGTCGGCTTTGGCTCGCCGGGAGGGGGTGTATCCGTGCATCCTGAACCGCTGGAAAGAGTGGAGGGAGCGCATGCAGGCAGAAGACGTCCCGGCGGCACGGAAACCCAAATCGGAGAGCTACGAGACCCTGCGGGGCCAGTTGCGGATAGCGGAGCGGGAGAACCATCGGCTGCGGCTGAAGCTCAAGCGGGCGGAGCTGCTCCTGGACATCCAAAAAAAAGCCTCGGAGATCCTGGCGGAGATGGACCGGACGGACGAGAGCTCCGGGAGCGACTGATGGAAACGGCCAAGGAATGTTCGCCGGCCCACGGGGTTCGGAAGACCTGCGAGGCGCTGGGGGTCTCGCGTTCCACGTACTATCGGCAACGGGGGCGCGCCGGGGCCCCGCCCGGCCCAAAGGCGCGCCCGGCACCGCGCCGGCTGTCCGGATCGGAAGAGCAACAGGTGCTCGACCTGCTCAACAGCGAACGGTTCGCGGACCGGGCAGTGCCCGAGATCCACGCCACGCTGCTGGACGAAGGCATCTGCCTGTGCAGCATGCGCACGATGTACCGCATCCTGAAGCGCCACGGCGAGGTGCGGGAGCGGCGCAACCAGCTCCGGCATCCGGCCTACAAGAAGCCGGAGTTGCTGGCGACGGGGCCGAACCAGGTCTGGTCGTGGGACATCACGAAGGTGCGGGGGCCGTCGCCCGGGCTCTTCTACCACCTCTACGTGATGCTCGACGTGTTCAGCCGCTACGTCGTCGGCTGGGTGTTGGCGGAGTACGAGAGCGGCGCGCAGGCCAAGGCGTTGATCTCGCTGTGCCACGAACGCCAAGGAGTCGGGCCGCACCAGTTGACGGTCCACTCGGACCGCGGCAAGAGCATGCGCTCGCAGGAGGTGCTCGGGCTGTTGGCGGACCTGCAGGTCCGCCGCAGCTACTCGCGCCCGCACGTGTCCAACGACAACCCGTACTCCGAGGCCCAGTTCAAGACGCTGAAGTACCACCCGACCTATCCCCAGCGGTTCGGATCGTTCGAGGAGGCCCGCCGCTACTTCGGCGAGCTGCTGGAGTGGTACAACACGCAGCATCGGCACTCGGGGCTGGCCTTCATGACGCCGGAAGACGTCCATTTGGGCCGGGCAGAAGAGAAGCGGCGGCAACGGCAGCAGGTCCTGGATCGGGCCTACGCCGAACATCCCGAGCGGTTCGTGAAGGGCCCGCCGAAGGCCGAGGCCGTGCCGCAGGAAGTGTGGATCAACAAGCCGGCAGACCTGTCGTCTGCCGGGTAGAAAAGTGTCTCATTGGCATTGACAACAAGCGAGCGTGGAAAACTTTTTTCCACGGTACGTAAAACTAGTAGCCGGAGCCCATGGATCCGGGCAGGGAGGGGGCGCTTTCCCAGGATTGGGGCATGTTCCACGGCAGATCGGATTCGTCCCGGGCGGAGGCGCAGCCCGCGCAGGCCCAGCCGAAACCGACGGCGAGCAGAAGCGCGAGCAGGCGAAGAAACCGGATCACGGCCAGATGGACGGAACCGCCGAGTAATAGCTGATTTCGGCGACTTGCAGGCCGACCACCGCGAGCAGCAGCAGCAGGGCCACCAGGGTCATGGCGGAAAGTCCGTTAGAAGAGAACATCGTCGCCCTCCTTCACGGTGTCCTTCTGATAGTCGGTCATGACTTCGGCAATGGACACGTCGTCGCGCACCGCGCTGATCCTGATCTTGCCGATCATGTTGTCGTCGCGATGGATGATCATTTCGGCGGTGGCCTGGACGCCTTGGTTCGAGCCGATGTCGATGACGACGAAGTTCCACTCCTTGTTGGCATAGACGATCTTGCCCGTGGTGCCGGGCTTCATCGTGATTTCCTTGTGGAGTTCCTTGTCGCACTTCTCGAGCTGGGTTTCGAGGACGGACTTGTCTTCTTCGAGCTGGGCGACTTGGTCTTGCAGGCTGGCGATCTGGGCGGTCAGGTCGGCGACCTGGGCGGTCAGCGTGGCCTTCTCGTCTTCGAGGCCGGCGATCAGGTTGCTCTTCTCTTCGAGTTCCTGGTCCTTGCCGCGGATGGTTTCGTTGAGCTGGACGATCTGGGTGCGGGCGTCTTCGA
>CAZECJ010000257.1:0-2891 GCA_964510645.1 uncultured Verrucomicrobiota bacterium | reverse complement strand
GAAGGGCCAGAAGATCAAGAAGGGCGACGTGCTGGCGGACGGCCCGCTGACGGACAACGGCGAACTGGCGCTGGGCCGCAACGTGCTGGCGGCGTTTATGCCCTGGTGCGGGTACAACTTCGAAGACGCCATCCTGCTCAACGAGCGGCTCGTGTCCGAGGACGTGTTCACGTCGGTGCACGTCGATGAATTCGAGTGCGGCGCGCGCGACACGAAGCTGGGGCCCGAGGAAATCACGCGCGACATTCCGAACGTGGGCGAAGAAGCCCTGAAGAACCTCGGCATGGACGGCGTGGTGCGCATCGGCGCGGAAGTGAAGCCCGGCGACATCCTGGTCGGCAAGATCACGCCCAAGAGCGAGACCGAGCTGGCTCCGGAAGAGAAGCTGCTGCGCGCGATCTTCGGCGAGAAGGCCGCGGAAGTGCGCGACACCTCGCTGACGGTCCCGAGCGGGACCTACGGCATCGTGATGGACGTGAAGACCACCTCCCGCGATTTGCCGCAGCGGACGAAGATGAGCGCGAACGAGCGGCGCAAGCAGCAGAAGCAGATGCTGGAGGAGTTCGACAAGCGCGAGTCGGAGATCACCGAAAACCTGACCGATGCGTTGTCGAACATCCTGCTGGGCGAGAAGATCCCGCTGGACGTGGTCAACGGCGAGACGGGCGAGATCATCATCCCCGCCAACCGCAAGATCACCAAGACCCTGCTGCGCAAGCTGGCGGCGGCCTACGACGTGATCGCGATCGACCCGAGCCCGATCCAGCAGAAGATCAGCAACATCATCGGCGAATACAGCTCGAAGTTCTCGCAGCTGAAGGACGACCGCGAGAACATGTCGCTGCGCCTGGAAAGCGGCGAGGAGGCCGAAGCCGGCATCATCAAGCAGGTGAAGGTCTACATCGCCAGCAAGAAGAAGCTGAGCGTGGGCGACAAGATGTCGGGCCGCCACGGCAACAAGGGCGTCGTCGCCCGCGTCCTGCCGGAGGAGGACATGCCCTTCATGCCGGACGGAACGCCGGTGGACATCGTGCTGAACCCGCTGGGCGTGCCGTCGCGCATGAACGTGGGCCAGGTGCTCGAGACGCATCTGGGCATCGCCTGCAAGATCCTGGGCCTGCACGCGGCCACGCCGGTGTTCGACGGCTGTCCCGAAGCGAAGATCTGGGAGCTGATGAAGAAGGCGAACCTGCCGGACGACGGCAAGACGCTGCTCTACGACGGGCGCACGGGCGAGCCGTTCGACCAGCGCGTGGTCGTGGGCGTGATCTACATGCTCAAGCTGCACCACCTGGTCAGCGACAAGATCCACGCGCGCGCCGTCGGTCCCTACAGCCTCGTGACCCAGCAGCCGCTGGGCGGCAAGGCGCAGTACGGCGGCCAGCGGTTCGGCGAAATGGAAGTGTGGGCCATGGAAGCCTATGGCTGCGCCTACGCCCTGCAGGAGCTGCTCACGGTCAAGAGCGACGACGTGGCCGGCCGCACCCGCATCTACGAATCGATCGTCAAGGGGACCAATTCCCTGGAAGCGGGCGTGCCGGAATCGTTCAACGTGCTGATGAAGGAAATCCAGAGCCTGGCGCTGGACATCCGGGTGCAGCGCCGCGAAGAAGCCTGAACCGCGCGCGATCGCGACTGAATGAACCAGTTTGATTTGAGATAGAGGAGGCCTCCGGTGGAAAACAACGTTCCTGCCAAGCCGATTTTCGATACCGAATCCCATCCCGGGTTTGACTACGTCAGCATTACCCTGGCCTCGCCGGAGATCATCCGGTCGTGGAGCCATGGCGAAGTCAAGAACCCGGAGACGATCAACTACCGCACGTTCAAGCCCGAAAAGGGCGGCTTGTTCTGCGAGCGCATCTTCGGTCCCACGAAGGACTGGGAGTGCTCGTGCGGCAAGTACAAGCGCATCAAGCACAAGAACATCGTCTGCGACCGCTGCGGCGTGGAAGTGACGCTGGCGCGCGTGCGCCGCGAGCGCATGGGCCACATCGAGCTGGCGGTGCCGGTCTCGCACCTGTGGTTCTTCAAGTGCGCCCCGAGCCGCTTGGCGACGGTGCTGGACATGAGCTCCCGCGAGCTCGAGCGCGTGCTCTACTACGAAGACTACATCGTGGTGGATCCGGGCGACACCCCGCTCCAGGCCCGGCAGCTGCTGAACGAGGATGAATACCACGAGGCGCTCGAGAAGTACGGCGAAACCTTCGTGGCCCGCATGGGCGCCGAAGGCGTCCGCGACATCCTGGCCAAGATCGATCTCGCCGAAGAGCTCGAGCAGCTCGAAACCGAGATGGAAAACACCCGCAGCAAGCAGACCCGCAAGAAGCTGACCAAGCGGATGAAGATCATCGATTCCTTCCGCACCAGCCATACCCGGCCGGAGTGGATGGTCCTCCAGGTGCTGCCGGTGATTCCGCCGGACCTGCGCCCGCTGGTGCCCCTCGAGGGCGGCCGCTTCGCGACCAGCGACCTGAACGACCTCTACCGCCGCGTGATCAACCGGAACAACCGCCTGCGCAACCTGCTGCAGCTCAAGACGCCGGACGTCATCGTCCGCAACGAAAAGCGCATGCTGCAGGAAGCGGTGGACGCCCTGTTCGACAACGGCCGCCACGGCCGCGCCGTGACCGGCGCGGGCAACCGCCCCCTGAAGTCTCTGAGCGACATGCTCAAGGGCAAGCAAGGCCGCTTCCGCCAGAACCTGCTGGGCAAGCGCGTGGACTACTCGGGCCGTTCCGTGATCGTCATCGGGCCCAGCCTGCGCATGAACCAGTGCGGCCTGCCCAAGAAGATGGCGCTCGTGCTGTTCGAGCCCTTCATCATCCGCCGCCTCAAGGCGATGGGCGTGGTGCACACCGTGCGCAGCGCCAAGAAGATGATCGAGCGCG
>CAZECJ010000256.1:0-2905 GCA_964510645.1 uncultured Verrucomicrobiota bacterium | reverse complement strand
CCGGTAGGCCTCGCTGCCGGCCGAAATATTGAAATCGCCGCACACCAGCGTCGCGGCCACCTCCGGCCCGTGCTTGTCCGCCACCCACGCTTGCAGGCGTTCGAACTGCGGATGGAAACCGCCGCTCGGCCAGCTCAGGTGCGCGCTGAACGCGTTGACCAGGCCGACGTACGGCACGCGCACCTGCGCCATGACGATCTTCCGCGCATGGATGTCGTAGGGGTCCGAACTGTCGGAGACGTAGCCCGCATCGGTGAAAACGAACGGATGCCGGCTCAGGATCGCCACGCCCTCGCGGAAGCGGTCGAAGCCGAGATGCGACCAGTCCGTGTGCAGGTGGTACGGCGCCGGCAGGTGCTCGTTGATGATGCGCGCGGCGTTCGACGCCCAATCGCCCGCGCCGTCGTTCCAGTGCTCGCCCACTTCCTGCAGGCAGACGAGATCGATTTCCCGCTCGCGGATCGCGCGGGCGACCGTCGCGAATTTCTCCTGCTGGTTTTCCTCCTGGTAGGTGTGCAGGTTCAGCGTCAGCGCCTTGAGCGGGCCGTGCTGCGCGCGGTAGTTCAGGCCGCCGCGGTTGTCCCAGCAGACGCCGTGCTTCGACCGGCATTCGACGGCGAACTCCACGCGGTAGGCGCGCTGCAAGGGGATGCGCGCGGCCCACGCGGCCCAGCCGTAGCGGTTGGGATTGCGCGCGTTGCTGCCCGCGCTCCGGTCCCAGTGGTCGCGCCGGAAATAGGCGTGCGCCGCGTGCTGCGTGTTCCATCCGTCCGCGGTCCAGTGCACCGTCACCGCCTCCGGCTCCAGCTCCTGCCGCACCGCGATCTCCAGCGGCAGCGACACCAGCCCGTCCGGCAGCCGCGGCCCGCACCCGACCACGCGCACGTCCGTCGGCTCGAACACGATGATCCCCGAATCCGCGTCGGACTGGTAATTCCGCCCGAAGCGGCTGTCCCAGTGCGCCGCCCCCTCGTGCTCCAGGCATGCCGCGAACTGGACGTTGCCCGGAATCGCCGACTCCATCGTCAGCGGCACGGAGACCTCCGCCACCCACGCTTCGTCGCCTCCCGCCAGCGGCGCGCGGAATTCGGCCGGCGTTTCCCGCCAGGCGCCGTCCTCGCCGCACCAGTGGAGCGTCACCCGCTTCCCGAACCCCAGATTGCGCACGCGCGCGGCGAACGAAATCTCCTGGAAGGTTCCGTTCACCGTCCGGGAAACCACGTTCTTCACGTAGATCATTTGGATCGCCGGTTGCGCCATGCCCCGGACTCTAGCCGAAACGCTCCACCGGCGCGAAAGTTTTTTTGCCCCCTGCCCGGAAATCGGCTACTTTCCGCCCCATGAAACACCTCCATGCCCTCTTGCGCCCCCTGCTGGCCGCCGCCGGCCTCGCCCTCGTCTCCGGTTGCGCCACCGTCGACTTCGTCACCGGCCAGGACGTCCAGAACATGTACACCCTCGACGAAGAGATCCAACTCGGCCAGAAATTCTACGTCGAAACCGTCAAGGAATTGAAGAAGGAGAACGCCCCGCTCGACCAGGACCCCGTCCGCGTCGCCCTCGTGCGCGAACTCACCGGCCACATCGTCGCCGTCGCCCACGCCACCAACCTCCCCTACCGCGCCACCTTCGTCGGCGACCCCGACTTCGTCAACGCCTACGCCCTCCCCGGCGGCAACATCCTGATCTTCGAAGGCCTCTGGAACCCCAAGGAAGGCCTCGTCCAAACCGTGGACGAACTCGCCGCCGTCGTCGCCCACGAAATCGCCCACGTCAATTGCCGGCACTCCACCGAAGCCATGACCCGCGAAATGCTCCCCAACCTCCTCCTCGCCGGCGCCGCGGTCTGGGCCGAAATCGAGGAGGAAGACGACGCCCAGCTCATCCTCGCCGGGGCGATGCTCGCCTACAACGGCCTCGTCGTCACGAAGTACTCCCGCGAAGACGAGCTCGAAGCCGACCGCGTCGGCATGATGTACATGGCCCAAGCCGGCTACGATCCCGCCGCCGCCCCGCGCGTCTGGGAACGCCTCGCCGGCGCCAGCGACAGCCAGGTCGAGAAAGTCCTCAGCATCTTCTCCACCCATCCGCGCGACTTCAAGCGAGCCGAACGCCTCCGCGCCCATCTCCCCGAAGCCCAGGCCCTCTACGAAGCCGCCCCCGTCAAGCGCAACGGCTCCCGGAAGCTCGCCGACCTGCCCCCCCTCCAGAACCAAAAACCCGCCGCCACCAAATCCAAGAAACCGGATTCCGGATCCTGATCGCCCCCCGCGCCACCCATCGCGGCTTGCCCCCCGAAGCCTTGGCGAAGGGGCGGCTCATCGGTTTTACGTACTACGTAAAAATTCCTCAAAGTTTTTACGTTCTACGTAATTTTCGGGCAAAGTTTTTACGTTCTACGTAATTTTCGGGCAAAGTTTTTACGTTCTACGTAAAACCGGTCCGGGCCCGGTCTGCGTTTCATGGACCGATTGCCTCATCCTGCGGTTGGGGCCGTTTTGGAGTGCGCGGGCACGACCGCGCTTTCCCGGGCCGCGACATGTCGCGGCCCCCAAAGCGGCGTCATGCCGCCGCACTCCAAATCAGTCGGCTTGCCTCCCGGCCTTGAGGCTGAGCCCCGGCCCCCAATCGCCGCGCCGCTCCCCTCGACGTCCCTCCCCCCTTCTGATAAACTCTTTGCCATGCCGTTGAGCTGGAACGAAATCAAGGCCCGCGCCATCGCCTTCTCCCGCGACTGGGCCGAGGAAACCCGCGAGACCGCCGAGGCCAAGTCCTTCTGGGACGCCTTTTTCAACGTGTTCGGCATGGCCCGCCGCACCGTCGCCAGCTTCGAGGAACCCGTCCGCTCCATCCAAGGCACCTACAACCGCATCGATCTCTTCTGGAAAGGCCGCCTCCTCGCCGA
>CAZECJ010000255.1:0-2952 GCA_964510645.1 uncultured Verrucomicrobiota bacterium | reverse complement strand
AATTTCCAGACGGGGGCCGACGGCACCGCCGTTCTGGACGTCGCGCTGTCCGTGCCCGCGCCGTTCGGCAGCTGGCTGGCGGCGAACGCCACCGACACCAATGGCAACTCGTCGGCCTTGTCTGCGCCCGTGCGCGTGGTGGACGACGCTTTCGCCGCTTGGGCCGACGAGCGCGGCGTGCCCGTCTATCCCGATGGCCACCTCGACGACGACGGCTATTCCAACTTCGAGGAATACGTCGCCGACACCGATCCGCGCAACGGCGGTTCGTTCCTGCGCATGAATTGGAACGAAACCGGCGCGAACGTGCCCAACAGTTCCACGGGGCGGCACTACGTCGTCGAAGGCTGCACCAACCTGCCGGTGGGCGTCTGGACCGCGCTCACGAACTTCCCGGGCACGGGCGGCGACGTCGTCATCCATGGTCCCCGCGACCTGATCGCCGGAGATCCCTTGTCGTTTGGCCTGCGCGTTAAGGTGGGCTTGCCTCCATAGCCGAGGCCTGGGCGGCGGGCAGCCAAGACCGGGAGTTGCCTCAATCGTTCCGGCATCCTCCTGGTCGGCCTGTGCAACGATCTCGGAGGAGAGCATCAGGTTTGCAGGGAGAACCGCGGTTCCGCGGTTTTTCGTTTTCCGGGGGGCCTGCCGGGCCCAAAACCCCAATTGCGCCGGAGGGCGGGTTCGGCTATGTTGCCGGCATCATGAACAAAATCGTTGGGATCGTTGCCGTTTTGGCGGTTCTGGCCGGACTGGCCTATTGGTTTGCCGACCACCACGTGGTGCGGACGGACAAGGGCGTGATCGTGTTGGCCAAGCGCTATCTGGCCGCCGCGGATTCCTTCGTGGATGTGCGCGCATGGTCGTCCGCCGATTTCGACGGGCATCCCGACTTGAAGGCCGCGCTCGTATCCGGCGGCTACGGAGAACTGCTGGCGGACCTGAAGGCGCGCGAGCGGCAAGCGGCGCTGGACGATCTGAAAAACCGGGCCGCCGGCATGGCGAAGGACATGGCCGACCAGGTCGCAACGAAGGCAGGAGAAGTGGCGGGGGCCGTTTCCCAGACCGCGACCGAAGTGGCCGGCCAAGTGGCGCAAAAGGCCGAAGAAGTGGCCGCGCAGGTTTCCGAGAAGATCGACGAAACGCTCGCCGGGGAATAGCCGTCAACCCAGCAGGCGGGCCGCATTGCCGCCGAGCGCGGCGGCGAGAAAATCCTCGGGCAGGCCGAGCGCACGCCAGCGGGCGAGTTCTTCGGCTTGGCCGCTCCATGGACTGTCGGTGCCGAACAGGATGCGGTCGGCGGGGTGGGCCAGGATCAGCGCGCGCGCTTCGGCTGCAGGCAGCTCGTGCAGGCAGTACGACGTTTCGATGAAAACGGGTTGGCCGATCAGGTGTTTCCGGGATTCATCCCAGTCGCGCCAGCCGCCGAGATGCGTGGCGACGAATTTGAGCGTCGGGAAGGTGTCGATGACCCGCCGCACGCGGACGGGATCGGCGACGCGGTCGAACGGATAGGCCATGTCGAAGCCGGTATGGAACACGGCGAAGAGCCCGCGCGCGGCGAGGCGCTCGTAGAGGGGAAACATGCGTTCGTCGTCGATCGTGAAGCGCTGGTAATACGGGTGCAGCTTGACGCCCTTGAAGCCCTCGGCTTCGGTTTCATCGGCGTGAACGAGGGCATCGGGATCGTCGGGGTGGATCGAAAGCAGCATTTCGAGGCGCGGCTGGCTCGCGCGGACTTCGCGCGCCCAGCGGCGGATGCCGTCGAAGTGCGTGGGTTTCGTTGCGATGGGGCAGACGACGGAACGGTCGATTCCGGCGCGGTCCATCGAGGCCAGCAGGCCGGACGTGCGCCCATCGGTGAACGCCTTGATGTTGCCCTCCTTCTCGAGGAACGGAATGGCCTTGCCGACGAGCGCATCCTCGAAGGCGTGGGTATGGAAATCGATGATCATGAGAAGAGAGAATTCAGAAATCAGGATTCAGAATCCAGAATGGAGAAGGTTCGAACAACGATCCCGGATTTCATTCTGACTCCTGAATACTGACTCCTGAATACTGTCATTTTGGCAATTGCGGCGGCCGGGCGGCGAGGGCGTCGATGGCGGCGTGCTCGGTGTGGTCGAGGCCGATGGGCGAGAGCGAGACGTAGCCCTGGCGCAGGGCTTCGAGATCGGTGCCGTTCACGTCGCCCTTTTCGTAGAGTTCGCCGGTCATCCAGTAGTAGGGGTTGCCCCAGGGGTCTTCGCGGCGCTCGTATTTTTCCACGAAGCGGGAGGAGCCCATGCGGGTGATGCGCAGGCCGGCGAGTTTCTCATAGGGCAGGTTGGGGATGTTGACGTTCCAGAAGATGTCGGGCGCGATGCGCAGCTTGCCGGAAACCACCTGCTCGACAAGGGCGCGGCTGACGCGCGCGGCGGTGTCCCAGTTCGGCTCGCTGAACGTGTCGAGCGAGAGCGCCATGGAGGGGATGCCCATGATGGGGCCTTCCGTGGCGGCGGAGACCGTGCCGGAATACAGCACGCTGATGCCGGCGTTGGGACCGAGATTGATGCCGCTCAGGATGAGGTCGGGCGGCGGATCGATCAGGAGGCTGATGGCCAGCTTGACGCAGTCGGCCGGGGTGCCGCTGACGGCAGTGCCGAAATGCGGGCCGCCCGGCGGCCAGGAGCGCGCGTGCAGCGGCTTGGTCAGCGTGATGCCGTGGCTGATGGCCGACCGCTCGCCGTCGGGGGCGACGACGTGGATCTCGCCGAGGTCCTTGACCGCGTCGTGGAGGGCGTGGATGCCGGGGGCGTAGATGCCGTCGTCGTTGGAGAGGAGGATGCGCATGGTTTCGGGATGATGGCCGAGGCGGGAGGGGAATTCAAGCCGCATCCAAGCCTCCGGCGGATTCGGGTCGCATGGTAGTTCTGCGGAGGGTTAGAGCATTGGGCGGGTGGAGGTTCAGGCCGC
>CAZECJ010000254.1:0-2960 GCA_964510645.1 uncultured Verrucomicrobiota bacterium | reverse complement strand
GGCTTTCCGCTTTTGCTCGCTCCAAGAATTCCGCTTTTGAAAACTCCACGACACCAACCAGCCCCAATCTTGACGCCCGCCTATATTTTTGCCATCATCGGGCCGTGAAAGAGGCATCTTTAGCCCTCTTCATTTGATCCCCTCACACTCACGAAAGGGAAGGACTCACCATGAAAAAAACCGACCTCCTGGGCCTTATGCTGTTGTCGGCCATCCTGTGCACCGCATCCGCTGGCGTCGCGGGCGATCTCGCGGAGGAGCAAACGCCCGGAGTCCAGCCGGAGGCTTCCACCGCGGCCGCCGGCGCGCGGTCAACCTACTCGTTTACGCTTGATCCGGGCGGCATTCCGGAGCTCGACGGCGAACGCTCGGCGATCGTCATCATCAGCGACGTCCATCTGGGCATGGACGACCGGTATGCGGAGACGCAGAAGAACCGCGCTCCGCTCGTGGATTTTCTCCAGAAGCTCCGGCGCGCTCCGAACGTCAAGGAGCTCGTCATTGCGGGCGACCTCATCGACGAGTGGTTCATTCCCGCCGGCACGGACACATATGCCGGGAAGAGCCAGATTGAGTTCGCCCAGGCCGTCGCCGCGAACAATCCGGACGTGGTCGCCGCCTTCAACGACATCATCCGGGACGGGGCGATCCGGGTGACCTGCGTTCCGGGGAACCACGACCTGCTGATCACTTCGGAGAGCATCCAGACCATCTTTCCGGGAATGGCCGAAGCGCGCGACGTGCGGGGGCTCGGGACCTATGCGCCGGACGGCCATCCGGAGATCGCCATCGAGCATGGCCACCGCTACAACTTCTTCTGCGCGCCGGATCCCCTGTCGAACCAGTCCATCGCTCCCGGATCGATCCTGCCTCCGGGGTACTTCTTCACCCGCATCGCGACGCTCTCCGTCGTCGAAGGCAAACCCGAACCGGGCAAAATCCGGCCGCCCGTCACCCCGAACAGCCTCGGCGAGAGCCAGAACCTCGAGTATCTCTACTGGAAGGTCTGGGACTCCGTGATGGCGGCGCTGCCCATCAAGGAAGACTTCGAAGAGAAGATCATCACGACCCGCATCGACGGATTCACCGAACCCTACGCCATGAGCGACGTGATGCCCCGCCAGGCGGAGCCGGGCGGCGTCATCGACGTGAATCTGTTCAGGGGAATCCAGGACACGTGGGACGAACGGCAGGCTCTCAACCGGGTCGCCGTCCCGATTCCCGTCCGGGATGCGATCGTCAAGTCGGCCTCGGCGGCGGAAACGGACAACCAGGCGGTCGTGCAGTACTTCCACAACCCCGAATCCGACACGAGAATCGTGGTGTTCGGCCATTCCCACGAACCCCGGATGATCCCCGCCGAAACGCACGACGGGAAGACGGCGGTGTACGTGAATTCCGGCACGTGGATCGACAAGAACGCGATGGCGACCATGACGTTCGTGGTGATCACTCCGAAGGGCGACGAAAGGCACGCCGGGCTCTACCACTACTCGCCCGAGGGCGCCATCACGACCATGGATACGTTGGCGCTTGCAGGTTTTGCGGATGTCGTTCCGGCGTCCGCCGCATCGCTGCCGCACCTCGAGCCGGGCCAAAGCCTGGGACTCGCCTTGGGAATTCCGGCGACCCCCAACTTTCGCGACGTGGGCGGCTACGACACCGCGGACGGCTTGACGGTGGCCCGCGGGCTCGTCTACCGCTCCGGGGTATTCTATCCGATGAGCCCCGAGGCGATGAAGCAACTGGAGCCTGCGGGATTGAAGAACGTCTACGACCTGCGAACGGTGGCAGAGATCCAGGTTAAACCCGACCAGATTCCATCCGGCGCACAACGCCAGCATTTGAATGTGCTGGCCGACTCCGCGACGGCGGCGCCGGCACACCTGGATGCGCTGATGGTCGAACCGATGAAGGCCAATGCGGAACTCGGCGAGGGCCGGATTGAAGCGCAATTCATCGAGGGCTATCGCGAATTCATTCACCTGCCCAGCGCCAGGGAATCCTACCGCGTCCTCTTTACCTCGCTGGCGGATTCCCGGAACCTACCAGCGGTTTTCCATTGCACGGGCGGCAAGGACCGGACGGGATGGGCTTCCGCCGCACTGCTCACGCTGCTCGGCGTACCCAGAGAAGCCGTCATGCAGGATTACTTGCGCAGCAACGATTACATCCTCCCGCAGCAGGCGGCGGTGATCGACCGCTTTGTGGCCGGCGGCGGCAGCCGCAACATCCCGGCCGCGATCTTTGGCGTGAAGGCGGAGTATCTGGAAGCCTCTTTCGACGAGATGGAAACGCGGTACGGGGGCATCCGGGAATATTTCTCCGAGGGCTTGGGCATCGATGTGGCGACCCAAAACAAACTGCGGGATCTCTTTCTTGAAGAAAGATAGCGGACACTTTTCTCGAAGAGGGGGGCGAACCAAGGATGGTGCGGATTGCGCGGAGGGGAAAGCCGTAGGGAAAACTACGACACGAATGAGATCGGCTATAGATGCGCCTGGTGGGCGCGTGGGCTTGGGGGCGGCAGCCGGAACAGCCCAAAGACGCAAAGGGGTGGGCTCGGCAAGCTGAGCCCCTGCGGAAGGCGGGAAAAGAGCAGGCGGGGGGCTACTGGTCGACGACGAGGGAGGTGTCGTAGCGGTCGTGGGAGGCGTTGAGGAATTGCTCGCTGAGGGCGAGGCAGTTCTTGGGGCAGATTTCCGTGCACTGGCCGCACTGGATGCACTGGGAGACGAAGATCCGGATTTTTTTGGTCGCGGGGACGGCGTCGATGGCGTGGGCGGGGCAGACCTTGATGCAGAGGTTGCAGCCGATGCAGGTTTCGCGGACGTAGGTCATTTTGCCGCGTAGTTTGGGAGGGACGGGGACGGGGGGATTGAGGGCGGCTTCGCCTTTGCCGACTTTTTCGAGGAGGCCGGTGACGGTGGGGGGCAGCTGGGCGGCGGGGAAGGGGTTGG
>CAZECJ010000253.1:0-2982 GCA_964510645.1 uncultured Verrucomicrobiota bacterium | reverse complement strand
TCCGTCGCGAACGTCACGTCCACGGCGATGCCCACGTCCGGCGCGATGCCGAACGACGACGTGATGGCGCCGCGGCTGCCGATTTCTTCCTGCACCGTGCCTACGGCGTGGATTTCGGCCTTGGGCGACATTTCCGCGAGCCGCCGCGCGACCTCCAGCACCACGAACGCCCCGGCGCGGTCGTCGAACGCGCGGCCCGCCAGCCGCCCGTTCGGCATTTCCGCGACGCCCTGGTCGATCACCATGGGATCGCCCACGGACACCATTTTCTCGGCTTCCTTGCGGTTCTTGGCGCCGACGTCGACCCAGAGATCCGTCAGCGGCGTCACCCGGTTGCGGTCCTCGGGCTTCTGCACGTGGATGGGCACCTTGCCCAGAATGCCGGGCACGACGCCCTTGGCCGTGCGGATGGACACGCGCTGGCCCTGCGGGATCTGCGCGTCCCAGCCGCCGATCGGCGAAATCCACAGATAGCCGTGGGCATCGATCAGCGTCACGATGAATCCGATTTCGTCATAGTGCCCCGCCAGCATCACGCGCGGCGACCCGCCGGGATTGACCACGACGTCGACGTTGCCATGCACGTCGGTGCGGACTTCGGCGGCGAACGATTCGGCCTCCTTGCGGAAGACGCGGACGGCATCCAGCTCGTAGCCGGACGGGGAAATGGCGGACATCAGTCGCTTCAGGAAATCCAAGCTCGTCTTTTTCATGCGTTCGGATCCTTTTTTCGAGGACGGGCGGTCCGGCGGGTTCCTATTGCGCCCGGGTGACCAGATTGGGATTCAGCAACATCGACGGCGGCGGGGCAATGGCCTGCAAGGGACGCGCGGCGGGCGCGGGCGCCGCCACGATCGCGGCCGGCGCGGCGGCCGGGCCGGGCGCCGGAGCTGCGGGGGCGGTCACGGGGGCGGCCACGGGCGCCGCGGGAGCCACCGGTGTTGGTGCCGGCGCCGGAGCGGCAACAACGGGGGGCGGCGCAGCCACGTAGACCGCCGGGGCCGACATCACGATGGACGTCGAGGCTGCGCGGGCCGCCATCGGCACGGGCACCGCCGGAGCCGGCGCCGGGGCCGGCGCGAGCGGCGCGGCGATCTGCGTCGGCCGCTGGACCAGGGGCGCGCCCAATTCCACCTTCGCCCGGTTCACGAGCGCCAAATAGTTCAGAATGCCCTGCGCGATTCCCAGCGCCACGGTCTCGCGGTACGAAGGGGTCGCCAGCTTCTGCGCTTCTTGCGCATTCGACAGGAATCCGCATTCGATCAGCGCGGCGGGCATGGCGGAATTCCGCAGCACGACGAAACGCGCGTGCTTCAGGCCCCGGTCTTCCGCGCGGGTGATGCCGACCACGGCGCGCTGGAGCTGGTTGCCCAGCACCGTGTTGGAATGGTTGAACTGGTTGTTCGGGACGGCGGGATACCGCCCGCCCACTTTCGATTCGGCCGTGGGCGGACAATTCTCCGCCGCCGTCACGAAGGTCTCAATACCTTGCACGGAGCGGGACAAAGCCGAATTCATGTGGAGACTCACGAACAGATCGCCGCCGCCCCGGGCGGCCAAGTAGGGCCGATCTTCCAGTTCCCAGAACCGATCGGAGTCGCGGGTCAGGATCACGCGCACGCCGGCCGCCGCCAAATGGGCTTTCACCCGCAGGACGATGTCGAAGGCCAGATCCTTTTCCTTGTAGCCGCTGCGGCTCATCGACCCGGGATCCTTGCCGCCGTGGCCGGCATCCAGCACGACCGTGCGCGCCCCGCGCGCGCCCAGATACGCCGATGGCCGCACCAGCGGATCCACCACGTATTGCGCGTCGGCGTCGCTGATCGACCAATTTCCGCGGACTTTGATCACCGGCATGTGCAGCCAGACCTTGCTGCCGTTGAGCATGGCCTCGCGTCCATCCGCCGTGAATTGCAGGCTGGTGTACTGCCCCCGGATCAGCAGCGCCTTCCCGCCCGGCATCGTTAGCGGCAGCGCGTACATCGCCGCCAGATCCTTGAGCGCCACGTAGCGTTTCCCGGCGTAGGTGACCGCCTTCAGGGTGCGGACCTGGGCGGACGCCGCAGGCGGCGACGCCAGCCCGATGCCCAGCGCCAACAGCAGGATCCATCCAATGGAGCGCAACGTATGCATGAAGCGCGCATCCTACGGCACCCCGCCCCCAAAGGCAATCTTTCCATCCAGCGCCGGGCGCGTTCATTTTCTTGCGCGGCGCGGCGGGAACCCCTATCCTGCCCCATCATGAAAAACGCCTTTCGACTTTTTCCGCTCGCCTTGGCCCTCGCCGCCGCGGCGGGCTGCACCACGATGGTGGAATCCGACGACGTGCCCGTGGCCCGCCAAGCCGACGTGGATTATCTGCGCGGGGAAATCCGCCGCCTGAACGCCCGCGTCGAAGCCTCGGAATCCGAAGTGGGCCGCGTGCAGAGCGACGTCCTGGCGTCCCAGGCCAACCAGCCCGGCTATGCCTCGGCCGCGCAAGTCCAGACGCTGCAGACGCAGATCGAGGATCTCCAGCGGCAGATCCGCGCCCTCGACGCCGCGCGCGCGCAGGACAAGAAGGAAGTCTACGACGACATTTCCAAGAAGATTTCCACGATCCTGAAGTCGTCTTCGGTGGCTTCCTCCGCCGCGCGGCCCTCCAAGCCGCGGTCCAGTTCGCAGACGGGCATCGAGCACGTGGTGCAGCCCGGCGAATCGCTCTCCAAGATCGCCGCCGCCTACGGCGTACGGATGGACGTCATCGTCCAGGAAAACGGACTGTCCGATCCCGGCAACATCCGCGTCGGCCAGAAGCTCTTCATTCCCGACTAGCCCCCCCTGCGGCTTGCCGCGCCCGGGCGCGGGAACTCGCTGGCCCTCCGAAGCCTTGGCGCAGGAGGGCGGTTCGTAGTTTTTACGTACTGTGGAAAAAAGTTTTCCACGCTCGCTTGTTGTCAATGCCGATGAGACACTTTTCTACCCGGCGGACGACAGGTTCGC
>CAZECJ010000252.1:0-3003 GCA_964510645.1 uncultured Verrucomicrobiota bacterium | reverse complement strand
GCCCGCAAGAACCAGCGCGCGACCACCTCCGACTGGATGGAGCTCGAAAAGCAGCGCGGCATCTCCGTCAGCTCCACCGTCTTGCAGTTCGAATACCGCGATTTCGTCATCAATCTCCTCGACACCCCCGGCCACCGCGACTTCTCCGAGGACACCTACCGCGTCCTGATGGCCGTCGACGCCGTCATCACGGTCATCGACGCCGCCAAGGGCATCGAAGCCCAGACGCTCAAGCTGTTCGAGATCTGCCGCATGCGCGGCATTCCGATCTTCACCTTCATGAACAAGCTCGACCGGCCGGCGAAGCACCCGCTGGAGCTGATCGACGAGATCGAAAGCACCCTGCAGATGCAGGTGTGCGCGATGAACTGGCCGCTCGGCGACGGCGTCGATTTCCGCGGCGTCTACGACCGCCAGGCCAAGCTCGCCCACTTTTTCGAGCGCACCGTCGGCGGCGCCTACCGCGCCCCCGAGGCCGTCCACGCCGTCACCGATCCTTCCGTCCGCGACCGCATGGCGCCCGATGCCTTCAAGTCCCTCGTCGAGCAACTGGACATGCTCGACGCCGCGGGCGAGACCTTCGACGCCGCGGCCGTCCGCGCCGGCGACATGACGCCCGTCTTTTTCGGCAGCGCCATCAACAATTTCGGCGTCCAGCTCCTGCTCGACGCCTTCCTGCAGTACGCGCCTCCGCCCGGCCCGCGCAAGGCCGGCGAGCTCCTCGTCCCCCCCGACCATCCTGCCTTCTCCGGATTCATCTTCAAGATCCAGTCGAACATGGATCCGAACCACCGCGATCAGATCGCTTTCCTGCGCGTCTGCTCGGGCGTCTTCGCGCGCGACATGAAGGCCGTCCACGCCCGCACCGGCAAGGTCATCCGCATGTCCAATTCCCGCAAGATGTTCGCCCGCGAGCGCGAAACCGTCAACGAGGCCTTTCCCGGCGACGTCATCGGGCTCGTCGGCCATCCCGAATTCGGCATCGGCGACACGCTGACGGAAGACCCCGCCATCGCCTACGATCCCCTGCCGCAATTCGCGGCGGAGTGCTTCGCCTACCTGCACCATTCCAGCCCCGCGCAGTTCAAGCGCTTCCGCGCCGGCCTCGACCATCTGCTGCAGGAAGGCGCCGTGCAGACGTTCACCATTCCGGATTCCGGTTCGCGCGCGCCGCTCCTGGGCGCCGTCGGCCCCCTCCAGTTCGAAGTGCTGCAATACCGTTTGGAAAGCGAATACGGAGCCACGACGCGCCTCGAACCCGCTCCGTGGGGCATTCTCCGCTGGATCGATCCGGCCGGCGCGCCCGTGACGCCCGAAATGTTGCCCAGCAGCTGCCGCCTCGCCCGCGATTCCCGCGAGCGCCCCGTCGCCCTCTTTTCCGCCGAGTGGGAGCTGAAATTCTTCGTCGAGAAAAACCCCGCCGTCGTGCTCCACAAGCTGCCGTCCGGCCTGAAGGCTTGAGCCGCGAGTCCCCGCGACGGGGGCGCGGTTCGGATTGCTTTCCGCCTGCCCGTTTGGTTTCATGCCGAGGTTGATTTTCCGCCATGGCGAAGCCCACCCACAACTACGACGAAAGCAAGATCCAGACGCTGTCCGCGCTGGAGCACATCCGCAAGCGCACGGGCATGTACATCGGCCGCGTGGGCGACGGCACGCAGTACGACGACGGCATCTACGTCCTCTTGAAGGAGGTCGTCGACAACGCGGTGGACGAGTTCATCATGGGTTACGGCAAGCGCGTCGAGATCGCGATCGCGGGCACGAAGGTTTCCGTGCGCGACTACGGCCGCGGCATCCCCTTGGGCAAGGTGGTCGAGTGCGTCTCGCGCATCAACACCGGCGCGAAATACAACGACGACGTCTTCCAATTTTCCGTCGGCCTCAACGGCGTCGGCACCAAGGCCGTCAACGCCCTCTCGTCCGCGTTCTTCGTCCAGTCGCATCGCGACGGCCAGTTCGCCGGCGCGCGCTTTTCGCGCGGCGAGATCGTCAAAACCCTTTCCGGCAAATGCCCGGGCGTCCCCAACGGCACGCTGATCGAGTTCGAACCCGATCCCGAGATCTTCGGCCAGACGGCGTATCTCGACGAACTGGTCCAGCGCCGCCTGCGGCTTTACGCCTGCCTCCACGCGGGGCTCGCGCTCGTCTTCAACGGAACCGAGATCGTCTCCGAAAACGGCCTGACCGACCTTATCCTCGAAGAAGTCGGCGAAGAGGCCGTCTACGGCCCCCTCCACCACCGTTCGCCGACGCTGGAAATCGCCTTTACCCACACCCAGCGCTTCAACGAGACCTTTTTCTCGTTCGTGAACGGCCAGTTCACGTCCGACGGCGGCACGCATCTCTCCGCCTTCCGCGAGGGGTTCCTCAAGGGCATCAACGAGTTCGCCAAGGCCAAGTTCGACGGCGACGACGTCCGCGAGTCCATGGTCGGCGCCATCGCCATCCGTCTCAAGGACCCCGTTTTCGAATCGCAGACGAAGAACAAGCTGGGCAACACGGAAATCCGCTCCGACCTCGTCGCCCAGATCCGCGACGTGGTCGTCGACCTGCTGCACCGCAACCCCGACGCCGCCGAAGTCCTCGTCAAAAAGATCCAGGAAACGCAGGACCTCCGCAAGGAACTGCAGACCGTCAAGAAGCTCGCGCGCGAGCGCTCCAAGTCGGTCAGCATCCGCGTGCCGCAATTGAAGGACTGCAAGAGCCATCTGGATTCCCGGCGCAAGCGCGGGCTCGACAGCATGCTGTTCATCACCGAAGGCCAGTCCGCCGCGGGCTCCATCACGTCCTGCCGCAACGTGACGACCCAGGGGGTTTTCACCCTGCGCGGCAAACCGCTCAACGTGGCGGAACTCGACCGCGCCATCATGTACACCAACGAAGAGCTGTACAACCTGATGCGCGCGCTCAACATCGAGGAATCCCTCGACGGCCTGCGCTTCCAGAAAGTCATCATGGCCACCGACGCCGACGTCGACGGCCTGCACATCCGCAACCTGCTGC
>CAZECJ010000251.1:0-3013 GCA_964510645.1 uncultured Verrucomicrobiota bacterium | reverse complement strand
CCACGGCTTACTTCCGCTTCGTTTTCGGAGGTTCATGCCCCGGGCTCCTTGCGTTAAGGTCAAATCGAATACGATTTCCGATTTCTGGAACGAAAGCAGCTTGCGATAGCCTCCGGCTGGAGGGAAAAGCGCGGACCGCGCCGACGGGCCGTTCATCGAATGCGTCCCCTGGGCATCCTGCGCATCCTATGCTGTCCTATCTGTCCCATTTCATTCCCCCGCGTCCTTCGTGTCCACCCGCACGAGGTACAGCGGCCGCCGCTTGCCTTCTTCGAAAATGCGGCTCACGTATTGCCCCAGCAGGCCGATGCTGACGAGCTGCACCCCGCCCAGGAACACCATCACCGCGATGGTCGACGCCCAGCCCTTCTGCATGCTGCCCGGATGCACCATGGCCTGCACCATCACGTAGAGCGCCCACAGCGCCGCCACGATGCAGATCCCCACCCCCAGCACCGCGATCCACCGCAGCGGCGACGCCGAAAACGACGTGATCGCGTCAAAGGCCAACCGCGCACTTTTCAGCACCGGATATTTCGTTTCGCCCGCGAACCGCGCTGCCCGGTCGTATTCGACCGACGCCTGCCGGAACCCCACCCAGCAGGTCAGCCCGCGCATGAACCGATGCAGCTCGCGCATGTCCCGCAACGCGTCCACCACGCAGCGGTCCACCAGCCGGAAATCGCCGGCATCCATCGGGATGTTCACTTTCGCAAGGCGGCGGAACACGCGATAGAATCCCGCCGCCAAGAATTTCTTCATCCACGTCTCGCCCGCGCGGCTGCGGCGGATGGCGTAGACCACCTCGTGGCCTTCGAGCCATTTGTCGATCATCGGCCCGATCGTCTCGGGCGGATCCTGCAGATCGGCATCCATCACCACGACCGCGTCGCCGTCCGAGCGGTCCAGCCCCGCCGTGATCGCCAGCTGGTGCCCGAAATTCCGCGACAACCGCAACACCCGCACGTGGCGGTTGCTTTTCGCCTGTTCCACCGCCCATTCGGCCGAGCCATCCGTGCTCCCGTCGTCCACCAGCAGCAGTTCCCAGTCCTCCGCCCGGCCGGAAAACGTCCCCGCCACCCGCTCCAGCAAGACCGGCAGGTTATCCTTCTCGTTCAGGAACGGAACCACGATCGTGATCTTTTTCGGTTGGCTCATGATCGGGCATCCTACCCGACCCGACTCCTGCAAGCAACCGGCAAGAATGGCCTCTCGACGCCCGGCGGACGGAAGGCTATGCTGTCTTCATGAAACGAAATCCTATGCTTCGTTGGCTGTTCTCGGTTCTCCTGCTGTCCGCCGCCGCCGGCTGCACCACCGCCCGCATGGCGATCCCCGCCGACCTCGAGTCCCGCGCCGACGTCTTTCCCTGCGTCGGACGGGGCGGATTCACCCTCTCGGAAAAATTTTCCTTCGGCCCCTACGAAGTCTTCAACGTCCGCCGCGGCTGGACCCACCGCAGCGCGTGGCGCATCGCCCTGTACGAACGCTCGCGCGCGCGCCAGCAATACGAATTCACTCTCCTCATGCCTTCCGGCCGCCGCTGGCAGGGCCAGGCCGCCACCGGCGTGCGCAAACAGGATCTGAAGGACACCGTCGCCGGCGGCGAACTCACTTGGGGCCTCGCGCGCGACGTGAACTTCGTCGCCAACCTCGGCCTCGCCGACCAAACCAACTCTTGGACGCTCGCCCTCGCCGAAGAGCGCAGCGGCATCCTGCTCAACGGAACCCTCACCGACGGCCAGGCAACCTACCGCATCGAGGGCACCCGCCAGCTGGCCGGCTCGTCCATGCCCCTGATGGAAAACGCCGGGTTCTTGATCTACGACGGCCCCCGTCTCGTCGCCGCCGTCGATCTCGTCAACGCCGGCGCCGTCCACTTCGACCAAGCCCTGCCGGCCCTGATCCAGCGCGAACCCCTCGCCGCCGCCGCCGCCGCCCTCCTCCTCTATCGCGACATTTCGAAGGACTGATTCGACTGGCCGGACAAAATGTCGCACCTGCGCCGTGCGTTTTGGCGCAGGCTCACTTGATTGAGCCTGTTTTCCGTCGGCAACGCCTGACGATTCTTCCAACGCCCGCCTTGCGTTTCGAGGCTTATGCGTGGTCCTTTCCGAACTTGGCACGCGTTCTGCTTCATGGATGTCGCCATGACAGACAACGCCAACCATCCGAGCCCGGCCCCGACGGGGGAGCGCAAACTGCTCCGGTGGATTTTGGTCTTGCAGGTCGTCATTCTGGCCTGGCTGGCCAAAAACCACTTTGACGGGGCATTCAGCCGCAGATCCCTCAACCCACCTGCGGTCGCAACCCAATCGGACACTCCCCCCTCCTTGGAGCCATCCGCCCAACCGAATGCCCCGTCATCTTTTTCGCTCCTGCCCCGGCTCGGCGTTTTCCAGCGCCCGGCGCCGGTGCCGCGCTACCATCATCCCGCCGACCGCATGCGAGCCGAAATGGAACGCATGATGGCCGAGGCGAACCAGGCCTTCGCCAACTTCGATTCCGTCTTCGGACCCGACGACGCCTGGGCGGCGCTTCCCGCCTCCCCCGCCATGAATCTGCGCGAGATGGACGACGCCTACGAGTTGGCCCTCGCCCTCCCCGACGCCGATCCCGATTCGCTCGACGTCCGCCTCGACGGTCGCCTCCTCAGCGTCTCCTCGCATCAGGATACCCGGACGCCCCACTCCTCCGCCTCGCAGAGCTTCAACTCGCGCGTCTGGCTGCCGGGTCCCGTCGATGCGGACGCCACGTTCCAGATCACGAACGTCAACGACCGCATCTGCATCCGCATTCCCAAACCCGCCGCGGCCGTCGCCGCGTCGAACAATCCTTGATTTGAAAGCAGAAGGAGATTCCCCATGAGCGACACCGGCATCACCGCCATCAATGAAAAAGTCAAAGAGGAGAGCGTCTTCGTCGCGGCCCTGCGCGGCGAAATGGAAAAGGTCATCGTCGGCCAGCGCTACCTGATCGACCGCCTGATGATCGGCCTGCTGGCCAACGGCCA
>CAZECJ010000250.1:0-3057 GCA_964510645.1 uncultured Verrucomicrobiota bacterium | reverse complement strand
CGATGGCGCGTTCGAAGGTGAGCCCTTGGCTCTTGTGGATGGTGATGGCCCAGGCAAGCTTGAGGGGAATCTGCTTGAAGGTGCCCTCGATGGTTTCGGCGATGCGGTTGGTGGCGGGGTCGATGGCGTATTTGACGTTGTCCCACTGCATGGGCGCGACGGCGATCTCGGCCAGATCGCCGGGGCAGCGGACGCGAACGATGCCGTTTTCGATCGCCACGATGCGCCCGATCTTGCCGTTGTAGAAAAGCTTGTCCGGCGAAGGGTCGTTCTTGACGAACATGACCTGCGCGCCGACCTTGAGCTCGATCTGCGGATCGACGGGATAGGACAGCTCGGGGAAGGCGCCGTTGATTTCGGCGGCGAAGCGGACGGCGGGGGCGGCGAGGCCGCGCAGCTTGGAATCGTTGAGGCGCTGGGCCTGCGCGTTGTGGGTGCACAGCGTGATGTAGCCTTCGCCGTCGGCGGGCGAAAAGTCCGGGATGTGGCGGCGGTTGAGCTCGGCGAGCGCTTCCGGGGAGAGCCGGTTTTCACGGACCTGGTTGAGGAGGTCGAGGAAGCGGCCATCCTGCTGGCGGTAGACCCGGTCGAGTTCGATGCAGGCGTAGTCGGTTTCGCGGAGGGCGCGGCTGCCGAAGAAGTAGGGCGTGTCGTAGAGGTCGCGCAGCAGCTCCCATTCGTTGTCCTTCACGACGGGCGAGAGCTGCTGGAGGTCGCCGATCATCAGGAGCTGGACGCCGCCGAAGGGCTTGCGGCGGTCGCGGTAGCGGCGCAGGACGCCGTCGACGGCGTCGAGGAGATCGGCGCGCACCATGCTGATTTCATCGATGACCAGCAGATCCATGCCGCGGATCATGGCGATTTTGTCGCGGGAAAAACGGAAGTGCTGCTGCTCGTTTTCGCGGCCCGCCAGCGGCCCGAACGGGAGCTGGAAGAACGAGTGGAGCGTGACGCCGCCGGCGTTGATGGCGGCCACGCCGGTGGGCGCGACGACGACCATCTGCTTGGGCAGGCGTTCCTTCAGCGAGCGCAGGAACGTGGTCTTGCCCGTGCCCGCCTTGCCGGTCAGGAACAGGTGGCGGCCGGTGTGCTGCACGTGGTCGAACGCCAGGTCCAGCGCGGGATTGGATGAGTCGTTTGCCGGCATGGTTCGAGCATGCCCGATCGGCTTCCGCATTTCAATACTGAACTTTCGTTCATTTATGGGGGGGGTTGACGAAAAACGGGGAATGGGGTAATTATTGGCCATCGTCAGTGATGACAGGGCAAAAAAGATGCGTGCAATCCATTCCAATTTGAATTGGCAAACGCTCCCCTGCGAAATACCGGCCGTCTAGTCGCGTTGCGACGGATTTCAACCTAGGCCCGGGTTCCCGCAGGCAGCGGCCGATCCCTTTTTAGGGATACGGTCCGGTGCGCTTGTTTCCTGTTTTCCCCCTGTTTTGTTGGAGCTTGATTCCCATGACGAGAGTTTTTCCGCCGGACGCCGGGCTTCCCGGTACGGCATTTCTGTGTACGCATTGCGACCACGCCATTCCCGGCGCCGCGCCGGGGACGTCCCACCGAAACCATTGTCCGCATTGCCTGTGGAGCCTGCACGTGGACTTGCAGACCGGCGACCGCCGGTCCGCCTGCCGCGGGCCGATGGAGCCGATCGCCATCGGCATCCAGCCCAACGGCGAGTGGTCCATCCTGCACCGCTGCCAGCGGTGCGGCATGATCCGCCTGAACCGCATCGCGGGCGACGACAACGAAGTGCTGCTGGTTTCGATGGCGCTGCGGCCGCTGGCGCGGCCGCCGTTCCCGCTGGACCGTCTCGGGTCCGCCGCGCTTCCGGAGGTGCAGCCATGAACCTGCTCGAGTGGGGCTGGGATGACGCTTGGGCGGCGGCGTTCGCGCCGCACGCAGCGGAAGGCTTACAACCGGCGCGCGTGGTCCGGCAAGACCGCGGCGCATGGGAAATCCAGACGGAAGCCGGCGTACGCTCGGCAGAGGCGACCGGCCGGTTTCGGCTTGCGCTGGAAAGCGGCGAGGCGGAACTGCCGGCCGTCGGCGACTGGGTGGCGGTGGATCCGCGGCCGACGTGCGACCGCGCGGGCATCGCGGCGGTCCTGCCGCGCCACACCTGCCTGGCGCGGCAGGACGCCGGACGCGCGATGCGCGCGCAGGTGCTGGCGGCGAACGTCGATGTCGCGTTCCTCGTCGGCGCGCTGGATGCGGGACGCGGCTTCAGCCTGGCGCGGCTGGAGCGCGCGCTGGCGCTGGTGCGCGCCGGCGGCGCCGAAGCGGTCGTGGTGCTCAACAAGGCCGACTTGTGCGATGACGTCGGCGGCCGGGTGCGCGAGGCGCAGTCCGCGGCGGTGGACGCGCCGGTGACGGCAGTCAGCGCGACCGAAGGCTGGGGCGTGGACGAATTACATTCGTGGCTGGATGGAGGCCGGACGGGCGTGCTGCTGGGACCGTCGGGCGTCGGCAAATCCGCGCTCGCCAACGCGCTGCTGGGCGAGGCGCGGCAGGCCACGGGTCCCGTGCGCGAAGAAGATGCGCGCGGACGCCACACCACGACTCGGCGCGAGCTGTTCCGGCTGCCGTCGGGCGGACTCCTGATCGACACCGCGGGTCTGCGGGAATTCCAGCCGTGGGATGCGGCCGGCGACCTCGATGCCGTCTTTCCGGAAGTGGCCGAACTGGCGGCGAAATGCCGCTTCCGCGACTGCCGGCACGAAGGCGAGCCCGGCTGCGCGGTGCAACTGGCGCTCGGTGACGGCAGCCTGGACGCGCGGCGCTTCGAGCATTACTTGCGGCTCAAGCGCGAGCAGGCCTACCAAGCCCAGAAGCGCGATCTGGGCGCGCAGTTGGCCGAAAAGGCGCGCTGGAAGCAAATCGCCCAGTGGCAGAAAGACATGTATCGGCACCGGGAGAAATGAGCGGTCCGCTACTTCTCTTCGCGGTTGGCGCGGAATTCGACGCGGGAGAGGATGCGGAGCTGGTAGAGGGTGAAACCGACGAGGAGGCAGCCGAGCATCCAGGCGGCGGCGGTGGCGGGGCCGAGGCGCA
>CAZECJ010000249.1:0-3059 GCA_964510645.1 uncultured Verrucomicrobiota bacterium | reverse complement strand
ACTTCGACCATGGTGTCGCGGCCGTCGCTGGAGGCGGTGATGTCGAGGAAGGTCAACTCGTCCGCGCCCTGGGCCTCGTAGGCCCGGGCGACGGAGACGGGGTCGCCGGCGTCGCGCAGCTCGACGAACCGGACGCCTTTGACGACGCGGCCGCCGGTGATGTCGAGGCAGGGGATGATGCGCTTGGCGGGCACGGAGGCTCCCTACGGCCAGTATTGGACGATCTGGCCGACGATGCGGCGGCCGAGATCTTCCGCGGCGGGGCGCAGGGCGATGTTCTTGGAGGAGGTCATGTCGCCGGCGAAATCGAAGTCGTACCAGCCCGTGACGGAGGGCGACTCGACGACGACGGAGTTGTCGGCGCGGCGGCGGAGGACGAAGGAGGCCTTGATGCTCATGCGGTACTGGTTGGCGGTGGAGCTTTTTCCCGCCACGTAGGCCACCGGATCGAGCCAGAACTTCGTCAGCGCGATTTCGAGGACGGTGTCGGCGTCGTCTTCGGACGCGACGCGCAGGGAGCCGTCCATCTGGATCTGCGCCAGGATGGCGCGGGTGACGTCCTGTTCGATGAGCGGTTCGGCGGTCTCGTTCTTGCAGGTCGGGACGTAGACGGTCTTGAGATCGTCGGGAAGCATGGAGCCGAGGCGGTAGTTGGCGCATCCGGCGGTCAGCAGGAGCAGCAGGGCGGCGGCGAGCGTACGGTTCATCCTATTTCTCCTGGGGCGTGATGAGTTCTTCGATGCGGCGGCGGGCTTCGGGGACTTGCGGGGCCTTGGGGAACAGCGCGATGAAGGTCCGGTATTCGATGATGGCGGAATCCTTTTTGCGGAGGATGCGGTCGTAGTAGCGCGCCCGCGCAAAGGCGGCGGCGGCCTGCTGGTCGCGGAGGCGGGTGCGGTCCGCTTCGATTTCGGCGCGCTGGCCGGCCTCGGGATAGCGCTGCAGGAAGAGCGTGCACGCGGCGGCGGCGGTGTCGAGCGCGCGGGCGTCGTTGGGGGAATCGTCGGAAATCTTGACGTGGCATTTTGCCTGGGCATAGGCGGCCTTGGCGGCGAATTCGCTTTGGGGAAAGCGGTTCAGGGCGGTGAAATACGCGTCGATGGCCTCTTCGTATTCGTAGTTGCGCTCGTGGGCGGCGCCGATCAGGAAATAGGCCTCGGCGGTGTGTTTTCCTTCGGGCGCGCTGGCGACGATCTTCTCGAACATCGGGATGGCGCGCTCGGGGGCGTCGAAACCGGGCAGGAAAAGGATTTTGCCCTTTTTCCGCTCCATGTAGGTCTTGGCGATCTGCATTTGCCGGTCCAGGACGTCGTTGAACTCGAACCGTCCCGTGTAATGGTCGACCAGGTGCTGGTAGGCGTCGAACGCGGCTTGGCTCTTGCCGCGCCGCTCCACGTGGCGGGCGTAGAACAGCTGGGCCTGGGGGGCTTCCGGGGCATTCGGCCAGTAGATCCGCAGCGCCAGGGCCTGCTTGGCCGCCGCGCGGGCGCGCCCGGCGACGTCGAGCGCCTGCACGTGTTGCCACTGCGCTTCCGGCGTCTTGGCCTTCGGATGGATCAGGAGGTGGAAGCCCCGGTGGGGCGCCTGCTCCACGTAGGGTTTCGCGGCCGCGGCGGCGGTGCCCGGGGCGGCCAGCGCGGCCCCCAGCAGGGCGCCGGCCAGCCAGCCGCGCCAACCGCCAATGAACGTGGATTTCGACATGGCTGGAACATTACGCAACGCGCTGGGGACGGTCAAGATACTTGCGCGCGCAATCCGGGACGGCTAGAGTGCGGCGCGAGTCAACCTATGTTCGATTTCTCGACAAACTGGATGGCCGCGCTGATGGGCGTGGTGGAAGGGATCACGGAATATCTTCCGATCTCGTCCACCGGGCATCTCATCCTGGCGGAAAAATGCCTGGGCACCTCGTTCCACGAAAGCTTCGAAGTGGTGATCCAGTCTGGGGCCATGCTGGCCGTGATCGTGGAATACGGGCGGCGGTTCGCGCGGCTGGCGGACTTCCGGAACCACGAGGGATTTTCGGGCCTCCGCGGGCTGTTCTGGCTGTTCCTGACGACCTTGCCGGCGATGGTCTTCGGCTTGCTGTTCCACGACGCCATCAAGGCCAAGTTGTTCGCGCCTGCGACGATCGCGATCGCCCTCGGCGTCGGCGGCGTCCTGATGATCGCGCTGGAGCGCTGGCTGCCGTCGCACGACGAAGGCGGCGTGGACGCGCTAGGCTGGAAGCGCGCGCTGGGCGTCGGCTTGTTCCAGTGCCTCGCCATGGTGCCGGGCACCTCGCGCTCGATGGCGACGATCCTCGGCGGGCGGCTGCTGGGGCTGGGCCGGAAGACCGCGGCGGAATATTCGTTCTTCGCGGCGGTGCCCGTCCTGCTGCTGGCCGGCGGCTACGACCTCTACAAAGGCCTGTCCACGCTGCAGCGCTCGGACCTGGCGCCCTACGCCATCGGGCTCGTCGTGTCGTTCCTCGTCGCGTGGGCGTCCATCCGCTGGCTCATGCGCCTCATCTCGCACCACACCCTCGAAGCGTTCGGCTGGTATCGCATTGCCTTGAGCCTCGTCGTGTGGTGGACGCTGGTCCGCTAGGGTTCAGCGGTTCAAAGTTCAACGGTTCAGCGGTTGTCCCGCGGCCGGGCGTCGGTAGGGCTGTTCAACCGTGAACCGTGAACTGTGAACCATTCAATCCCCACCGCATTCCGCAGAGCAAATCCGCGCCCGAATTGTGCCCAAACGCGCAGACCGCCTTCACGCGGGCGGGCGAAGGCGCCAGCAGCAGCCGCTTCACCGCGACGTTCACGCGGCCGTGCGCGGACATTTCCAAAAAGGCGTTGGACACCGCATTCTGCCCAAGCGCGTTTTTCAGGATCGCCGGAATCGGCGCAACCTTTCCGCGCAGGCGCAGCGCCAGCAGCCACCCGCAGAGAAAATCGTCGCCCGAAGGCGTCAGCCCTTCGCCGCAGCCGCGGATGAGCCGTACGCCCGCGGCGAGCCGCCCCGCCGCGAAATGCGCGAAAGCCTGCCGGAACAGCGCATCGCGCGACCGCTGCTGGCGCGGG
>CAZECJ010000248.1:0-3076 GCA_964510645.1 uncultured Verrucomicrobiota bacterium | reverse complement strand
TGTCAAGGTTCCATACCAGTATGAACCACTTTGTGTTATACAGAATGCACGTCCGGTTGTTCCATTACCGGCAACAGGATTCATAAAACCATTTGCACGGACATAAATACCCATTGAGCCTGTTTGGTTACCAGAGGTTCTTTGCATTTCTACTTCATATACAAAGTCGGTAAATTCTTCGTTGTAATAAGCTGCTCTCCACAGTCCTGTTGCACCAGTAATATTATTCAGAAAATCGTTGGCAACAGTCCAGTCACTTGCCGGTGTGTCAAGCACAAGCATATCAGGCATGTCATCATCAAATTGGAGATCAAATCCGGCTCCAGCAGGATTTGTTCCAGGAGTATTCCAGGTAATTAAAGCACTTGTTCCCTGATCAGTTGCAATCACATTACCAACCGGTGCAGGATATTCAAGTAATACAAAGTTACGTGTTACGGTTGCCGACTCAAGAATTTCAACATCTTCAAGAGTTGCAGAAGCATAACCCTCAGCTGTAACTAAATAATCATAAGTACCTGCAAGAACTTCACCTGAATAATTGCCCAGCGCATTGGTTGTAAATGTAAACGACAATGTTTCATCGTCAACATTTGTAAGAACAATCTCTGCACCTGCAATATTTGAACCACCTAAATAATCAGCCTGACGTACATTTCCATTAACCAATCCACCACCAGTAACATTTACAGTCTGGCAAATTGTACCTGGACAAGTTTCAGCTCCTGTCAGATATACAAATGTAATGCAGTATGTATGTGAACCAAATTCAACATCCATATCCATATAGTTTGCAGTTTCAACTTCAGCAATAATTTCACCATCACGATAAATTCTTGCAAAGTCTATCTGATCTTCAGCTGGTGGAATTGTTGGAACAGTCCATGTAAGTGCTACATCGATTGTACCTTCTACCTGATCAGCAATAAAGTTACCTGGAACAGGATAGTTTTCACAAGCTATATAAGTCCATGTATACGGAACTCTTGCTGATTGACCAGTACTGTAAACTGTAGCTACTTCAGCAAGGTAGGTAGTTCCATCAACTAATTCTTCACCGTTGGTTCCATATTGATAATGAGTTTCGGAAACATCAGCAACAAGTAATCCATCGAGGAATACTTTATAACCTTCAAGCTGACGACCACTTCTACCCGGAAGGTCATTAACCGAGATATCATCAATAGCAATACCATTATAGCTTAAAGATCCATCAGATACAAACCTGAATCTTAACCATACACTTGGTAATCCGGCAAAATCTTCCAGTGAACCTGAGAACAATACATAGTCTGTGCCATGTCCAGCCCATTTTTCCAAACCAGGGAATGCACCCCACGAAACTGCAGCAGAATTATACATTCCGGGTGAGTACACATATTGCCATGTTGTGCCACCATCAATTGATGACTCAAGCACCATGCAATCGAAATTATTTTCAGTTTCAATAAAGATCTGAGCTGAGATTACCGGATACATTGCCTCACTAAAATCAAATTCTCTGGCTATCCAAATATTTGAATTTATAGCATAATTACCAGTCAAACCTGTTACCCATGCTTTAGTTCCGCTATATGCATGATTGAGGATTGACTTAGCTGGAGTTCCCCATGTCCATACTGTGGCACTGGTAGTTCCTCCGGCAACCCATCCACCTTCATTAGCTTCAAGATCTGAGAAATAAGGATCAAATCCAGGCATATCAACACCTGATTCCCAAGTAGCTAATCCGGTTGGTGTTACATATAAGTTTAATGGAGGTGCCAGAATTTCATTTAACATCCATTCGAAGGAAGCTTCATCAAAGATGTTTACATCTTCAAGGTTTACTCCTGTATAGCCAAGTTTATAAACCTGGATATCATAAGTACCTCTGCGGAAAGCATCCCATGTATAAACACCACTGCCACCTAATGTTTCCTCATAAACCAATTCAAGCTCAGGTTCTGAAACATTTGTAAATGTTACAATTGTTCCTGCCGGGCTATCATTAGAGTTAAGAACTACCTCAACATCGACAGTAGTGTACATGTCTTTGTCAAGTTTATTTGAGAAAGTTGGTACAGATGTCTGACCTGCATCATAGTTGACTGTAACAGCCCACTGATATACACCCCAATCCTGATCACCCCATTCAAAATCAACAAAGTTCTGTTGGAAAGTTGTACCAATTAATTCAAGAGTTCCTGGCTGGTAGTATTTCTGACGCCATACGTCATAGCTTATAATACCTCTGTCGGCTGAACCTTCTTGCATTGTACGCCATACCGGACCTCCTGTATGAATAGGAAGACAGTGTCTCAGTTCAAGACCTGCCATCTTATTCTCAACAGTCATAGGTGCATCATTCACTGCATAAGATGCAACGGCATTTTCTACACCATAAGCCCTTATAAGTGCATTCAATGTGAAGTTAGGCTCAAATGTTGTGAATGCGTTTGTAGTATAATCACCGGCGTAGTAATGTGTATTAGGTTGATAAACATAAGGAGCACCAACTCCATCATCAGTTCCCAATCCCGCAAATCCATTATAACCGACTGCAAGATAAAATCCGCCTTCTATTACCAGTGGTTGAGGAAATACGTGGGTATTCCATAACATATCGGTATTGGTAACTGAAGCGGTATAAATCACGTTATTCCCATCAGGAAGACCACCAGGGGTAAGGCCCATTACATAAATCTGGATGTTAGCATGAGGACCTCCTTCATTAGTCAGGAACCAACTCATCTCCTGCAGAGTTGCATCAACACGGTGTACGGCACCAAGCACAGAGTTTATTGTACCACTACCAAATCCAAGTTGCGCTGTTGCTGTTCCATCATCATATCTGAATGTAACAGGTTCAGGAGCTGGGCCTGTTCCGTCCCATGAAATTTGTACCTGATTATCATTCAGTTCAAATGCGATAACTTCAGCTACCGGATAAGGTACTTCCATCAGATAAAAATCATTGGAATTGATACCACCATGGGCAACTACTTCACCAACTAAAGTCTGTGGAGTGTATCCTTCAGCACCGGCAGTGATGTCATAAGCACCCGCATAAGCCAGTGTTGTATAATAACCTAAT
>CAZECJ010000247.1:0-3078 GCA_964510645.1 uncultured Verrucomicrobiota bacterium | reverse complement strand
TCGTCCAGCCGCCGCAACCGCGCCGCCGCGCTCGCCCCGCCCGCCACGCCGCCGATGATGATCGTTTTCATTCCAAGTCCTTTCCGTAAATCGTGTTCCACGATACCACGCTTCCGGCCTTTGCGCCACGTCCGGAAGGCAACTCGCCGATTCGATGCGGAAATTCAGCTTGGAGCGTTTTTGGAGTTGTTGTAGCCGGCCCCGTTGGGGCCGGGACTGTTTCTCCCGTGGCCGGCCTCGACGAGGCCAGCTACAAGCGCGCCCTCCGATCATGCCAAGCGCAGGCGCGGCGATCAGAATATTTTTGCCCCCAATCCCGCTGTAGCCCGGCGCGGTGAGCCGGGCGGACCGAAATGGCGAACAGCCCCCGGGTCAACGCCCCGGGCTACAACGATCCAAAATCATCCTCAAAACCGCCACGGATTTCACGGAGGACACGGATGGGATGCCCATTATTCAATCCGTGCGATCCGTGTAATCCGTGGTTAGCCTCCCGTCCCTCCCCATTCGCGTCTTTCGCGTCATTCGTAGTTGAAAGGAGGATCGAAATATTTTTCGCCTTTCGGCTTGCGCTTGAAGCTTAATCTGGTATTGTGATACCAGAATAAAACGGAGACCCGCCCCATGCCCGGACTGCTGAACATCCCCGAAGGCCTTTCGATCGCGCTCCATACCTGTCTGTGGATCGCCGACGGCGGCGACCGCCCGTTCCGGCCCTCCCCGGAAATCGCGAAAAACCTCGGCTTCTCCTACAACCACTTCGCCAAGGTCGTCCAGAAGCTGGTCCATGCCGGCGTGCTCGAGACCGAGCGCGGCCCCAAAGGCGGCATCCGCCTGGCCCGCGAGCCCAAGGCCATCGCGATGCTCGACGTCTACGAAGCCGGCGGCGGCGAACCGCTGCGCCCCCACCGCTGCCTGCTGGATCCGAAGATCTGCGCCGGCCGCGCCTGCGCCCTCGGCCGCCTGATCGAGTCCGAAAACGACCGCCTGCACCAGACCATGAAGAAAACCACCCTCGCGGGCCTCGCCCGCTCGTTCGACCGCTCCAAGCTGGAGATCGCATGAAACGCAAAATCGTCTCAATCGACGAAGCCCTCTGCAACGGCTGCGGCCTGTGCGTCAGCGCCTGCCACGAAGGCGCCATCCAACTCATCGACGGCAAGGCCAAGCTGATTTCCGATTCCTATTGCGACGGCCTCGGCGATTGCCTGCCCGCTTGCCCGACCAACGCCATCCAGATCGTCGAGCGCGACGCCGCCGACTACGACGAAGCCGCCGTCGCCGCCCGCCAGGCCGCCGCCAAGGGACCCGCCGCGCCCGCGCGGCCGATCTTCGCCGGCTGTCCCGGCATGGCGGCCAAGGCCATGGCTCCCAAGCCGGCCGCCGCGCCGGCCCCGGACGCTCCCGCCGGCGCGCCCGTCGCCCAGCTCGGCAACTGGCCCGTGCAAATCAAGCTGGTCAACAACCACGCGCCCTATCTTCAGAACGCCGCGCTGCTCATCGCCGCCGACTGCACCGCCTTCGCCTATCCCGACATCCACCGCAAATTCATGCGCAACAAAGTCACGCTGATCGGCTGCCCCAAGCTCGACGACGGCGACTACGCGGAAAAACTGACCGCCATCCTGCAGGCCAACGAGATCAAGAGCGTGACCGTCCTGCGCATGGAAGTGCCCTGTTGCGGCGGCATCGCCACCGCCGTCCAGCGCGCCCTCCAGGCCTCCGGCAAGATGATCCCCTGGCAGGTCGTGACGATTTCCACCGATGGAGAGATGTTGGATGAATAGGCACACAGGGTTCAGGGTTCAGAGTTCAGGAGGATTCCTTCGGCCCCCGAGACCTGCTTCCTGTTCCCCCCTGAACCCCAAACCCTGAACTCTGACCCCTTTTAAAAAGAAACCCAACCCCAGGAGAATCCCATGTCCATGTTCTGTTTCCAATGCGAGCAAACGATGAGCGGCACCGGCTGCACCAAGCAAGGCGTCTGCGGCAAAACCCCCGAGGCCGCCAACCTGCAGGACGACATCACCGCGGCGATGATCACCCTCGCCCGCGCCGTGGACGGCCAGCCCGCCGACGCCAAGGTCGAGGCGCTCTTCATGGACGCGCTGTTCACGTGCGTCACCAACGTCAATTTCGATCCCAAGGATCTCGCTGCGATGCGCGACCGCATCCTGCACGCGGCCGTCGCCGCCGGCGGCGCCAATTCCTACCGCCCCGAAGACCTGTTCCACGGCGACGCCGACGTCGTCTCGCTGCGCTCCACGCTCCTCTTCGGCCTGCGCGGCATGGCGGCCTACGCCCACCACGCGCGCGTCCTCGGCAAGACCGATCCCAAGGTCTCCGCCTGGTTCCAGAAGGGCATGAAGGCCCTCGGCGACGACCACTCCGTCGAAGGCTGGCTCGGCCTCATCATGGAATTCGGCCAAATCAATCTCGCCACCATGGCCCTGCTCGACGCCGCCAACACCAGCGCCTACGGGAACCCCGTCCCCACCAAGGTCTCCACCACGCTGGAAAAGGGCCCCTTCATCGTCGTCACCGGCCACGACCTGCACGACCTGAAGATGCTGCTCGACCAATCCGCCGGCAAGGGCGTCAATATCTACACCCACGGCGAAATGCTCCCCGCGTTCGGCTATCCCGAACTGAAGAAGCACCCGCACCTCAAGGGCCACTTCGGCACCGCCTGGCAGAACCAGCAGAAGGAATTCGCCGATCTCCCCGGCGTCGTGCTCTTCACCACCAACTGCATCATGCCCCCGCGCCCCAGCTATATTCAGCACTTGGCCACCACCGCCGAGGTCGGCTGGCCCGGCGTCCAGCACATCGCCGCCGATGAACAGGGCCGCAAGGACTTCTCCGGCATCATCGCCCAAGCCATCGCCCTCGGCGGCTACCCGGAAACCAAGCCCGGCGCCTACGAACTGATGACCGGCTTCGCCCACAACGCCGTCCTCTCCGTCGCCGACAAGGTCGTGGGCGCCGTGAAATGCGGCGCCCTCAAGCACATCTACCTCGTCGGCGGCTGCGACGGCGCCAAGCTCGGCCGCGACTACTACACCGAGTTCGTCGAGA
>CAZECJ010000246.1:0-3120 GCA_964510645.1 uncultured Verrucomicrobiota bacterium | reverse complement strand
CTATGGTACGGCGCAAGGCTACCAAAGGGCCAAACGCCGGAAGTGAATTCTATGGCTGTTCGAATTTTCCGAAGTGCCGGGGGATCGTAAATATTCGGTAGCAAAATAAAAAATCCGTAAGCGTTTTGATGTCACGCCGCTCCGCTGGGAGTTCAGCAATTGGATAGATGAAGCCACGAGGAGGAATGAGCGTGAAAATCGAAATGGGTGAATTCCTCTTTTACTCTTGGCTTCGCCACACCAAGGAATGTCAGGTCGTTCAAACGAACTGGAAAGTATCTCCGCAGTGGCAGCTCCAACATGAAGATGAATTATCGGTGCTAATGCAAATCACGGACGGGTATTTCAGCGACAATACGGATATAAGATTTACAAGAAAAGCCCCTCGTTATCACAACTCATCCAGCAGGGCGAGTGAGATGCTGTTGGCGGTCCATACAAAACGGTGTTTTGCACACTTACGCCGTTGATGTGGCTTTTCACGAAAGTGGTCTGAATTACGGTTCTCGTGAGGAAACGGTGATGAAGGTCATCTTAAAAAGTCTACGTACCGCCATGTGCCTGTATGGGTTTATGGGGTCACGTTCGCAGTGATATGAAACCTCGGCGAACAAAAATAGACCATATCTTCTGCGCTGGATTGAGAATCACAACAATAGTCATCAAATCTGATTTTAACCTTAGAGAAGGGGTTGCTATCTGGCGAGAAATATTCAATTGTCGGACCGAATTTCTTAAAGTATTAGGGTTAATGTTTAAACGACATCCGGCATTGGATGGATCTGCAATATTAAAACATTGGAGGCGTAGATGATGGCTCAGGAGAATCGAACATATATAGCAATCGACCTGAAGTCTTTTTATGCCTCTGTGGAGTGCGTCGAGCGCGGTCTTGACCCATTGACCACAAACCTCGTGGTTGCTGACGCCAGCCGCACCGAAAAGACCATCTGCCTTGCTGTTTCGCCGTCGCTCAAATCCTATGGAATCCCAGGCCGAGCAAGATTGTTTGAAGCCGTACAGAAAGTCAAAGAAGTAAATGCACAGCGTCAGCGGAAAGCACCGAATCGGACATTCATCGGCGAATCCTATGATGCCACGGCGCTTAAAACCTCGCCGGAGCTGTCGATTTCATATATCACTGCGCCGCCGCGCATGGCTCTGTATATGGAGTATAGCACACGGATTTACACCATCTATCTGAAATACGTCGCGCCGGAGGACATCCATGTTTATTCAATCGACGAGGTTTTCATCGACGCCACGGATTATTTGAAAACCTATAAGCTCACTCCGCGTGAGATGACAATGATGCTTATTCAGGATGTTCTGAAAACCACCGGCGTCACGGCAACAGCCGGAATTGGCACGAATCTCTATCTTGCCAAAACCGCAATGGATATTCAGGCGAAGCACATCGCACCCGACAAAGATGGCGTCCGCATCGCGGAACTGGATGAAATGAGCTACCGGCAGTTTCTTTGGATGCATAAGCCGCTCACGGATTTCTGGCGCGTCGGCAAAGGGTATGCCACGAAGCTCGAAGCAACAGGTCTGTGCACGATGGGCGATGTGGCGCGGTGCTCTCTCGGAAAGCCACATGAGCACTACAATGAGGATTTGCTGTATAATCTGTTCGGCATTAATGCGGAACTGCTGATTGACCACGCATGGGGCTGGGAGCCTTGTACGATAGCCGAAATCAAAGCGTACAAGCCCAGCACGAACAGCATAAGCTCCGGGCAGGTGCTTCAATGCCCATACGACTTCGACAAAGCAAAACTAATTGTGCGTGAAATGACCGACCTTCTCGTTCTGGACTTGGTGGACAAAGGGCTTGTGACCGACCAGATGGTTTTGACCATCGGCTATGACATCGAAAACCTTACAAATCCGCAGATAAGCCGAGCCTACCACGGTGAAGTTACGGCTGACCACTACGGTCGCAAGATACCGAAACACGCCCACGGCACGGCGAATATCGAGCGACAGACGTCCTCAACCATGCTTATCATGAATGCGGTCATGGAACTGTTCGACCGCATCGTAGACAAGAATTTGCTTGTGCGACGCATCAATGTCACGGCTTACCGCCTTGTAAGTGAAGATAGCGCCAAGAAACCGGACACTTTTGAACAGCTTGACCTGTTCACCGATTACGAAGCTATCCAGAAGAAACGTGCCGAGGAAGAAACGGCGCTGGCTCGTGAAAAGCGGATACAGGAAGCGGTGCTGACGATAAAGAAGAAGTACGGAAAAAACGCCGTACTAAAGGGCATGAACCTCGAAGAAGGTGCTACGACACTTTCCCGTAATAAGCAGATTGGAGGTCACAAGGCATGACGAATCCTTACGATGACATAATTAACCTGCCGCACCATCAGTCTGCCACCCATCCTCATATGTCATCCTATGACCGGGCGGCACAGTTTTCACCGTTTGCCGCATTGACGGGCTATGAGGACGCTGTTGCCGAAACTGCTCGTCTAACGGACAAGAAGGTCGAACTTGACGAGTATGACAAATCGGCTCTGAATGAGCGGTTGAACATAATACAAGATACGCTGGACGAACAGCCTAAAGTCTCCATCACATACTTTCTGCCAGACAAAAAGAAATCCGGCGGCGAATATGTCACAGTCAGCGGATGCGTAAAAAAGATTGATGAATATGAGCATATCGTTTTGATGCGGGATGGTAGTAAAATTCCAGTCGACGATATCATTGAAATCAACGGTGATTTATTTACACTATTTGAAAATTCGCTCTAATAGGAGCTGAAACTGAAAGAAATACAGGCTTCTGAAGGGTGAAAAAACCTCGAAATCCCTTGTTCCAAGCCTTTTTCGGCACTTTCTGCCGGAGAGGGCCTTTTTCTTTTTGCATCAAGATCAATAGGAACATAGAGCCGTGCTGCAACATAGGGAAGTCACTGATAGAAATCTCAATATTCCCGTTTGCCGAGTGCAAGGCGTAATCCACTTTTATGCTCCGTAGACGGGGCTTTTTTCATTGCACTCTACAAACGGTAGAAAACAAAAAAGCCGCCATAAAGCCTTGCTACTAAGACCTTCTGACGGCTACCGTGTGCAAAATAAAAACGCCAGCATTGTATCAATA
>CAZECJ010000245.1:0-3159 GCA_964510645.1 uncultured Verrucomicrobiota bacterium | reverse complement strand
ACCTGCGGCAGCACCGAAGCCATGATGGCCGCCATGATGACGGCCTGCAATCCGGGCGACCGGGTGATCGTGTTTTCGCCGTTCTACGAAAACTACGTCGCCGACACGATCCTCTCCGGCGCCGAGCCCATCTACGTGCCCCTGCGCCCGCCCGATTTCGCGTTCGATCCCGCCGAGCTGCGCCGCGCCTTCGAGCAGCGCCCCAAGGCGCTGATCCTGTGCAATCCGTCGAATCCGACCGGCAAGGTCTTCACCCGCGCCGAGCTGCTGCAGATCGCGGCCCTGGCGGAAGAGTTCGACGTCTTCGTCATCACCGACGAAGTCTACGAACACATCCTCTACGCCCCGCATCGGCACGTCTATTTTTCCGCGCTGCCGGGCATGTTCGACCGGACGGTATCGTGCAGCTCGCTCTCGAAGACCTATTCCATCACCGGCTGGCGGCTGGGATACGTGATCGCCCCGCCGGCGTTCATCGACGGCGCGCGCAAGGTGCACGACTTCCTGACGGTGGGCGCGGCGGCGCCGCTGCAGGAAGCCGCCATCGCCGGGCTGGAAATGCCGGACGCCTACTACGATTCCCTCGCGGCGCTCTACGCGAAGAAACGCGACCTCTTCCTCGGCGGCCTGCGCGCCGCCGGACTGACCTTCACCGAACCCGAAGGCGCGTACTACGTCATGGTGGACATTTCCGAGTTCGGCGCGCCCGACGACGTGGCGTTCTGCGAGTGGCTGGCGCGCGACGTCGGCGTGGCCGCCGTCCCCGGCTCCAGTTTCTTCCGCGAGCCGGTGAACCACCTCATCCGCTTCCACTTCGCCAAGCAGGAAAGCACCCTGCGCGAAGCCATTGGCCGATTGTCCGCCCTGCGCGAAAAAGCCGCCCACCGGAGATAAACGTGAAAAAATGGATTTGGGCCGTCCTCCTGCTCCCCGTCCTCCCGGCCTTCGCCCAAGAGCCACCGGCCTTGGCGCAATCCAATCCGCTGGGACATCGGACGCTCTCCGATCCGGACTATCTGCATTTCGCGCCCTGCGCGGAGCCGCTGTCCGGAAATTTCGTTCCGGCCTACTCCGGCACCTCGGAATTGTTTCTCAAGGGCGTGTTTGCCCAGCTGGCGCAGATCCATCCCGGCGCGGCGTGGGGCAAGGAATTCCAATGGGACAGCAGCGCCGGCGTGATCGCCATGGTGCTGTGCGACGAAGCGGATCTCGGCATCAGCAGCATTCCCATGACCTCCGCCCAGCGCGAAGACTTCACCCGCCGCTTCGGCTATCCCGTGCTCGAGGCGCGCATCGCCCTCGACGCCGTCCAAATCCTGGTGCATCCCGACAACCCGCTGGACAGCCTCACGGTGCCGCAGCTCGACGCCATCTACGGCGCCGAACTCCGCGCCGGTGCCCTCCGGCCGCTCCGCACCTGGGACGAAGCCGGCGCGACGGGCTGGGGTTCCGGGAAAGCGATCCACGCCTACGGCGGTCCCAAATTTTACGGAACGTCGCAGTTCTTCCGGGAAGCCGTCCTCCAGGACGGCCCCTGGCGCAACGGCCTCAAGACCCTCGGCGAAATCCAGATTCCGGAGGCGGAAATCGCCGCCGATCCCCAGGCCATCATGTTCAGCAACTACCGTCCGCGCGACGCCCGCGTGAAGGTGCTGGCGGTCGCGCGCCAGACCGATGAACCGGCCTATCCGCCCCTCCCCGCCCACATCTACGGCGAGGAATATCCCCTGACGCGCTTCTTCACCGTGTACGTCAACGCCCCCGCGGTGCAGGACTTGCCGCCCGAAATCCGCGAATTCCTGAATTACCTGCTCAGCTTTGAAGGCCAGACGGAAATTGCCCAGACCGGCAGCCTGCCGCTTGACCGAACGATGCTCCTGCGCGCCCGCAAGCGCCTCGGCCTATAAGCCAAAGTTTTTACGTTCTACGTAATTTTGGAGCGCCGTTTTTACGTGCTACGTAAAAGTCGGGGGGGGGGGGACAACGCGCCGCGAGTCCCCGCGCGGGGGCCCCCTCAGGCCTGGCGGGCGAGGAGCTGGGCGAGGATACGCGCGAAGCGCGGGTCCTTCTTGATGGGCTCGAAGTCGTCGTCGTCTTGCATCCATTCGGCGTCGTCGTAACCGAGGGCAATGGCTTTCTCCAACGCGGCGAAGGCGTCGTCGGGCTGGCCGGTCAGCGATAGGCTGCACGCGAGGTTGTACCACGCGTTGGGCGAATCGGGCTCCATTCGGACCATGTCGCGGTCGGCGCGCAGCCCGTCCTGGTAGCGGCCCATCTCCGTGTAGAGACAGCCGAGGCTTTCGACCACGGCGGGATGCGCCGGCAGGCGCGCGCGCACGCCTTCGAGGAATTCCACCTCGATGCGGCGCGCGCGCTCCTCCGCCGCCGCGCGGGCGGCGGAGTCTTCGGGCGCATCTTCCGCTGGAAGGTCTTCCCGCATCGCGAGGGTCAGCGGCGCGCCTCGATGCGAACGAAGTCGGTCTTGGCCGGCCCCACGTAGATCTGGCGCGGCCGCATGATCTTCTGCTCGGGGTCCTGGCGCATTTCCTGCCAATGGGCGATCCAGCCCGGCAACCGCCCGAGGGCGAACAGCACGGTGAACATTTCCTTCGGGAAACCGAGGGCGCGGTAGATCAAGCCCGTGTAGAAGTCCACGTTGGGATAGAGGTTCCGCTCCTTGAAGTAGTCGTCGTTCAGGGCGTGTTCCTCGAGCTCCAGCGCGGTCGCCACCATCGGGTCGTGCAGCTTTTTCTTGTTGAGCACCGCCATGCAGAGCTTCTTGGCGATCTTGGCGCGCGGATCGTAGGACTTGTAGACGCGGTGCCCGAAGCCCATCAGGCGGAACGGGTCGTTCTTGTCCTTCGCCTTCGCCACGATCTGGGCGACCGTGAGCCCCTCCTTCTGCGCCTTCTCGAGCATCTCCACCACGGCCTGGTTGGCGCCGCCGTGCAACGGACCCCACAGCGCGCAGATGCCGGCCGACACGCACGCGTAGAGGTTCGCGCCCGTGCTGCCGACCATGCGCACCGCCGTCGTCGAGGCGTTCTGCTCGTGGTCCGCGTGCAGGATCAGCAGCTTGTTCATCACGGCCACGTCGTAGGAGTCGGCCTCGTAGAGCGAGACGGGCGACCGGAACATCATGTTCAGGAAGTTCTCGCA
>CAZECJ010000244.1:0-3172 GCA_964510645.1 uncultured Verrucomicrobiota bacterium | reverse complement strand
GGTCGAATTCAACATGCAGCTCTGCTTCGGCCTGCCGCTGTTCTTTTTCTTCATGGTCCGCTATTTCCAGCGCCCGTCCATCCGTTACGCCTGCGGCATGGCCGTGGCCTGGTGGCTGCAGGCTTCCAGTGAACTGTACCAGGCCGTTTTCCTCCTGCTGATCCTGCCCTTTCCCGGCCTGGCCCTCCTCGCCGCCCACCGGCGCCTGCTGGGCGACGTCCGCCGCTTCTGGCTGCCCGCGCTTTGCGCCGCGGCGCTGGGCGGCACGCTCACCTACGTCCTCCTGGGGCCCTACCTGACCCTGCTCAACATGCATGCGGTCAACCGCAACCTGCTGGAAATCGCCACCCACGTCCTCGAACCGTTCTCCTACCTGCGGCCCGGGGGCCGGTTCCACCTGCTGGCGCCGTTCGACGCCCGCCAGGACGAAATGGTGGTCTATCCCACGCTGGCCCTGATCCTGCTGGCGGCGGCGCATCTCGTCCTCGACGCCCGCCGGCTCGCCGCCGTCGCCGTGCCGCGCTGGGTGACGCTGCTCCGGGTCGTCCGCTGGACGGCCCTGATCGCTTTCTTTGTCCTGAGCTTCGTCATCTACTATTCGGGCATGCGACATCACCTGCAGGCCCTGTATGCGGCCCTGCCCATCGTCGCCTGCGCATTCGCCTTCCTCGTCCTGTTCCATCCCACTTCGCGCGACGCCCCCGCGCTGTTCGTCACCGGCCTCTTCGCCGGCGCCATCTTCGCCTTCTTCATGAGCCTGGGGCCGCTGCTGCTCGTTCGCCATACCGGGTTCTACGCCCCCAATCCGATCTACGTCTGGCTCTACACCCATCTGAAAATGCTTCAGGGATTCCGCGTGGTTTCCCGGTTCAGCATCTACGTGCTGATCTACATGGTGATCGCGGCCGCGCTGGCCTGGAGCTGGATCGAACGGCGCTGGCTCGCGCGGCCCGCTTGGCGCGGACTGTGGCTGGCCCCCCTGCTGCTCGCGGTCGTCGAATGCCTCCCGCGCGGCCCCGGTCGCTTCAGCCCCTTGGAAGTGCCCTACGCGACCCCCGTGCTGGATGTTCTCGACCGGCGGGAACAACCCTACGTGCTCGCCATCGTCCCCATGGGTCAGCGCAGCCACGACTCGCGCCACATGCTGCAGATCGGCCGCACCGACCGCCTCTTCGTCTATGCTTGGGGCGGCGCCTATCCCACCTACACCCGCCAGGTGCGCGATTCCATCGACCCCTTCAATCCCCAGCCCGCCGAAACCGCCCGCCTGCTCCGCCAGCTCTGGCCCGAATGTCTCATCCTCGAGGACAAACCCTTTGCCCGCAATCGCAGGCCCGCCATGATGTTCCGGCCCGACCTCCAGCGCTGGCGGCCGTACGACTATTCCGCGCTCCTGTCCGCCGAAACCGAGGTGATCGCCGAAGACGACCGCTTCGTCCTGATGCGCCTGAAGAGTCCGGTCACCCCCCTCCCGGAATACGTCAAGCTCGTGCGCGGCGACCTCTTGGCCGCGCATCCGCACCTGACCTTCCGCGCCCGCCTCCCCGCTGGCGCGCCGCCCGCCGGGCTTTGGCTCGACGTCAACGGCTATCCCGCCGGCCATTGGACGATCACCGACGAAACTCAGGATTTCCGCCTCGCCGTGCCCGCCGTCTTTTTCGTCGACCTCCTGCCCAACCGCTTCCGCTTCCATGCCGAGGGCGACGCCTCGTTCTTCCTCGACAGGTTCGATCTCGCCGCGCCCGGGCCCGACTTGCCGCCCGCCGCCGATCCCTCCGTCCATTCCGCCGACCTGCCTTGGCTCGGGCATATCGATGAAGTGCCCGATACATCCGTGCCGCTTGAGCTCCGCTACCGGAACGGATTCAAGCTTCTGGCCTGCGAGCCGCTGGAAACGGTCGCCGCGCCCGGCGGCACCATCCGCCTGCGCTACTACGTGCGCTGCCCCCGCGATCTGCAGGTTGCCGCCAATTCGATCGTGCGCACCCGCCTGCGCGCCCCCGACGGCCAGTGGATCGAAGAAGGCATCTCCTTGGCCGAAACTGGCGAAATGCAAGACCTCCGGTGCCAGCTCCATCCGGGCATCTATGATCTGGAACAAACCATTGCGATCCCCGAACGCCTGCCGCCGGGCGATTACGAAATGTCCGTGCTGCTGCGCAATCCCAAGGAAAAGCGCATGGCCGGCATCCAGAACGGCCGCCGCGCCAAGCTGTTCCCCGTCCCCATCCCGATCCGGATTCAGGCGCCCGCCGCGCCGTGAAACGTCGGCTCGACGCCGAATTCCGTCGCGAGGATTTCCACCAGTTCCGTCAGCGGCAGCCCCACCACGTTGGTGTAGGAACCGCGAATCTGCCGGATCATGTAGGCCGCCCGCCCCTGGATCGCGTAGGCCCCGGCCTTGTCCATCGGCTCGCCGCTGCGGATATAGGCGTCGATTTCCCCGTCCGCCAGTTCCTTGAATTCCACGTCTGTGGAAACGGCCTGCGCGCGCACGGCCGGCGCGCCCGCGCGGTCCGGGCCCCGCACGCAGAAGCCCGTGACGACCTGGTGCACCTGGCCGCTCAGGGAACGCAGCATTTCGTGCGCGGCGCTTTCGGACCGGGGTTTTTCCATGATCCGCCCGCGCAGCACCACGACCGTGTCCGCTGCGATCACCACCGCGCCCGGCACGACGCGCCCCGCCACGTCCGCGGATTTTTCCTGCGCGTTGCGCAGGACGTAGTCCGTCGGCGTTTCCCCGGGCCGCGCCTTTTCTTCCGTGGCCGGCGTGACGACTTCGAAATGGTAGCCCAATTGATGCAGGAATCCGCGGCGGCGGGGGCTGGCGCTCGCCAGCACCAAAGACCGGTTTCCGCTGTTCGTTGCTTCCATGAAAAATCTCCCTGTTTCCTGCGCTTGGGCCGCTTCAGGCGTTTTCGCGCGGACAATTCCGCTTTTGGTCCCAATAGGGCGACATGTTGCGCAGGTTCGCGACGACTTTCGGGAAAATCTCCGCGATGCGCTTCACTTCGGCCTCGGTCGTGTAGGCGCTGAAACTCAGCCGGACCGAGCCGTGCATGGCCGTGAACGGCACGCCCATCGCCTTCAAGACGTGGCTGGGCTCCAGCGAGCCGCTGGAACAGGCGCTGCCCGTGCTCGCGCAGATGCCGTAGCCGTTCAGTTCGTAGAG
>CAZECJ010000243.1:0-3195 GCA_964510645.1 uncultured Verrucomicrobiota bacterium | reverse complement strand
CACCTACGCCCTCATGGGCAAAGCCGGTTTCGACAAGGAACGCGGGGAGATCGAACAGTATCTGAAGAACAGAAAACAGCCGGGTTGATAATGGTCGCAACGCATTGTTCGTGAAAGAGTTACTGAATGTCAAAGATAACATCAAGCTCATTGTTACCTTATGCAGATTGGATTTTACGCAATGATCGGCTTATCAGATCCGTCACATCAAATCTGTTTTAGAAGGGACATCTATCTTCAGGGAGTAGGGGCCTCCGAGTTATAAAAGACGGATATCTGATAATTATCTTGACATATTGATCATGATCAGTAGTTTTGAAATTGAAGGTGAAATTGATGCCGTTGGCATAACATATAGATAGTTTGAGGCGAAGTATCAGTATGATCTTCAAGAAAGACCCAGATGCAACGGCATTTGGGATTTCAATACCTTGCTATCACCATAGGAGGTTAGTGATGCGTTTACTTGTGTTATGCACATTGGTATTCTTATTTTCGGGTCTTTTTGCTGGCGAGCCAGCAGAAATTAGCAGTGAAGGTGAGCAGAACATCAGTAATGATGCCGAACAGCCCGTTAGTGGACATGAAGACACAACCTCACCTGTAATCTTAACGCCGGAAAATCAATATGCGGGTTGGTGGGACCTTTCACTCTGGAGAATTGGTTGGGGCTTGTACGTTCACAAGAACGGTTCTAATTTTGGCGTGCAAGGGTTTGATTTCTTGGATTTCTCCATTGGATCAAAAGTGGGTGTAGGTACCAAACTCTTTTCTATCGGCGATAGTTGGTTTCCTTTGTACGTATATATACCAGCTCATCTGGGCAAGGTAAAGGTGTTAACCAGTCCTTATAGCGATACTGTGTACAAGTTTTACAATTCAAGTGTCCTGACTTCGATCGGTGGATCGTTGTGGGGTACAGACCGAAACTATTTACATGCTTCGGCAAGGCTGAACTTTTTGACCATCTCTCTTAGTCCCAGCGCAATGAACGACTGCTTGACCAACCTCGTGTTGGGAGTGTATCCGCACTCAACGCTATACCTCGAAGCGGGAGGATACTATTTTTCTGGATTAAAAGATTCCCTCAACGAGTCGAATGATCCTTTCTGGACAGCGTATATTGGACTGGGTATCAGCCAGGGCAAAACGTCCCCATTGTTTATCCGCAAATGAATGAATAAGGACATTCTATTAGTTCACACATATTGTTAGCTCACCGCTCCGGCGATCAATACGGGATAAATACGGGATCAATACGGATGAAATCCGTATTGATCCCGTATTTATCCCGTAATGATCCTTAGGGCCAAACGGGGGTTTGTTCACGCTAAAATATTGTTCATATAAATTAGCGTTGGGGGCGGGGTCATCATTTAAGGCATTCCCCCAAAAAAGTGAGATAAGTTATGCACAACATACTGACTTATAAACATATACACACGATTATTGTCCAAAGAATTGGGTTTTTATCAGCACAAACCAGACTTATCCACATTTTGCATAATTAGACTTGTCAGTCGTACCGACCGCCCCCCCCCTCTGATTCAAAGACGGTTTCTTGGATAAGGCGGTTTAAGGAGTTTATGTGTCGGTTGGAGGTCGAAGATCAATTTCGGATTTAGAGCTCACAGAACGCAGATAACGAGGTCAATAATCGGCAAATTAGAGGACAAAAATATATTTTAATCTAATGCAAGAAATAACTTTACAAAAACGACGCCCCTGATATTTTGGAGACTGAAAACCAACCAAAAAGGAGCGTCGAAATGACAAGTCAAGAAAATGCAACCCACAGTTTTGTGCAAGAGAAATTATCCAGATTTGCCGCTAAGGTGAGCGTAGATTTCAGCCGGCCGGTAGCGAAGTTTGTGAAAGAGATGCTGTTTGGCCTGTGTGGAACGGGTTCGGCATCCGTTTTCAATATTGCCAAGAACATCCAGGACACAGTTTCAACCAAGAAAACCAGCGAGAGGCTGTATCGCAATCTAAAGCGAGAGGGGCTGGACCTCCAATTGCAGGAAGCCTTGCTGAACATTGTTTGCCCCAAGATCAAGGCAGATTCTTTGATCATAGTTGACGACAGCGACATCGAGAAGCCCTACGCGCGTAAAATGCAGGGCCTGAAGAAAGTCCACAACGGCAGCAAGGCCACTCAGAGCATGGGCTACGTGTTAATGAACATCATTGCCTGCCTGGATTCAGACAAGGGTTACAAACTACTTCTGGTCAGCAGTAACCTCATTTCCACCGATCTGGAGATGGATTCAGCCAAGCAGTTGCTGCAGGACAGGTTGGTGGAGATCAACATCAAAAGCAAGGGCAAGGGGATTTTCGTGTTTGACCGGGGCTACGATGACCGTGAACTGATCGGCTTTCTGGTGAATAACGGGATGAGTTTTATCCTGCGGGGCATGGGTAAAAGGAACGTTTTCGAACACCAAGTGGAACGTAACTTTCGCCAAATAGTCGGTCAAATGAAGTTCCAATATGAGCTGCCGGGCTACAAGGACAACGAAGTTTTACACTGCGCCACCCGAAAGATCGGGATCCGCACCGATGGCCATCCAAGTAAGAATGCCAACAGCGTGGAGGCGAGTTTGGTGGTGGCGCGCAGATACAAACATGGCCGGCAAAAAGGAAAGGACTTCTACATCATCTGCAATTTCCCCGAAGCCAATTTGACCGACCGGGAGATAGCCGAAAAAGCTGTTACGGCCTACAACAAACGCTGGAAGATCGAGGAAGTGCACCGGCAAATGAAACAGGACCTCAAGTGGGAAAGCATGCGCCTGGCCAGTTACCAGGGGCTGAAAAACCTGAACACCCTGTTGTGCCTGGCTTTGTACTTCATCTATTCCAGCCTGGATTGGCTGGCATACATCGCCGAGACCTACTGCAAACTGATCTACTTCCGGCCTAAGGACCGGAAAAACCTGCTCAAGTTCATGTACTACAGAATCGCCTCCGCTATCAAAGCCTGCCTGAGTAGCGTGCGCTTCTACAATACTTCTCCCTATAGATACGATCTGATCGAACCGCTACAGATGAAAATAAGGCTGGTTTAAAAAATGGGGGAATGCCAACATCATTTAGCTTGACAGCGAAGGCTGGCCAAACAGAGTTTGCGTGGGAGACAACGATGGCGAAAAACAAGTTCAGCAGCGGGGCCAACAGAGGGAGGGCGGGGGCGCG
>CAZECJ010000242.1:0-3199 GCA_964510645.1 uncultured Verrucomicrobiota bacterium | reverse complement strand
ACGTTGGCACATTATGGTTGTGTGTCCAACTATTATCATAACTCCACCCACTCGGGTCGCTATACTTCAATGGATTATTTACACAATAACTGTATCGGTTATAACTTTGCGTATAATTAGGGTTTTGAACAACAATATCGGGGCTTAAAAATCTTCCCACAACAGGGTTCCCGATAAAATCGGGATAAACTCCACATCTGCCGTTCCCGCTTTCATTAGCATTACGGCGGGCAGGCATATTGATTAACCCAAACTCATCAAGCATTTTCCCGATGTAATCCCCGTCAGAGTGATAAAAATTATACATGATCGGGATTTGCTCAACATTCGGAATACAGTGCGCTGCGCTTCTGCAATCCGTGTTTCGCAGAACGTGCATGGTATAACCCCGGTATAGCAATTGCGGTTGGGGCACGCTGTCGTAAGTCCAGTTTGTCGGGTTGCGCCGCCTTCCCTCCCGACTGCATCGGGACAGGCATGCGTCGTAACTGTATTCCTCAACAAGGTTGTTGTACTTATCTATTAATCCGGTTATTGTAGCCTGTACATCACGCCGCAGGTAAACTGCTTTTTTATTATGTATCTTAAATCTGTCGGTCATCATTCTTAATTCTTATTCTAACTTATTATCTTTTCACTCGAATTGCAAATCCAAACCAGCTGAGGACAATGCAAATTAAACATTATATTCACTTTATATAATACTTTTTGGGCAAATCAGAAAATCGCACGATATCATTTATTTTTGTTTTTTTCTTTTTGATTTTAACTAATCTATACATTGGATCGAATAATATCTCAGTTATTTCATACTGATTTTTATTTACCTCATCAATAATTTTATTATTAACGGGTTTGATATTATGACTTTTGAAAATACAAGTATCATTTATTCTTGAGTTAACAAAAACATTTTCACCATCATTAATAAAATAACCTTTATAATAATCTGTTTTAACTATAATTTTAGTAAAACTTATTAAAAATTCATATTTATGTTTAACGGTGTCAGACTTATAAATATATAAAATCCAAACATTTGTATCATTTTTTTCAATGTACTTATTATTAATCAACCAAGATTTATAATCTATAATAGCTGTATTAAAAACATTGCTTTTATTAATTTGTGATATACTAGAAAAACAGCAATTACATAGTAAAAATAATAATGCAATATATTTTTTCATTTTCAATTGTTTAAAATGTTTTCATCTTTCCATTCAAATCAAGTTTAATCATACGTAGTTTATTAAGATGTTGTAAATATCTATCGCTTATTTTACGGGTGCCACCTATTAACACAAAACCACTGTCCACAGCGAGTAAACCGACCCCTTCGTCAAAAACAAAAGGTTCTATATTGATAACTTTATTAATTATCATATTTCCGTTTGCATCTGTTTTTGCAAAATAAACATAAACCGAATCGTATTGTTTTGTTGTATACAGAAACGCATATGTACTATCAAATAAACTAATAATATCAGTTGCTGGTTGTGCAACACGCCCACCGTTTGAAAATAGTAGTGGAAAATTTTTAACAGGTTTTTCTTCTGTTTTACTAATTGCGCTGTCTATTATTATCAATGATAAGTATGAACTATCAACTCTTTGAAAATAATCTGGTTTTGAAGGATTGAAACTTTTAACTTTTGCAAATCCTGAAAAATCATTTAGAACAAAACCCATAAATTGCTTTTTTTTATTTATACAGGCCATTAGTACTTCGGTTTGTACGGGTATTTTAATACGACTAAGAACTTCCCCTGTATTGCTTATTTTTAAGATATCATAATTTTTTATGTATGCAGAGTAATATGTGTTTATGGTTGAATCGAATTTTTCAAGGGAGCCTTGTATCTCCCGCCTTGTCCTTATATAAAATGCGCCATCACAGCTATAATTCTGAATAATATCAATATCTCTCTGATAAATAAGGTCAGCATCAACCCTCTTTTTTAGTATTACTTCACCGTTTTCGTTAATTTTTGTAATCCAAAGATGATCTTTATCAAACGGTTTCAGTGAATCATTTATGTAGGATAGTATTGTTAGGTTGCCGAAAACATCTTCAGTAATGTCATAGCTTACTATTGCATCTTTGTAATAATTGCTAATAAAGTAGGTGGAATCCCATAAGTAATTTGTTGCATTTGAATCCATTCTGAATATTCTTAAACTCCAATTGCAGTTTATTTTTTCCTTTAAACCGGCTAAATAAATGCAATTGTTTCTTGTCTTCAGGACTTTTGCATATTGATCATGGGATTCATTATCAATAAACCTTGTTCCTTTTATTACATTTCCATTTTTGTCAAATTTTAGAAACAGAAAATCATAATGATTCACATTAATCCGGTGATCTCTCCTGAAATTATCGGATGAATCATTTGTAATGGTAAAAATTATGTAGCAAGAGTCGCTTGTTAAAGCAACTGAATTTTTCCCAGCGCTGCAATTATTATAAATATATTTCACACTGTCTGTCTGCCCGCAAGCAGGGATAATATATACAAAAAAACAAAACAAAATCGTAATTATCCTATTCATATTATATTAATAACGATACCACCAATTATATCCAAAGCTTGAACTAAAATTATTAAAATAGTACTTGGCTTGCTTAATATGAGAACTATCAAAACGATAGGTTAATCCATCTATAAGTCTATCACCATCATTTGTAAGCATTGGATTAGATTTTCTGGCATAATCATCCAAGGTTCCCCCATAAAAATTAAAGGCTGAATACTCAATACCGTCATTGAATTTCACACTACAAAATAATGAGAAATTTAAAATATCCTGCTGCTGGTTTTCAATTGATGCCCCACCAGGCACGATTGTTGCGCCTGACAAGTCCATTGAGAGAATTTCAGGTGCGTGAAATTCCATATTATTGAGGTTTATTTCATCAGTTAATTTAAAATTAGCAGTAATATATGCATTGTACTCGTAGTCACCTCTATTCATAACGACATTTCCCACGAATGAGAATTTCGCATCATTGGATCCAATAAAATATTCATTCATTTTAAATATTCCATCTCCGAAAAATCTTTCATATGCACTAACGCCCAAAAATGCCTCAGAAAAATCCTGTTCATTCATTCCAGTAATATCAATTTTATCAATACTACTCGGATTCCCAAAAAGCCCTGGAATACCAAAAACGGTACTAAGTATATGAGCGATA
>CAZECJ010000241.1:0-3199 GCA_964510645.1 uncultured Verrucomicrobiota bacterium | reverse complement strand
GTGCTGTGGTCGCAGAGCGTGATCGTGGAGGTGTACAGCCTCAACGCGCTGTTCCAGATGGGCGTGCTGCTGCTGATCTACATGTGGATGTGTCGGCCCAAGAGCGACGTGCTGCTGTACGTGGCCGCCTTCCTGTTCGGGCTGGGGCTGACCAACCACCAGACGCTGCTGTTCCTGGGCCTTGCCTTGGCCGTGGCGGTGCTGATGAAGGACGCCAACCAGTTCCGCGATTTCGCCATCGCGGCGGCGCTGGTCGGCGTCGTGTTCGTCTTCGCGGCCAAGGGCCGGGCGCTGTTCGCCTCGGAGGCGGAAAGGGCCATGGCCGGGTTCGACGCCAATCTGTGGAAGTGGTCGCAGGGCCCGGGCACGACGCCGTTCTGGATCTACAATTTCCTGTTCCTGGCGATTCCGGTCGCGCTGGCGTTCGTGCTGCCGCACGGCAAAACCGTGTGCGTGACGATCCTGCTGGCGGAACTGGGCGTGGCGTTCTACATGTACCTGCCCTTCGCGTCGGAGCAGAACCCGCCGATGAATTGGGGATATCCGCGCACGTGGGAAGGCTTCATGCACGCGGTGACGCGCGGGCAGTACGAGGCGATCGTGCCGACGGACGTCTTCAGCGAAAAGTTCATCCAGCAGCTCGGCGCGTACCTGACCGACTTGCGCAGCCAGTTCTCGCTGCCGGTGGTGGTGCTGGGCTTCCTGCCGTTCTGCTCGTGGGGGCTGGAGCTGGGCGGCAAGCGGCGTTCGGCGTTCCCGCTGGCGCTGGGGCTGGTGCTGGCGTCGGTGGCGCTGATCGTGCTGGAAACGCTGGGCTGGGCGGACACCGAGAAGATCTACCGCTTGCTGATCGGACCGGTTCTCCTGCTGGCGGGCTGGGGGTTCTTCACGCTGCTGGCGCTCTTCCTGAAGAAGCAGATCGCCGACCTGCGCGGCTATTCCCTGGGAACGAAGCTGGTCATCTGGGCCTTTTTGGCCGCGGTGCTGGCCGGCGCCTTGTGGGTGGACGTGATGAGCCTGAAGGCGCTGTTCAAGGGCGAGCTGTCGGCGGCGGGCAAGGCGCTTTTCGCGGGTTCGGTTTTCGGGCCGCCGCTGGCGGTGGCGCTGGCCTGGGCCTTGAGTTCCTCGCGGTTTCGGCTGGATTCCGATCTGGGCGTTTCCCAGCAGCGCTGGTTGATCACGTCCGTCATCGGCTTCATCTCCGTCAGCGTGATCTTCCTGATTTTCCAGAATCCGCAGCTCGACATCCAGAACCTGTTCATCGGCCGCGTGCAGTTCATCCAGAGCCACGCCTTCTACGCCCTGTGGCTGGGCTACGGCATCCTGCTGTCCGTGGCGTGGCTGGAGCGGATGCTCGGCCGCCCGGCGTTGGTCCCCGCAATGCTGGCGGGCCTGCTGCTGCCGGGCATTTTGCTGTGGCAGAACGCCTACGACGAGGAGCAGTTGCTCATCGTCGGCGGCGCCGAACAGAACGGTCACCACTACGGCTGGCAGTTCGGCAACTGGGGGCTCGAAGGCATCAAAGGCATCAAGGAAGATTTCGGCTACTGGTATCCAAAAGAAGAGGATTTCGCCCGCGAGTGGGGCGCGCTGACCGAGGCGCTGGGCGCGCCGGAACCGGATTATCCGCCCCCGATGACGCCGAACGCGATCTTCTACGGCGGCACCGATCCGGGACGCTTCGTGCCGACCTACATGATCTATTCGGCGGACGTCCGGTCCGACGTCTATCTCATCACCCAGAACGCGCTGGCCGACAACACGTTCATGAACATCACGCGCGACCTCTACGGCGACACCATCTACATTCCGTCGCTCGAGGACAGCAACGAGGCGTTCCGCAAATACGTCGACGACGTGAACGCCGGGCGCATCCAGGCCGGCGCGGACATCAAGATCGAGAACGGCAAGGTCAGCGTGCAGGGCGTCGGCGGTGTCATGACCATCAACGGCATCCTCGCCGAGCTCATCTTCAAGGAAAACAAGGCCAAGCACGATTTCTACGTCGAGGAAAGCTACGTCATCCAGTGGATGTATCCCTACCTGACGCCGAACGGGCTCATTTTGAAGCTGAACAAGGAGCCGTTGCCGCCGGGCCCGCTCGATTCGAAGCTGGTGGAGAACGACCACAAGTTCTGGGGCTGGTATACGGAATGGCTGCTGAAACAGCCGAAATTCTGCCGCGACATCTGCGCGCGGAAATCCTTCTCCAAGCTCCGCAGCGCCATCGCGGGCATCTACGACTATCGCCGCATGTACGACGAGGCCGAATACGCGTTCAAGCAATCCATCGATCTCTATCCGCTCAGCCCCGAGGCCAACTTCCGCCTCGCGCAGATGTACATGAACATGCAGCGGTTCGACGACGCCGAGCAGCTCATCCGCGGCTTCGCCGCGGCCGATCCCAAGAACGACAGCGCCAAGGGGTTCCTCTCCCAGATCGAGGGCACGAAGCGGATGATCGACCGGCGGAAAGAAATCGAGAACAAGCAGAAGGAGACCAGCACCTTGTCTCCCGACGAAGCCTTGGAGCTGACGTCGATCTACCGCGCGTCGGGCATGCAGGGCGCCTACCAGAACCTGGCCTCGAGGCTGCTTTCCGATTCCAACCTGCCGCCGCAGCACGTCTTGGCGCTGGCTGGGTTCTTCGCGCAGGATCAGCGCGTGGACGGCCTGATTTTCGCGCTCGAACAATACGTCAAGCGCGACCCCGGCAACCTGGACGTGTGGCTCGACCTCTCCGCCGCCTATGCCTTCGTGCGGCGCGACGCCGACGCCGTCAACGGCGCCCGCAAGGCCATCGAGCTGGGCGGCGACCAGGCCCGCGACGTCATCATGCGCGACCAGCGCTTCCAGCCGCTGGCCTCCAACCGCGAATTCCGCGCGCTGTTCCCGCGCCAATCCGGCGGGCGCCCGCCCATGCCGATGTCGCTGCAGGGCGGCGCGCTGCCGAACCTGCCCGGCACGCGCTAGGCCCTTCCGTGGCCCTTGCTCCCGGAACCGGCGGCTTCGAGGCGCTCGCGCCCGATGCCGTCATGGATTTCGCCGAACGGGCGTCCGGCCGCCGCGCGTCCGGCATCTGCCGGCCGCTGACGTCCTACATCAACCGCGTCTACGAAATCGGCCTCGAGGACGGCGGATTTCTCATCGCCAAGTTCTACCGTCCCGGCCGCTGGACCCGCGCGGCCCTGCAGGACGA
>CAZECJ010000240.1:0-3240 GCA_964510645.1 uncultured Verrucomicrobiota bacterium | reverse complement strand
TCCAGAGCCCGGCCTTCCGGCGGAGCTGCGCGTTCTTGATGAGGATGTCGTACATATGAATCCTTTCGAATGAATAATTAAGAATGAAGAATTAAGAATTAAGTTTGTTTTTTAAATACTGCTGCGCGAGCTTGGCGCCTTCCCAGATGGCTTCGTAGCCGGTGCAGCGGCAGAAGTGGCGGGAGAGCGCGGTCTTGATCTCTTCGTCCGACGCGTTCACGTTCTTGGTGAACAGCGCGTAGAGTTCGAGGACGATGCCGGGGATGCAGTAGCCGCACTGGACGGCGCCGGCTTCGATCAGGGCTTTTTGGATGGGATGGATCTCCATGCCCTGGCTGATGCCTTCGATGGTTAGCACTTTCGCGCCCGCAAGCTTGGCGGCGGGCAGCAGGCAGGCGCGCTTGGCTTCGCCGTCGAGGATGATCGTGCAGGCGCCGCAGGTGCCGTCGTCGCAGCCGCGCTTGGTGCCGGTCAGGTTCAGGTGCTCGCGGAGCACGTCGATGATCTTGTCCGCGGGTTCGATGGCGACGGTCTGGGGCGCGCCGTTGAGGGTGAACTGGATGGCTTCGGCCATGGGGCTACTCCTTGGGTTTCGCGCCGGCGCCGCAGGCGGTGCAGGCGGGATTGCGTTGGGCGTGGATGGGGCGGAACTCGACTTCGAGCCCGTCGTAGGTGAGCAGCACGTCGGTCAGCAGCGCGCCGACGCCGGCGAGGAACTTGAGGGCCTCGACGGCCTGGAGGGAACCGATGACTCCGGGGATTGCGCCGAGCGGTCCGGCGGTCGGGGCGGACTCGGGGGCGGCGAGCGGCGGCGGGGAGGGGAACACGCAGCGCAGGCAGGCGCTCTTGCCCGGCAGCACCGCGAGCAATTGGCCGCAGAAGCCCGAAATGCCCGCATGGATGAAGGGCTTCTTCATCGCGACGCAGACGTCGTTGATGAGATATTTGGCCGCGAAGTTGTCGGTGCAGTCCAGGATGACGTCGTAGGGCGCGAAGAGGTCGCGCGCGTTGTCCGCCGTCAGGTGCTCCCCGTGGGGCGCGAGCCGCACGTGGGGATTCAGCGCGCGCAGGCGGCCGACGGCGGAATCGACCTTGGGGCGGCCGATGTCAGGCGTGGCGTGCAGGATCTGGCGCTGCAGGTTGGAGACGTCGACCTGGTCGGAATCCACCAGCCCGAGCAAGCCGACGCCGGCGGCGGCGAGATAGTAGAGCGCGGGCGAGCCCAGGCCGCCGCAGCCGACGACCATCACGCGGCCGGCGCGCAGCCGCTCTTGCGCGCGCGAGCCGAAACCGGGCAGATCCAGATGCCGGGCGTAGCGTTGCCGTTCTTCGGGGGAAAAGGCCATGGCGGGATCAGGGGACGAAAAAACGGTGCGGGGCGACCTGGCCCGAGGACAGCGCCCAGAGCGCGATGCCCGAATAGGCCAGCAGGACGAGCACGACCAGGAAAAGGCTGAGAATGTACATCCAGCCCCAGCAGCAGAAAAAGGAGCGCAGCTTCGAAAAGAAGGGCATCAAGTCCGGCGAAACGAACGGGGCGCGGTCGAGCGCCGACCGGGCGCCCAGCAGCGAAAGACCCGCCAGCAGCATCGGCAGGCCCACCAGCGCCACCGAGGGCAGAAGCGAGCCGAGAATGGTCACGATGCCGATGAACGTCATCCAGCCGCGCAGGCCGTCCGGGAGGGGGACCTTGCCGTCTGTGCCGGAGGGGGTTTGCAAGGCGGCGAACACCTGGCTGGCGGGAATCCAATTGGCCAGCCCGTCGTGCCATACCAGAGTTTCGGGCGCGATTTCGCCGGCAATGAACTTGGCGCGGACGAACGATTCGTCGTGCGGCCCGCTCCGTTCGCGGGTTTTGGAAATCACGAAATACCAATTAGCCATGGAACATCTCCGGATGGAAAAAGATACGTTAGCGGCCAATGAAAGGGAAGAAAAGAGTTGCGGGTCTTGCCGAGCCGCGCCGCCTGTGGCAGGATGCTCCACGGATCTCCACGGAGGCGCTTGCATGAGCTGGAAGATTTTCATGGCGACGTTTTGGTTGGTGTTTCTCGCCGAGCTGGGCGACAAGACCCAGCTGGCGGTGATGCTGCAGAGCGCGGTCCACGGCCGGTGGATCGTTTTCCTCGCGGCGAGCCTCGCGCTGGTGCTCTCCACGCTGCTCGGCGTGTATCTGGGGGGGCTGATTTCCAAGGTGGTCTCGGAGCGCCTCATCCACGGCGTCGGCGGCGCGCTCTTCCTCGTCTTCGGCCTGCTGATGCTCTACTCCGTCTTCAAGCCCGGGCCGGACGTGGCCCCCGTCATCCAGGCCGCGGAAAAAATCCCGGCGGTTGAACCGCCCCAAAACTAGTTCCGAGCGCTGGGGGGGGATCGCGCCGCGCCGGCGGGCGCAGGCTTGCCGCCAATCGGCAGGCGTGGTATTTGGGTGGGATGATCGAATTTCGGCAGGCATGCAAACGGTATGGCGGGCAGATCGTGCTCGACCGCGTGGACTTCCGCCTGCTGGCGGGGGAACGGGCGGGAATCGTCGGTCCCAACGGCGCGGGCAAATCCACGATCTTCGACTTGATCACGGGGGAATCCGACGTGGATGCGGGGGCGGTGATCCGCGCGAAGGACATCCGCATCGGCTATCTGCGGCAGCAGGTGAAGCCGGGCGAGGAGCTTACGCCGCTGCAGAAATACGTGGAACGGGCCGCGCCGGATCTGGAAACGATCCGCGCGGAAATCCACCATATCGAAGAGCATCTGGCGGGGGACGAAGCGGAGGAATCGCGCACGCTGCTGCGGCGGCTGGGGGAATTGCAGACGCAATTCGAGGCGCAAGGCGGCTATGACCTGCATGCGCGCGCCGCGGCGGCGCTGACGGGCCTCGGCTTCCGCGTGGAGGATCTGCAGCGGCCGCTGGGGGAATTCTCCGGCGGTTGGCAGATGCGGGCGGAACTGAGCCGCGCGCTGATCGCGGAGCCCGACCTGCTCCTGCTCGACGAGCCGAGCAACTATCTGGATTTGCCGGCGGTGGAATGGCTGCGGCGGCGGCTGGAAGGGTTCCGCGGCACGCTGGCCATGATTTCCCACGACCGCTATCTGCTGGAATCGCTGTGCGAAGTGACCGTCGAGGTGGCGGCCGGCCGCGTGACGCGGTATTCGGGCCGCTATTCGTGGTATGCCGGGGAGCGCGAGAAGCGCCGGGAAATCTCGCTGTCGCGGCAGGCCAACGAAGACCGCAAGCGCGAACAG
>CAZECJ010000239.1:0-3295 GCA_964510645.1 uncultured Verrucomicrobiota bacterium | reverse complement strand
GTCCGTCAGCGGGCCGTCCGCCAGCACGTCGCCCTTCTTGATCTTCTGGCCCTTCTTGACGATCGGATGCTGGTTGATGCAGGTGCCCGCGTTCGAGCGGGTGAACTTGCGCAGCTCGTAGGACTGGTATTCGTCCGCAGGCGTCTTCTTGGTCGGCACCGAGCCGTCCGGCGACACGATCACGCGGTCCGCCGAGACGTAGGCCACCTTGCCCGCCTCGCGGGCGACGACCATCACGCGGCTGTCGCGGGCCACGCGGGCCTCGACGCCGGTCGCCACGTAGGGCGCTTCGGTGCGCAGCAGCGGCACCGCCTGGCGCTGCATGTTCGCGCCCATCAGCGCGCGGTTGGCGTCGTCGTGCTCCAGGAACGGGATGAGCCCCGCCGCCACGGACACCACCTGCTTCGGCGAGACATCCATGTAGTTGGCGCGGCTGGCCTCGACTTCGAGGAATTCCCCGCGGTAGCGGGCCGCCACCGTTTCCTTCGCAAACGACCCGTCCGCGTTCAGCGGCGCGTTCGCCTGCGCGATCACGTAGTTTTCTTCCTGGTCGGCCGTCAGATAGTCGATGACCGTCGTGGACACCTTGCCGTTCACCACGCGCCGGTACGGCGTCTCGATGAACCCGAATTCATTCACGCGGGCATACATCGACAGCGACGAGATCAGGCCGATGTTCGGACCTTCCGGCGTCTCGACCGGGCAGATGCGCCCGTAGTGGGAGGAATGCACGTCGCGGACTTCGAAGCCCGCGCGTTCGCGGCTCAAGCCGCCCGGCCCGAGGGCGCTCAGGCGCCGCTTGTGCGTCAGTTCGGCCAGCGGATTCGTCTGGTCCATGAACTGCGACAGCTGGCTGCGGCCGAAGAAATCGCGGATCACCGCGGCCAGGGCCTTCGGGTTGATCAGCTTCTGGGGGGTGAGCTTTTCGGCCTGCTGGTCGAACACCGTCATGCGCTCGCGCACCAGGCGCTCCGTGCGGGCCAGGCCCACGCGGCACTGGTTCTCCACCAGTTCGCCCACCGTGCGGATGCGCCGGCTGCCCAGATGGTCGATGTCGTCGATCGTCCCCTCGCCCCGGCGCAGGTTGATCAGGTACTTCACCGCCGCCACGAAGTCTTCCTTCTCCAGCACGCGGCTCTCGTTCTTGGGATCCAGGCCCAGCTTCTGCTGGATCTTGTAGCGGCCCACGCGGCCCAGGTCGTAGCGGCGCGGATCGAAGAAAATGCGCTTCAGCAGCTGCCGCGCGTTCGACGTCGTCGGCGGATCGCCGGGACGCAGCTTGTGGTAGATGTCCTTCAGCGCGTCGTCGGCGCTCGCGGACGCGTCCTTGCGGACGCTCTTCAGCAGCAGGCCTTCGTCCCACGACACGTCCACCACGTCCAGCGCGCCGATGCCGGCCGCCTGGAGCTGCTTGAGCAGGTCCTTCGTGACCGGCTCGAACTTCTTGACCAAAATGCTCTGGCTGTCGGCGTCCACCACGTCGGCCTTGACCACGCGGTTTTCGAGCTGCTCGGGTTTCGGCTTGGCCGCGTCGAGCTTCTCGAACTTGTAGAACAGGCCCAGCAGCTCGTCGTCGGTGCCGTAGCCCAGCGCGCGCAGGAACGTCGTCGCCAGGAACTTCCGGCGGCGTTTCTTGCGGTCCAGATAGATGTTCAGCAGGTCGGAGGTGTCGAATTGCACTTCCACCCACGAGCCGCGGTCCGGAATGATCCGGAACGAGTGCAGCAGCGTGCCGTTCGCGTGGACCGACTGCTCGAAGCAGATGCCCGGCGAGCGGTGCAGCTGGCTGACGATGACGCGTTCGGCGCCGTTGATGATGAAGGTGCCCTGCTCGGTGATCAGGGGCACTTCGCCCATGAACACGGTTTCTTCGCGCACTTCCGCCTGGTTCTTCAGGCGGAAGGTCACGTGCAGCGCCGCCGTATGCGACTCCCCTTCCTTCAGGCTTTCGAAGGCCGGCTGCTTGGGCGGGGTGACTTCGTATTTCACGAAGTCGAGGGTGCAGTGCCCATCGTAGCTTTCGATGGGGAACACCTCCTTGAACACCGCCTGCAGCCCGACGGACTTGCGCTTGTTCGGCGCCACGTCCATCTGCAGAAATTCCAGGTACGAGCGCGTTTGGATCTCGATCAGATCCGGGAGCTCGACCACGTCCGACAACTGGCCAAAATTAATCCTGTCAACCATCCGGGTCACCTATCGTTCAAGGGTGGAAACCGCGAAAACCAAAAGACGGGCACACCCCGGGCGCGCGTTTTCGCGCCCCGGGGCGGCCGTCACACAACAATGTAAGGTCTACTTGATGGTGACTTTGGCGCCAGCAGCTTCGAGCTGCTTCTTGATCTTCTCGGCTTCGTCCTTGGCGACGTTTTCCTTCACCGGCTTCGGCGCGCCTTCGACGAGGTCCTTGGCTTCCTTCAGCCCCAGGCCCGTGATCGCGCGGACTTCCTTGATGACGGCGATCTTCTGCGCGCCGGCCTCGGTCAGTTCGACGGTGAATTCCGTCTTCTCTTCCGCCGCGGCGGCGCCGCCGGCGGCCGGAGCGGCCGCGGCCGCCACGGGGGCGGCGGCGGAAACGCCCAAGCGGGTTTCCAGCGCCTTCACCAGCTGCGAGAGCTCCAAGACCGAAATCGTCTCGATCCAGTCAACGAACTCCGCCATCTTGCCTTCCAATTTCACTTCATCGCTCATGGGTTTGATCTCCTGATCCTTGTTTTTTAAATTCGTGATTGTTTCGTTCCCGCCCTGTGCCTAGGCGGCGTTCTTCTTGTCCGCGACGGCCTTCAGCACATACACCAGGCTCGCCAGTTTTTGGCTCATCACGCCAACCAAATTCGACATCGGGGCCGCGATCGTGCCGACGAGCATGCCCTGCATCGTCTTCTTCGAGGGCAGCGTGGCCAGCACCTCGACGTCCGCGGCCGACAGCGTCGCGCCGTCCATGTGGCCGAGCTTCACCACGGGGATCTTGTTGTTCCCCTTGATGAACTCGCGCAGCGCCTTCGCCGTCGCGGCCACGTCGCCGGCGCCGAACACGAGCGCCGTCGGGCCCTTCAGGCCGGCTTCGATCCCGTCGTAGCCCAGTTCCTTGGCCACCACGCGGAACAGGCGGTTCGGCACCACCTGGAACCGGGCCTCCGTCTCGCGCAGCTTCTTCCGCAGCGCCGCCGTCTTCGCCGTGTCCATGCCGGTGAAGTCCGTCAGGATCGCGAACGTCGCGCCCGCGAGCTGCTCCTTGATTTCCCTGGCAATCGCTTGTTTTTCGGGTCTCATGGTCTTTCTTCCGGTTGCAAAG
>CAZECJ010000238.1:0-3306 GCA_964510645.1 uncultured Verrucomicrobiota bacterium | reverse complement strand
CCCGCCTTCCAGGACCGCACCCCCGACTTCGTCCTCATGTTCATCCCCTCCGAGCCCGCCTTTTCCCTCGCCCTGACCGCCAAGCCCGCGCTCTTCGAAACCGCCGCCCGCGCCGACGTCGTCCTCGCCGGTCCCGGCGGCCTCCTCGCCGCCCTGCGCCTCGTCGCCCTCCTCTGGCGGCAGGAAAACCAGCGCGCCTCGCTCAACGAAGTCTTCGACGCCGTCCGCAAGATCTACGAGAAATACGTCAACTTCGCCGAGGACCTCCAGGACATCGACGACCACCTCCGCAAGGCCCAAACCGCCTACCAGGCCGCCGTCAAGAAACTCGCCACCGGCGACGGAAATCTCGTCCGCCAACTGGAAAAATTCCGGAAAGAGAATATCATCAAACCCAAGAAGCTTCCGCCCCCGGCCTTCCAGGACGCGGATGAAAACGCCACATGAACAAAGCATTCATCAAATTCTTCATTCTTAATTGTTCATTCTTAATTCTTCTTGCGTCCGCCTGCGGCCGCAAGAAGGAAGTCCCCGTCGACCTCGGCCCCGCCCCGGCCATCTCCGACTTCGTCCTGAAAAACCTCGCCTCCGAATTCCCCGGCGAAATCAAGACCGCCGACTACGCCGACAAGGTCCAGCTCGTCCTCTTCTTCCGGTCCGACGATCCGGCCTGCCGCGGCTCCATCGCCGACTGGAACGGCCTCCAGAAGGATTTCGCCGACCGCGGCTTCGTGCTCGTCGGCGTCGTCGTGGACGACCGTCCCGTCGCCCAGATCGCCGCCGAAGTCGTCGCGCTCCACGCCGACTTCCCCGTCGGCCTCGCGGCCGACGCCCGCCTCGTCGAGGCCTTCGGCGGTCCTGCCGCCATCCGCGCCATCCCCACCGCCTTCCTCCTCGGCCGCGACGGCGCCATCGCCCGCACCTACGCCGGTTTCGAACCCCTCCCCGCCCTCCGCGACGACGTCGCCCGCGTCCTCGACGGCCAGCCCCTCCCCTCCAAGACCTTGAAGAAACCATGACCCTCCTGCGGCAAATCGCGGCTCGAAGTTTTCCACAGTGTGGAAAAGTTTTTTCCACAGTGTGGAAAAATCGGCCAAAGTTTTTACGTTCCGTGGAAAAATCGCCGAAAGTTTTTACGTTCTACGTAAAAACGGCCTTTTCATTCTTAATTCTTCATTCTTCATTCTTAATTTCTTCCGCCACCGCCTCCCCCTTCGCCGTCGCCGCCGTGCGCGACGCCTTCGACGGCCAGCCCGCCGTCCGCGTTTCCTTCGATTTCCCCGCCGACCACCACCTCTATTCCAGCTTTTCCGTGGCGACCCCCGCCGGCGACGCCCTCGCTCCGCTTTCCGTTCCCGCGCCGGACGTGAACGATCCCAACGACATCGAGCCCAGCTACTCCAAATCCTTCGCCGCGTATTATGCCCCGCCCGCCGCCGATTCCGTCGTCGTTTCCTACCAGGGCTGCGCCGGCACCGTTTGCTTCATACCCGAAGAAGTGACCCTCTCTCTCGGCGCGGCCCCCGCCGCCGCCGTTTCCGCAACCCCAGCCGCGGCCGCCGGCTTTTCGCTGACCGATCGCGGCGAACCGCGCCGCCTGGTCGGCTATGCCGACGTCCCGGCATTCCTCGCCTTCCTCGAACCGGCCGCCGGCGCGCCCGGATCGGCTTCGGCCTGGAAACTCTTCCTCGACGATCCCGCGCAGTTCTACCTCCGCCGCGGCATCGTGCCTTCGATCCTCCTGATCTTGATCGGCGGCTTCCTCCTCAATCTGACGCCCTGCGTCCTGCCGATGATTCCCATCAATCTCGCCATCATCGGCGCCAGCGGAACCGACGCTTCGCGCGGCGCCCGCTTCGGCCTTGGCCTCGTCTATGGCCTCGGCATGGCCCTCGTCTACGGCGCGCTCGGCCTCGTCGTCGTGCTCTCCGGCTCCGTCTTCGGCGCGATCAATTCCTCCCCCGTCTTCAACGGCGCCATCGCCGTCCTGTTCTTCGCGCTCGCGCTGGCGATGTTCGACGTCTGGCAACTCGACTTCTCCCGCTTCCGCAAAACCGGCGGCCTCGCCGGCCGCGCGCGCCTGCCGGCCGTCCTCGTCATGGGCGGCATCTCCGCGCTGCTCGCCGGCGCCTGCGTCGCGCCCGTCCTGATCGCCGTCCTGGCGCTGTCCGGCTCGCTCTACGCCCAAGGCGTCGGCCTCGCCCTCGCGCTGCCGTTCCTGCTCGGCGTCGGCATGGCCCTGCCGTGGCCCCTCGCCGCCGCCGGCCTCGCCGTTCTCCCCAAGCCCGGCGCCTGGATGGAAAAAGTCAAAAAGGTCTTCGGCATCCTGATCCTGCTGCTGGCCCTGTATTATGCTTGGAACGCCGTTTCCGCCTTCCGCGCCCCCGCCGCGCCGCAAATCGCGGCCGACGCCCCGCCCGCCGAATCCGTTTTCCGCCGCGTCGATTTCCAGACCGATGCCCCCGCAGTCTTCGACGCCCTGCTCCGCGAAGCCGCCGCCTCGGGCAAGCCCGTGGTGCTCGATTTCGGCGCCCACTGGTGCAAGGTCTGCAAGCTCATGGACGCCACCACCCTGCGCGACCCCGCCGTCGTCGAAAAACTCAAAAACTACTTCCCCATCCAGATCCTAGCCGACGAACCCAACCAGCCCCCCGCCCGCGAAGCCCTCGCCCCCTTCGCCATCCAGGGCTATCCGACGTTTTTGATTTATCCTGCAAACCCAATCGAATCGAGCGATTCGACTGATTCGATTCAATCGATTCCCCCGAAAAACAAACTCTGAAAAAGCTCTCGCCATGACCATGTTCGGCGGCACCGGCGGCTATTTCCGGCTGGATTCCTGGATCATGGCCAACGTCGTGCAACTGGGCACCCAGCGTTTCTGCCGGCGCTTCCTGAACCGCACCAACGATCCTTGCGGTCGCCAGTACGACCAGATGACGCAGGCCGCGCGGTCCGGTTGCGCCAACGTCGCCGAAGGCTCGGCGCGCCATGCCACCTCGCGGGAAACGGAAATGCGGCTGACCGACGTCGCCCGATCCAGCTTGGCGGAACTGGCCGGCGATTACCTCAACTGGCTCATGCAAAAGGGCGAGGCCCCCTGGAAAAAATCCTCGCCCGAATCGAGGGCCATCTACGCCGTGCGCCTCGCGCCGCCGAATTACGGGGAAGACACGGTGCACGACGCCTGTGCCCACGTCCTTGAACAAAAACGCCTGTTCGCGAAGTGGCTGGACTCCGACAACGACAGCGATGTCGCCAACGCCTTGCTGATCTTGATCGCCCGGGTCATCCACATGCTCAACC
>CAZECJ010000237.1:0-3337 GCA_964510645.1 uncultured Verrucomicrobiota bacterium | reverse complement strand
TCCGCCTGCGCCCGGCGCACCGGCAGCGGGATCATGGAGCCCATGAACGTGATCCGCATCTCGTTGTTGGAAAGCGGAGTGAGCGGGTCAAACGCGGGCAGCGTCTTATAGTAGCTGTAGCTCTCCGTCGGCTCGTAGGTCGGATCCTGGCTGACCACCCGGTAGAACATCGGCACGGCCGCGGTGCCCGTGGCGCCCAGCCCCGCGAGATTCGCCTCGGCATCCTGCCAGGACATCCAGTTGCTCAGCCCGGAAGTGGACCACTGCACCGCATAGTGCGTCCCCGTCCCGCCCGGATCGTCCCAGCTGATCTGGCCGTTCTCGCCGAAGGCCGTGACCTCCGCCTGCCCGAACGCCGACGCCGCGAACATCCACGCCACCCACCATCCCAACGCTGCCTTTTTCATGCGCTTCTCCTGGATTTCAATCCAATCTTTCAAGAAACAATAGCAACATTCCGACACCCGTACGGAGGGGGATTTCCCTCTCATTCGGCCGCTCAGAGTCCGTCGGAAGCGCCGGCGCCCGATCCGAGCGCGTCGCGGATCGCCCGACGCCGCATTTCCTTGACGCCCTGCAATCCCAGCTTGTCCATGATGCGGACGCAATAGGATTCGAGCGTGCGGACGCTGATCCCCAGTTGCCGCGCGATGTCCTCGTTGGACGCCCCTTGCCCCAACAGCCGGTAGATTTGCTGCTGCTGTCCGCTCAGGCCGTCGAGCGGCGTCAGTTCCTGCAAGGCCGCTTCCGCGCGGGGGCTCAGATAGCGGGAACCCGCCAGGACGGCCCGAATGGCGTCGGCCAGGGATTCGGCGGCCTCGCGCTTGGTGACGTAGCCGCCCGCCCCCGCGTCCAGCGCCCGGCGGATCACGGTCGAGCTCTCATGCATGGAATAGACCAGCACCGCCAGCCCACGCGCGCGCAGCTTCTTGATCAATTCGATGCCGCTCTCTTCGCCCAGCGCGAGGTCCACCACGACCAGTTGGCTCGCAGCCAAAGCCGGATGCGCGAGCGTCTCGGCGGAACTGCCCGCTTGGCCGTCGGGCTTGAACCCCGCCCCCGCGAGCAGTTGGGCCAACGCCGCCCTCACCAACGGGTGGTCGTCCACAAGAAAAATCCGGGGTGCTTCGGACTCGCTCATGCGGGAACCTCCGATTCCGGCACGCGGCAGACCACCTGCATGCCGCCGTTCGTCCCTCCGGTCACCTGCAAGGTGCCACCGATCAGCTTCGCGCGGTGCTTCATGATGCTCAGTCCCAATCCCGTCGCCGGGGCCATGCCGAGAACCGCCCCGCGGCCGTCGTCGGTTACCTGCAGCACCAGCTCTCCGGCCGTGCGAGCCAGCGCGATCGAAATCTGGGAGCCCTTCGCATGTTTGACGGCATTGGCCACGGCTTCGCGGGCGATGCGATACAGGTGCAGGGCGAGTTCGGAATTGCGGATGGCCAAATCGCAGTCCGCCTGCAATCGGCAATCGATCCCATGACGCTCGCGCGTTTCGCGGCAAAGGCGCTCTAGGGCGGGCAGCAGCGAATCCGGATCGACGTCCATCGGACACAACCCCTTGGCCACGTCGTAGGCCATGCCGATGGCGTCGCTGAGCGCCACGCGCAACCGGGTCAGGGCGGCATCGGGCAACCCGTCCGCCTTCCGCTCGTTTTCCATGGCCGAACAATTCAGCAGCGCGGCCGTCAGATGCTGGCACAGGCCGTCGTGCAGTTCCGCCCCCAGCCGGCGGCGCTCCTCTTCGCCGATGCGGACGATCGCCGCTTCCAGCCGCTGGCGGTCCGCGGATTCCGCCTCCAGCTGCCGCCGGGCCAGGCGTTCGGCGATCATCGAACGGCGCTGCAAGATTTGGAAGCGCGTGAACAGGATCATCAGGACCAGCAGGACGATCATCCACAAGATCCATTGCAGCCCCCAATAGGCCGGTGGAACGTCCAGGGCATGCCCCACCGCGATCCGGTCCGGGAGCCCGCCCGGCCGGAGCGCCAGCGGCACCAGCGCGAACGCGGTGGCGCCGAACGCCAAGGCCGCCCAGCCGGTGCGCGGCCCCACCAGCAGCAAGGCCAGCAACGGCAAGAGCATCAACGCGATTCGCCCGTGCCCCGCCAATTGACCCACCGCCAATTGCATCGAGCCCAGCACCGCGCTGATCGCGAGCAAGACGCCGGCCCGCACCCGCACGCTCCAGCTCGGACGCAGCGTGGCGAGCAGCAGGATCAGATAGAGCACCAAGCAAACGATCCGCAAGGGCTCTGGCAGCTCGAGGCCCCGCCCGGCGAGAATGGCGATCAGCGGCACCAGCGCGATCACGGAATAGACCCGCAGCAGGATGTTCAAGACCCGAGCCCGCCAGGCCAGGATTCCTTCGTCCACGTCGCGCGCAATGGAAGCGTCGAAAGCCGTCATGATGCAAGACGGACTCTAGCGGGCCGGCCGGCAGAGGACAAGCGCGGCCTCTGCGTTTCGTGCTTCCAGCCCCACCCCCGCGTTCGCCGTCCGACCTTGCCTCTCGCTCCGCCCCGAGGCATCATCGGGCCGGTCATGAGGATTCAAGTCCATGGGATGCTCGCCGCCGCAATGCTGATTGCGCTGCATCCATGGCCGGCCTCTGTCCGCGCGGAACCAGGTGCGTCTTTCTTCCGCGCCGTCGCCGCCACGAACACGGAATTGGGCGAGCCGGACGCCGCCGGCGTGCCGGTCCGGGCCGAAATCCCGGCCGGGACCTCTGTCCCCTTCCGCTTGGAATGGATTCCCGATCTGGCCGGCACCGATGCGTGGGCCGTGGTGGCCATGGCCTCGGCATCGAACGAATTCGCCTCCTGCGACTATGTCCTTCCCGTCGCCCGGCCCGAAAGCGTTCGGTGGTCGAATTCATTCGCGGCCGCGACCTGGACGCAGACGTGGCAGACGTTGTCGGACAAGGACTGGGGCTGGGCAAATCTCGCGCGGATCGAAGCGCCCGGCGACCGCTTCGCGACCTTCCTGCGCGCCACCTATCCCTCCAACTCGTGCAGCCCGACCTCCACCACCGACTACGGCACGCCCGAAGGGGGCGGACAGTTTCTCGCCGTCGCCGGCCTCGCGCCGACCAACGCCCTGCATCTGCGCTACTACGTCCGCTTTTCCGATGGTTTCGACTTCGTCAAGGGCGGCAAGCTGCCCGGCCTGTTCGGGGGCACGAACCATTTCAGCGGCGGCGCGATCCCCGACGGCACCAACGGATTTTCCGTCCGCTACATGTGGCGCACCAACGGCGACGGCGAAGCCTACGCCTACCTGCCCACCAGCGATCTCTACGGCACCGAAATCGGCCGCGGCCGCTGGCGCTTCC
>CAZECJ010000236.1:0-3357 GCA_964510645.1 uncultured Verrucomicrobiota bacterium | reverse complement strand
GCCTGAACCTCCACCCGCCCAATGCTCTAACCCTCCGCAGAACTACCATGCGCCCAGGCGCCGCCGACGCGCCTTCCCGGACGCCGAGAACCGCCTAGAACTGGACGGTCGGAGCCGTTTCGGCTCCTTGCGCGGCCTCGAACGGCGTGCGCGGGACGAATCCCTTCAGGCCCGCGACGATCGCCGTCGGCATCTGCCGGATGGTCACGTTGTAGGCCTGCACCGATTCGTTGTAGCGCTGCCGTTCGACGTTGATCCGGTTTTCCGTCCCCGCCAGCTCATCCTGCAAGGCGATGAAATTCTGGTTGGCCTTCAAATCGGGATAGTTTTCCACGACGACCATCAGGCGGCTCAACGCGCCTTCCAATCCCGAAGCCGCATCAACTTTTTCCGACGGGGTCTTCGCTTCGCCCCACTGGCTGCGCAGGCGCGTGATTTCTTCCAGGATGCCCTTCTCGTGTCCGGCATAGCCCTTGACCGTATTGACCAGGTTCGGAATCAGGTCGAACCGGCGCTGCAGCACGGACTCCACGTTGCCCCACGCCTTGATGCAGGCCTCGTCCTTGTCCACGATGCCGTTGTACATGCCCATCACCATCAAGCCGACGACGATCGCCAGCAAGACCGCCACGCCGCCCGCCACCAAACAACCCTTCATGATGCCGTTCCTTTCCGTTCGCTTTTCAAATCACCAGCTGCGGCTCGCACCGCCCCCGCCCGAGCGGCCGCCGCCAAATCCGCCGAATTCCCCGCCGCCGGAGCTGCCCCCGCTGCTCCAGCCCGAGGACAGTCGGCCGCCCGAGCCCCCTCCTCTGCCGCCTTTGCCGCCGCGAATCGACGCGCGGACGATCAACATGAAAACCACGGCGAAAAAGATCAGGAAGATGACCGCCCCGATCGGACTGCCTTTCGCCGTTGTAGCCTCCGGCATGGCTTCCCCGCCCATCACGCTCAGCAGAACGTTGGCGCCGTCCATCAATCCCTGCGCGTAGTTGCCTTCCTTGAACCGCGGCACGACGTATTCGTCTTGGATCCGGCCGCTCTTGGCGTCGTTCAATACGCCTTCCATGCCATACCCCACTTCGATGCGCATCATCCGGTCTTCGATGGCCGCCAACAGCAATACCCCGTTGTCCTTGCCCTTTTCGCCGATGCCCCATTGTGCGAACAGTTTCGTCGCGAAATCGACGATCTCGCCGCCTTGCAGCGATTTCAGCGTCACCACCGCCAATTGCGCGCCGTTCGTCTGCCGCAGCGCGACGATGCGGCTCTCCAGCGCCGACTTCTGCTCGGGCGTGAACACCCCGGCCCAATCGCTCACGTTGCCTTGCGGGGACAAACTTTCGCGGAAACGGTCCGACTCGATCTTCCCGTCTTGGCCGAAAACGACCCCCAGCGACAATCCCAAAACCAACCCGAAAACGGCAACGACCTTGCTTTTCATGCCCCCTACGCTAGCAAAACCGGCCCCGGGCGCTAGACGTTTTTGTAAACGCCGCCTTTTGGGGTATGTTCCGCAGGCAAACCCCAAGGAGCAGAACATGACCCCATCCCCTTCCCCCGAAAATCTGACCGCCCAGGCTATTCCCATGGCGGGAATGGTCGCCATCCAGCCCGGCGCCGTCGTCAGCCGCACCGTGATCTCCAAGACGGCCGGCACCGTCACCTTGTTCGCCTTCGACCAGGACCAAGGCCTCAGCACCCATTCCGCGCCCTACGACGCGATGGTCTGGATTCTCGACGGCGAAGCGGAAATCACCATCGATGGAAAATCCCTGCGGGCCCAAACCGGCGACATGGTCATCATGCCCGCCAACTTGCCCCACGCGCTGAATGCCATCCGCCCCTTCAAGATGGCCTTGGTCATGATCAAGGAGAAGTGAGCCTCTCCTCCGCCTCGTCGACGTATTTCTGGAGGCGGGTGCGCGGCCGGTCGGAAGCGCCGGACGGCGGCTCGGCGAAATCCTCGGCGGCCGGACGATCGAAGGAATCCACGTAGCGCTTGCGGCCTTGGTTGCTTTCCAGAAAATTCTGATGGGCGCGCTCGGCGCGCATCCAGAGCTGGTTCAGCGCCACATGCCAGGTCGCATCGTCCGGCGGCTGGATCTTGCCCGTGGCCGGCAGCGGTTTCGCGCGTCGCCACCAGGCGCGCTTTTCCGGCGGCGGCGTGCCGAGCTGGTCGAAGAATGTCGCGTAGGCCGCCAACACCTCTTGCAGCGCGGACGGCGCTCCCAGTTCCAAGCTTTGAACCTGCAGTGAAAGCGCGCCGGCCAGCGGCAACACCCACGGCTGGCCGCGCTGGTCGATCAGGTCTCGCGCAAACAGCTCCTGGGGCACGTCGGCCGGCACGCCGGTCGACAGTTCGCGCGGACGAAAATTCAAGGACTGCAACAGTTTTTCCTCGATCTGGAGTCCCCGATCGCTCCAGGCCTCCGCCGTGCGCGCCCGGGTTTTTTGCTCCAGAAACCGCTTCCACGCCGCTTCCGGGTTCTGCGCCTTCAGCGCCGCGCAGTTCTTGCGGAGCCAGGCGGCATCGATAGCCTGCCGGGTGCCCACCGCCTTGAACAGCGGCGCCCAGGCATTGAGCTCGCCGTCGGGAAAGAGAAATTCCACGGCGGCGGCGGCATAGGCTTTTTCGCGCCAGCGCCCCGGCGGCAGCCACTCCTGTTTGACCACTTGGGCCAGCGGCATCGCTCGGCCCTCGGCCAATTCGCGCGAGATCCAATCGCGGTTCCGCGACCGCAAGGCGACATGCGCGTTCTGGGCCAACCCGGCGGACACCCAATCGGGAACGGCCGCGCCCATGCCGGTGCGGTGTCCTTCCGGCGCGTATTCCGCCGCATAGCGGTTCAGCATCAGCCACGTGGCGCCTTCCAGCAGGTCTTCCTCGTCGAGCCGTTGCGCGCCGGGTACCACGAGACGCTGGTAGAACCGCCCGTCGTCCCAGCCCTGCACCTTGAGCACCTGGGCATCCGGCGCCGCGGCGCTTTGCACCATGACGCCGAGCACCTGCTCCCGTTGCATGGGCAGCGGCATGCCGGTCTTCTCCTCCACCTTGGCCGCCTGTTCGGAAAGCTTGCGCGCCAGCACCATGTTTTCGGCGGACGTCATGCCCGACACCATGAAGCGGCGGTCGGCGCTGTAGATCGTCGCGCGGCCGGCGGTTCCCGCGCGCAGCGCCGGCGCGGGAGCCTGCGCCTGCGCGGCGGCAACCCATCCCGCCGCCAACAGCAACCCGATCCTGATCCGCCGGAGTTCCATGCTAGATCGGCCGGAAGCGGATCCGCTTGGGTTGATCGGCCGCATCGCCCAGCAGGCGGCGGCGCTGTTCGTGGTAGCCCTCGAAATTCCCCTCGA
>CAZECJ010000235.1:0-3359 GCA_964510645.1 uncultured Verrucomicrobiota bacterium | reverse complement strand
GCTCGAAAAGCTATGAAACCCACCCACACGAAGACGCGAAGAGCCGTTTTTACGTAGCATGGAAAACTTTCCGGCGGCGCACAATAAAACAGGCCCCCCGTCCGTTATCTGTCCCGAAAGGCAACATGGAAACCAATCCGGCCATGGAAAACGAAGATGCGCAGCTCCTGGCAGCTTATCGCCGCGGCGACGCCGAAGCCCTCGGACGCCTAGTCGAGAAGTACAAGCGCCCGCTGTTCGCCTTCCTGTCCCGTTTCGCCGCCAACCCCGGCGAAGCCGACGAGTGGTTCCAGGAAACCTGGGTCCGCGCCATCGAACACATGAATATCTTCCGCCAAAAGAATCTGCTCGGTTGGTTGTTCCGCATCGCGCACAACCTCGCAATCGACCAGGCCCGGCGCAAAAAGCCCGACTGCTCCCTCGACGCCCCGGTCGCCGATGGTGCGTTTCTCTCCGATCTGATTCCCGCCGCCGCGCTCTCCCCCGCCGACGAAGCCGCCGGGCGCGACCTCGGCCGCCACATCGCCGCCGCCGCCGCGCGCCTGCCCGTCGAGCAGCGCGAAGTCTTCTGGCTGCGCCTCGACGCAGGACTGCCCTTCAAGGAAATCGCCCGCATCCAGCGCATCTCCGTCAACACCGCCCTCGCCCGCATGCAGTACGCCCTTGCCAAGCTGCGCGCCGAGCTCACCCCCGCCTACCGCGAAATCCAGGAGTCCCGGCCATGAATTCGAACCAACTCGAACAACTCATCCTCCTCGAGGCGTCCGGCGAACTGTCCCCGAGCCAGCGCCGCGCGCTGGACGCCGAACTCGCCGCATCCCCCGCGGCCCGCCGCTTCCGCGACCAGCTCCGCGCCCTCGCCGCCGCCGCCCCGGCGCCGGCCGCAGGCCCCGCTCCCGACGCCGCCGCGCGCATCGCCGCCCGCCTGGCGCCGCGGCCGCGGATGGTCGTCTGGAAACCCCTGCTGGCGACGGCCGCCGCGCTGGCGCTGCTGCTCGGCGTCTATACCTTGCGGCCCGACCCGGCCTCCGCCCCGATCGAAACCGCCGCCGTCGAAACCACAACCGCGGAAGAGGACTGGACCGATCCCCTCGACGCCGATTTCACTGAACTCGAAAGCCTGCTCGCCGCCATGGCCACCGACGCCTCGTTCGAAATCACGGAACTTTAAAAAAGAAACAACCCCCAGGAGAATCCCATGAAAAAGACCCTGATGCTGATGACCGTGGCCGCCCTCGCGGCCGGCGTCGCCTGCGCGCAAAATACCGGCGACGACAACTCCGGCTGCCCCGCCGGCAAAGCCCAAGGCCGCGAAGGCGGTCATGGCGGCTGGAACCAAACGGACAAGCGCGGCGAGCGCTTCAATGGCCCCGTGGATGCCGAAACCATGCAGAAGATGCGGGCCACGCACGAGGAAATCCGCGACCTCGCCGGCGCCGCGCGCATCGAAACCGACGAAGCCAAGAAGGCCGAGATCGTCGCCCGCCTCCGCGCCAAGCTCGGCGAAGTCGCCGATCTCATGCAGGCCAAGCAGGAACAGCGCCTTGCCCAGGCCGAAGAACGCCTCGCCGGCCTCAAGGAACGCATCGAATACGCTAAGACCCACCGCGACGAGATGCTCGACGAACAGGTCCAGCGCGTTCTTTCCGGCAAACGGCCCCAGCGGCCCGAGGCGTTCAAGCGGTTCCCGCACGCCAAGGGCGGCATGGGCGGCCCCGACTTCGGCCCCGGCGACGACATGCCGCCGCCGGAAGGCGCCGACGAACTGGCGCCGCCGCCGCCCGAGGACATGCCCGACGACATGCCCCCGCCGCCCGAGGAATAATCCCCGGAACGCAACAGGCCCCGCTGAACGGCGGGGCCTGTTTTTTGTTTGGATTTGGGCTTTCCCGGAGCCGACCATCCGCCATACTTCCCGCCCATGAACTATCTCGTCGTCGTTTCGCTGGTCTGGGCCTTTTCCTTCGGCCTCATCGGAAAATTCCTGCCCGGGCTGCCATCCGCCTGGGTGGGTTGGGTGCGGCTGGCGCTTTCGGCGCTCGTCTTCTTGCCGTTCGTCCGGCGCGTGCCGTGGAAAACGGCGCTGGGCCTCTTCGTCGCCGGCGCGCTGCAATTCGGCCTCATGTATTGGGCCTATCTGACCAGCTTCCGCTACCTCAAATCCCACGAAGTCGCGCTCTTCACCGTCATGACGCCGATCTTGGTCGCGCTGCTGAGCGATCTCGGCTCGAAGCGTTTCCGTCCGCTGAATTTCGCGGCGGCCTCGCTAGCCGTCGGCGGCGCCGCGGTCATCAAGTGGGCCGAACTGGAATCCGCCGCCCCGCTGGTCGGGTTCCTGCTCGTGCAGATTTCCAACCTCTGCTTCGCCGCCGGCCAACTGGCCTACCGCGCGCTCATGGCCCGCCTCGAAAAGCCCCTGCCCGATCACCGCGTCTTTTTCTGGATGCACTTCGGCGGATTCGCCGTCCTGACCCCCATGGCCCTGCCGCTGGCGCTGGCCGCGGCGCCGCCCGCGCCAACGCCCCTGCAATGGGCGGTCCTCGTCTATCTCGGCGTCGTGGCCTCGGGCCTCTGCTTCTTCCTGTGGAACCGCGGCGCGCGGCTCGTTTCCGCCGGCCAACTCGCCGTGATGAACAATCTCAAGATTCCCCTCGGCGTCGCCGTGTCGCTCTTCATCTTCCGCGAGCCTGCCAACGCCTGGTCGCTGCTCGTCGGCGCCCTCCTCATCGGCGCCGCCCTCCTCCCCGTGCGAAAATCCTAGCTCCCATGGCGGAACACCGGCCTCCGGAGGTCGGCGGCCCATGGCAACCATCCATTATGTTATTTATAAATACCATATATGTTATTTATAAATATCATAAAAGGCTGAAGGCTAAAAACATGGCTTTCTGAGTTCAAGCCGCGAGGACCTGTCGTTCCGATCTGGGAGGCTCAGGCTTGCTTGAGGACGAATTCGGCGTATCATTCTTCCCATGCATCCTCGTCGTCCTCGATCCTTCCGCATCATCTCTTGGCTGGCCCTTGGCGCGGCTCTCGCCTTTTCGGCTTCTGCCGCATGGGGATGGGAGAGCCTGACGTTCGACCTGCCGTCCGGCGGCAAGGAAAGCCTGTGGCGCGACGAATTGGCTCGGCATTGGCAAGGCACGACGGAAAAGCGCATCGAGGGCGGGCGGATCGACGTCCTGACCGACCGCTACGCGATCGAGGTGGAATTTCCCCACAAGTGGCACGAAGGGCTTGGCCAAGCCTTGCACTATGCGAACGCCTCCGGCAAGCCAGGCGTACTGGCGGTCATCGCCTACGCCCAGGGCGAAGCAAATCTCCAGGGCAAAAGCCGCCAGAAGCTCGAAATGATCGAG
>CAZECJ010000234.1:0-3374 GCA_964510645.1 uncultured Verrucomicrobiota bacterium | reverse complement strand
GGATCGTGAGGATGTTGGGGTGCTGGATCGCGGCGAGGGTCATCGCCTCGCGCCAAAGGCGCTCGGTGCCTTCGGGATCGTCAAGCATCGGTTCCGGCGGACTCCAGCGCTTGACGGCCACGAACCGCTGCAGCTGCAAATCCCATGCCTGGAAGACGGACCCGGATCCTCCGGATCCAATGGCGCGGCGGATCTCGTAGCGTTCGGCGATCTTTTCGGTGGGAGCGGCATGCGCCGCGTCGGGGGCCGGATCGTTCTTTTTCACGCCGCAAAGACTAGCGGGCAGACCCCCGTCTGTCGAGTTCGGAGCGCAACGGAAAACACCGGTCCGAAAAATCGGGGCGGCGGGATTTGAACCCGCGACATCAAGGTCCCAAACCTTGCGCTCTACCAGGCTGAGCCACGCCCCGTCACTGTCATTTCAAAAACCTCGGGCGCTCTGCCATCCCGACATCTCCCGATCCCGCCGGCAGGCGGGTGTCGGGAGCGTGGTCGGGAACGCCTCGTCACTATGTGCCGAACCCTGCGCGAACGGCGGTTCTGCGTCAAAGAAAAACCTCCGATCGCTCGGAGGTTTCCGTTTTCAAGTGGCGGGGTCGACGGGACTTGAACCCGCAACCTTCGGCGTGACAAGCCGACGCTCTAACCAAATTGAGCTACGACCCCGTGGCTCGAAAAATCACGCAGAAGATAGCGGAATCGGGGGGGCATGCAAGCGGAAAAATGATGCGAACGCAACTTTTTGCGGCCGAAGCGGCAAGACCGGCTCCGGCCGGCTATTTTCCGCCGCGCTGGCGGACGACTTCGTAGAGCAGGATCGTGGCGGCGGCGGCCACGTTCAGGGAGTCGGCCTGGCCCAGCATGGGGATGCGTACCAGTTCGTCCGCCTGCGTCATCCACGCGTCGCTCAGGCCGAACTGCTCGGCGCCGACGACCACGGCGATGGGCTGCGTCATGTCCACGTCTGTGTAGTTCTTCGTGGCGTGCGGGGAGGCCGCGAGGGAGCGGATGCCGTTCTTTTTCAGCCAGGCGAGGGTTTCTTCGGTGCTGGCTTCGGCGACGGGGACGGTGAACAGCGTGCCGATGCTGGCACGGACGACGTTCGGATTGTTGACGTCCGTGCAGCGGTCGCAGACGACCAGCGCGTGGGCGCCGGCCGCGTCGGCCGTGCGCAGCATGGTGCCGAGATTGCCCGGCTTCTCGATGTGCTCGCCGATGACGACGAAGGGATTAGCCGGGAGCTTCAGGTCGGTGAGCGTGCGGCGGATCTGCGGGCAGAGGGCCAGCAAGCCTTCGGGGCGGTCGCGGTAGGCGATCTTCATGAAGACCGGTTCGGAGCACTCGAACAACGGCACGTCCAATTCCGCGCAGCAGGAAACGATCGTCGGCTCGTTCTTGCCCTGGTAGAGCGCCGGGCAATAGAACAGCTTGAGGACGGGGATGCGGTTGTCGAGCGCGCGCTTGACCTCGCGGTAACCTTCGACGATCAGAAGACCGTTGTCGTCGCGGTGCGACCGCTGGCGCAGCTTGACGACTTCCTTGATGCCGGCATTCTGGAGGCTGGAAACGATTTGGGGGAGGGAAGGCATGGCAAAACTCAATATCCAATATTCAATGTTCAATATTCAATCATCAAATCAGCTAACGTTCATCGTTCCTGCCGGAAGGCAGGGCGGTCTCGCCGAGACCGCCGGGCTGTCCAAGTGGAGCCGTTCCATTTGGACTGCGGCGGCACGACGCCGCTTTCCGGACGCGGCGACATGTCGCCGCTGCCAAAGCGCGGACATGTCCGCGCACTCCAAACCGACCTTCGCACTCTGATCTCTCCCGTCCTCACGATTTCCACGACTTCTTGCGGGGGGAAAGGCCGACGAGGTCCACGGAGCGGGCGAGGCCGTAGAGGAAGTAGAGAATGGACAGGCGCAGGAAGAGGACCGGCGAATTGGCGCGGTCGGCGATGAGCGCGGCGGGGCCGGCGGTCACGAGGACGAGCGGGGCGAGGAGCAGTCCGAACCACGGGGAATAGAGAACGGCGAGCACGAGGCCGAGCGGCACGAGCAGGAGGGCGGCCAGGAAGGCCAAGGAAAAGTAGATGGCGTTGGCGCCGGATTTGCCGCCCGAGCTTTTCAGGATGGTGGAATAGGCCTTGCGGTTGGCGTGCCAGAGCTGTTGGCGATAATATTGGCGCAAGGTGGAGGGTTCGCCCAGATGCGTGACGCGCAGGGAGGGCAGGGCGACGACTTCGCATCCGGCTTGCGCGGCGCGGAAGGCGAAATCGGTGTCTTCGCCGGTGGTGAGGGTTTCGTCGAAGGAGGGCACGGCGGCCAGCAGGGCGCGGTTGAAGAGCATGTTGCGGGTGGTGATGAGGCGGAAGGCCTCGGCCGTCACGGGGACGGCGGCGCCGCGCCGCGCGGCCGGATTCTTGTGGTGCCAATGGGCATGCCAGGAACGATGGATCCAGTTGCCGGATTCGGGGGGCTGCACGGGGTAGCCCAGCAGAACGGGCGTCGGCTTGAGCAGCCAGGGGGCGGCGTGTTCGAGCCAATCCTTGTCCGGCATGCAGTCGCCGTCGAGGAAAGCGAGGGCATTGCCGCGGGCGAGGCGCAGGGCGTGGTTGCGGCAAATGGGAATGGTGGCGTTGGGATGGACATGGCATTCGTCGAAGCCGGCCTCTCGGGCGGCTGCGACGGTGCCGTCGCGGCTGCCGCCGTCGATGAGGATGGTCTCGAGGCTCCAGCCTTCGGGCAAATGCAGGTGGTCCAGCGCCGTTTTCAGGCCGGCCACGTGCTGGACCTCGTTGAGGGCCACGACCATGATGGAGAGGACGTGCTGCGCGCTCATGGCTTTTTCGGAAGCTGATTGGCGGCCCACTGGGTTTGCGAAGCCATGCCCAGCAGGATCTGGACGTCCTTCTCGGTCAAGGTGCCGCGGGAGAGGATGCGGCGGATGCCGAGCATCATGTGGTCCGCGGTGTCGTTCGTCATGAAGCCGATGTCGAGCAGGGCCTTCCGCCACTTGGCGAACATGGCCTCGCGCATGGCGGAGGGGCATTCGGCCGAGCGCTCCTGCGGCGGCTCGAACGTGCCGGAAGCCGCGAACAGTTCGTAGGCACACACCATGACCGACATGGCGACGTTGAGCGATTTGTAGGCGTCCGACGACGGAATGCGGATGAACTGGGTGCACAGGGCGAGATCTTCGAGCGAGAGGCCGTTGTCTTCCGAACCGAACAGGATGGCGACGGGGGTGTCGAGCGCGGCGGCGAGCAGGCGCGGGGCCCATTCGCGCGGGGTCTTGGAGTGGTCGCGGTAGAGCCCGCCGCGGTTGGACGTGCCGGCGACGAGGCCGCAATCGGCGACCGCCTCGGCGGTCGT
>CAZECJ010000233.1:0-3376 GCA_964510645.1 uncultured Verrucomicrobiota bacterium | reverse complement strand
CGCTCGGTCTCGAGCAGCGCGCCGACGTTGGCGACTTCGCGCGCGCCGGAGACGCCGGCGACGGACACGTCGGCGATGTCGATGGAGACGATCTCGAACGCGGTCTGGGAATCGAGGCCGGAGTTGAGCACCTTCTTGCTGATTTCGTCGGGATTCTCCAGCACGTTCTTGTAGCTGGGGGACGAGCCGATGGCGGAGACGATGCCTTGGCCGACGCGGGCGATGATGGTGTCCTCGGTGGCGCCGCCGACGAGGCGGGCGAGATTCGCGCGCACGGTCACGCGGGCCTTGACCAACAGGCGGATGCCGTCCTTGGCCACGGCGTCGAGCATGGGGGCGCCCTTGGCCGGATCGGGGCAGTCGATGACCTTCGGGTTCACGGACGTGCGGACGGCGTCGTAGACGTCGCGCCCGGCGAGGTCGATGGCCGCGGCGCGCTGGAACGACAGCTCGATGTTGGCCTTGTCGGCCGCGATGAGGGCTTGGACGACGTTGATGACGTCGCCGCCGGCGAGATAGTGGGCTTCGAGCTGGTCGCTGCTGAGGGGCAGGCCCGCCTTGACGGCCCGGATGCGGGCATCGACGATGAGCGTGGGCGCCACGTTGCGCAGCTTCATGCCGACCAGGTTGAGCAGCGAGATGTAGGCGCCGGACATCCACGCGCGCACCCAGACCTTCAGGAAGTAGAAGAAAATGCTGAGCAGGATGACGACGACGATCGCCAACAGGATGAACAGGACGTTGATGAAGGGCATGTCGGGACTCCTTTATTCGGGGTTATCCGTGGGTTCGGGACGCTTCGGCAAAGGGGGCGGGACGGGCGGGGGCATCGCGATGGGAATGAACGATCGCTGCAAAAAGGCCAACACGAGCGATCCGCTGCCCAGCACGACGACCGGGAACGCGAGGAAGGAAGCGACGCCGGGGATGGCTGCCGCGAAATAGAGGATGAACAGGCCGACGGCCAGGGCCGAAAGCACGCGCGCGAAGGTCTGCGGTCCCGAGGTCCGCACCAGCGCGTGGCCCAGCCAGAGGGCGATGACGACGTGCGCGAGATACAGCAGCGCGCCGTAGAGCGCGGCCAGCATCAGCGCCAGCGGGATGCCCACGATCGTCACGAACGCGAAGGCAATCAGAACCGGCCCGAACAACAGCGCCGCCAGGCCCGCGAGCAAGGTCCGCCACGGCGAAACGCGCAGCTTGCGCACCGCGCCGCCCGCGACCATCGGGAAGAAACCCACGAACGGCATGCCGACCAGCAGCGCCGCGAGGAAAAGATAGCCGTGGCGGGCCAGGCGCGAACGGAGCGGGGCTTCCGGAGGCAGGACGTTCCGTTGCTCGACGGTTCCCCCGACGGTGACGCTGGCGTCGTAGACCAGCGGCTTGGACGAGGTATAGACGAGGTCGCCCGCGATCCGCGTGCCGGGCGCGATCCGGATTTCGTCGGCGACAATGCGCACGTCGCCGCCCCAGCGGCCGCCCAGCGTGGCGGATTTCGCGAACAGCCGGGCGTCGCCTTCCACGACGCCTTCGCAGATGAGATCCGCGCCGAACAGGGCCACTTCGCCGCGCACGGAGGAGTTGGTCGTGAGCTGCAGGCCGTTGGCATAGGCAAACAGGTTGCCCTGCACCGTTCCGTCGATCGTCGCGGACGCCGAAAACGCGCGCAAATCCCCGCCGGATTCGCCGTCGAACCGCACGGCGGCCGTGGCCAGCAGCCACAGGTCGCGAAGGGTCGTGCCCTGGATGTCCACGCTGTTCGCAGCCCACAGCGCCTCTTCTTCGATTTGTGCGCCGGCCGGCAGGATGAGGGCATTGGTCGTCTCGCCCACGCGGAATTGATAGGCGTGCGCGGCGGCCGGCAGGAGGCAAAGCAGGATAAAAGTGGAAAGCGGGCGCTTCATGGCCGTGCATCCACCGTCCGGACGTGGATCTGGCCGTCGCGCAGGGCGCTGACGCGGACCGCGGCGCCGGCGACGATCCACTCGCCGTCTTCGGCGAGCACGTCGTAGCGCTTGCCGGCGATGACGGCGATGCCGGCCGGCCGCAGCGCCGTGGCGGCTTCCCCGGCGGCTCCCAGCAACCCCCGGTCGGGCGCGGCGGTTTTTTGATCGGCGCCGTCGGTGCGCAAGGCGATCCGCTTGCCGACCCGGCTCCGCGGGAACAACTGCACCCACGTCAGCAGGCCGATGCCGCCGAACACCACGATGGCGATGGCCGACAAAAAACCCCACGGCGCCGGAAAGGCGGCCAACCCCAGACCCATCGCGCCCAACAGCGCCAGCCCCCCGATCACGCCCGCCACGCCGCCCGGAAGGAAGACCTCGGCGACGATGAGCAGCAATCCGGCAGCCAGCAGGGCGACATACCATGAAAACGGGCTCATGTTCACGGCCGGACGATACCACGCCTGCGGCGGCAGTGGCAAAACGTCTTTTGCCGAACGTTTCATATTGCCGGGGGCCTTCAGCGGGTGTTAAATGAATCCCGCGAGGATGGAAACATCCCCGGCGGCAAAACCAGGCAACCCGGAGGACATATGTCGAAAGTGAAATGGCTCGCGTTGGTGGCGGCAGTGGCGGCGATGGGTCTGATGGTCGGGTGCGAAGACGACGACGATGATGATGGCGGCGGCGGCGGGACTCCCACGGGTTCCTATGCGGGCGTCTGGAGCGGACACGTCTGTGGCCGCGGCCTGACGATGGTCGTGAACCAGAGCGGCTCGACACTGAGCGGCACCTACACGTTCACGGATCCGACGTTCAGCGACTCGTTTTCGGGCACGGTTTCGGGCGATCCCCCGGCCACGGCCCGGCTGAACAGCACGGGCGGACACAACTGGTGGTTCGAACTCTCGTTCGGCAGCTACAACCAGATGTCCGGCGGCTTCTACAAGGCGGAACTGGGCGGCAAGGTCTGCGACGTCAGCGCCGCCAAGTAGCGGCGCGGCGCGAGTTGCCCTCCTTCGCCAAGGCTACGGAGGGCAAGCGAGCCCCCGCCTCGGGGGCGAAGGGTCATTTGCCTTCGATGATCTGCTTGGTTTCGAGGGCGATCTGGAGTTCCTCGTTGGTCGGCAGCACGAGGATCTGGAGGGGGGCGCCGGCCTGCTGGATGGCGCGGGGATCATCGGAGCGGACGGCGTTCTTGGCCAGGTCGATTTTGAGGCCGAGGTGTTCGAGGCCGGCGCAGATGCGTTCGCGCACGGGCGCGGAGTTCTGGCCGATGCCGGCGGTGAAGACGATGGCATCGAGATTCGGCACGACCGCCATGTAGGCGCCGATGTATTTCTGGATGCGGTAGCAGAACATCTCGAGCGCGGTTTCGGCCTGGGCGTTGCCGGCGGCGGCGGCTTCGACGACTTCGCGCATGTCGTTGA
>CAZECJ010000232.1:0-3442 GCA_964510645.1 uncultured Verrucomicrobiota bacterium | reverse complement strand
CGACGTATTTTTGGAAAACGGTCGCTTCGGCCCGGGCCTTGTTCAGCAGGGCGAAACCGGGCTCGCCGCGGTGCGTCGTGGCGGCGACGGCCAACTCGCCGGACTGGAATCGGTAATGCGCGAAGGCCTTGGGCGGGATGCGCACGGTGCCGTCGGGAGCGACGACGGAAAGGCCGTACGCTTCCTTGGTTCCGGGCTTGCCTGGTTCGAGGCTGGGCATGGGCGATCCGCGGCCTATTCGCCGCCGGCGCGAGGTTGGCGGCTTGCTTTCACCACGAGGCTGCCGACCGGTTCGCCTACGCGTCCCGCCACCAACGGGCATTTGACGGTAAACAGGAAATAGATGTTCTTGTCCACCTCGGAAAGCGTTTCGTAGTTGCCTTGGCCTTTGGCGATCACGAGATCGGCGTCGGCGAACCGCGCGCGGAACTCGGCCGAGCAGTCCTCCAGGATCGTGCCCGGCGCGTCGGAGCCGTTGCCGAGCACGGGCACGATTTCCGGCAGGCCGGCGACGGCGGCGTCGGCGGTCGTCGCGTCGTTGAGCACGGGCGCGCCGCGCACGAAGAGGACGATCTTCTCGGCGGGCAATTGCTCGATCAGCAGGCGGTCGAAGACGATTTCCCCGGCGTTGTCGGCCAGATACAAGATCGACCGCGCGCGGTCCGCGGCGGCGAAGAGTTTGGAAACGTCGCCGCTCAGGGGCTGCGTCCAGATGGTTTCCAGATGGGCAGGCAGGTCTTCGGCGGCGATCTGGGTCTTGGCGCCCACGTCGAGCAGGTTGCCGCCGATGGCCACGCGGACGGCGGCCTCGCGCGGGTCGGGGTGCGCCGCGATGCGCGCGCGCAGCGCGGGCACGAGGCGCAAAGCCATTTCGTTCATCCGGTCCTTGATGGCGCGGTAGGGGTCGGGATCGCCGAGTTCCCGGCGGATGGAGCGCTGCAGGCGCTGGGCCATCGCGGGCGGCGTGTCGGACCAGTCGCCGTCGGCGATGTCCCGCAGCAGGCGGCGCAGAAGCGGTTCGCGCCGGGCGGGATCCGGCACGGCTTCCGTCACGGCGTCGAGCGCCTGGCGGGCCAGGCAGGGGATGCAGGCGAGGTGCGTTTTCACGGGGCGGATTCCCCGGCCGACAGGCATTTCATCCGGCAAAGCGCCTGGGTGACGCGTTGCCGGTAGCCGCGGCTCAGTTCGATGAGATGGGCGCGCTCCCAGAACAGGACGTCGTGGGTGGCCACGATGGCCTGCACGCCGCGGGCCACGGCGCGGTCGATGGCCGCGCGCAGCTTCAGCACGTGGTCGAAATCCTGCCCGGCCTCGGGCTCGTCGAAGAGCAGGCAGGTGGTGGGCTTCATCCGCAGGGCGGAGAACGCGGCGCGCAGGATTTCGCCGTGGGAGGAAAACAGCGCGCGCAGATGCAGCTTCATTTCGGTGGAGTTGCGGATGGGCTGGTCGTCCCGCTTGGGGTTCATGCTCTCCGAATCGAAGAAGACGTAGTCCGTTTCGCCGTCCTCCGTGCGCCGGCAGTCGGGGCAGCCGGCGATCGCGCGCAGGATGGTGCTTTTACCGGTGCCGTTGGGGCCGATCAGCAGGTTCAGGCCGGGCCGGAAGCGCAGGGTTCGGTAGCGGCGCACGCGCCAGCGGTGGGTTTCGCAGAGCTGGAGGGATTGCAGCACGGGGCCGGTTCAGAACGTCAGGACGCGGTCGCTGTCGGCGACCCACTCGGCCAAATCGGCCATGGTGGACTTGTTCGCGCCGGCGTAGTAGGGCTCGTTCTTGTGGATGCCGCAACGGGCCATGCAGGTGCCGCAGACTTTCACGGCCACGCCCTGGGCGATCAGGGCCTTCAGCATGGCCACGAGATCTTGATCGTAGCCCGCCGGTGCCCGGCAGCTTTCGCGCGCCAAGTCCACGGAATCGTTCATCAGGAAGATCCGGACGGCGTGCCCGTTTTCCGCGAGCTTGCCGGCCAGGCGCAGGCTGTTCCACGTCACGTCGGTGCCGTCGTAGGGGGCGTGGTTGAAGACGATCAAGACGTTCATGGGTTTCCCTTTCTTGATTTGGAGTTGCGCATGCGGGCCAGGGCCTGGTCGAGGTCGGCGAGGAGATCGTCGACGGGTTCCACGCCGACGGACAGGCGCACGCTGTTGGGCCGGACGCCGAAGGCCGTGCGCCGCTCGGGCGGCATGTAGAGCATGGTGGTCAGGAAGGGGATGCAGATCAGCGATTCCGTCGAGCCAAGGCTGACGGCGTGGCGGATGGTCTTCAAAGCCGAGATGAAGCGCTTGGCGTCCTCCTGCGTGCGGCCGACGTCGAACGCCATCATCCCGCCGAAACCGTTGCGCATCTGGCGAACGGAAATCCGATGGCCTTCGTCGGCGGCGAGGCCCGGATGGCGCAGGTTGGAAATGCCGGGACGTTTCGCCAGATGCCGGGCCACGGCCAGCGCGTTTTCGGCCATGCGCTCGGCGCGCAGGGGGAAGGTTTTGAGGCCGCGTTCGAGCAGCGACGCCGAGTAGGCGTCGAGCGTGCAGCCGATGGCCTGCCGCGTGAACCACAGCTTGTCGTAGTCGTCCTTGGAGCCCGCGACGGCGCCGGCCATCAGGTCGTTGTGCCCGCCGAGGGCTTTGGTGGCGCTGTGCACGACCAGATGCGCGCCGAGCTCGAGCGGATGCTGGTGGTACGGGGTGGCGAAGGTGTTGTCCACCACCACCAGCGCCCCGACCTTGTCGGCCATCTTGCGCACCGCGGCGACGTCCACGGTCTTGCACAGCGGATTGCTGGGCGTTTCCAGGAAGATCATCTGCGTGTTGGGTTTGACGTGCTTGGCCAGCGTGCGCCAGTCGGCGGCATCCACCCAGGTGACCTCCACGCCGAGGCGTTCGAGGATCAGCGACACCTTGTAGTGCGCGCCGTAGACGTCGTGGAAGAGCAGCAGGTGCCCGCCGGCGCGCAGGTAGGTCAGGTAGACCAGCGTGCAGGCCGCCATGCCCGAGGTGCAGACCACGCAATCCTCCGCCCTTTCGAGCGCGGCGATCTGGCGCTCGACGGCCCGCACCGTGGGATTGTCGTCGCGGTGGTAGGTGTAGCCGTCGACTTCGCCGTCGGTGATCTGCCGCAGCACCTCGAAGTTGAGGTACTCGTAGTTCACGGCGTGCACGATGGGCGTGACCATCGGGCGGTTGCCGTAGGGCGTCAGCGGCGCGGCCGGGTGGGGTTGGGCGCGATGGGGGCGGGCGGGTTTCGAATTGTTCATGGCGATATTCCTTCTGGGTACGCACGAACGCGTCGCTTGCACCCCATGCATCGCACGCTTTCTAGCAGAAACGCCGGGAATTTGGCGACGATGTTCTGTCGCCGGTGTTCAGGATTTCTCCGGCTTGGTTTCCAGCTCCCGGATGCGGCTCTGGATCAATTCCATGTCCGCCTGGAGTTGCTGGGCCTGCTG